>NZ_JAXDPY010000418.1:0-5204 GCF_034668105.1 Paraburkholderia sp. | reverse complement strand
GAATCAATCAAACATCGGCAAAGCATGCCGAACTAGACAACTTTGAATCGCGGCTTGTTTCAATCCGGCATACCCATAATGCCGGGCAGATAAGCCCTCTCCTTTGCATTTCGATCGAACGATTTCGATCGGTCGGGTCGTGCTGAAACCTCGCGCCGGACACGCCACGCAGCGGCACACGCTGAACTTCGGCTCCGCGTGGCCGTGGACCGATGCGAGCGGCAACGTCGCGGCCATCACCGAGGCGCGCAACCGGCGATTGCGCGATGAACTCGACCTTGATGGGAGAGGTGGCGTCGACCTCTCTGCGGACAAAAACGCCCGCGCAAGGAACGGCGAATCACCTAATGCATGCTGCGTCACTGGAACGTGGCACTGATCGACAGCTCCACCGCATTGCCCTTCGGCCGGTTGCTGACGTTGAACTCGTTGACCCAACGCAGCGAAGCCGAGACCGGTGTTTTCTGGACCTTGCCCGACCAGGTCACCATCGGCCCGATCCCCACCGCATGCCCCTGATTGCCGCCGGTGAGCTCGGCAAGTCCGCCGCTGTCGTGACCGATCTGCTGAATGTAGCCACCCACCACGCCCACGCCCCAGCCGCTGCCAAAGCGCTTGAGCGCCAGCAGATCGAGCACGCTGACGGGTGCGTTGTGATAGTGCGTGTCGTTGTTGGGCGTGTAGAACTCGACGCCGTAGTTCAACGACAACTCGATCTCTTCTTTCGGGAACAGCTTGGTATAGGCGACCGTCGGCGTGAAGGTCCACGTGTTCTGGCCGGCATTGGCAAGGCGTGTCGTGCTGTAAGCACCGGTCGGCGCGTAAATCTGCACGCTGAACGCGACGTGATCGGTCTTGGTCAGGTGATAGCCGGCCACCACCGGCGTGAAGAAGAGGTCGGCGAACTGGGTGTTGTGATCGTTCGGCAGGCGGCCGTGAAACGACGAGATGTCGGTGTACTGGAACGGCACCCCGAACGCCGACGCGAAATTCCAGCCGCCCGCGGTGATGCCCCACGTCTTGACCGCATTGGCGATGGTGTACACGGCTGTGACGTCGACGCCGGCAGTAATCTGGCCAGCGATAGGAATCGTCTTGCTCGCGCCGAGCGAGCCTTCGTAATAGATGGTGGTGGCCGACACGATCCAGTCGCTGCCAGGCGGGACCACACCGGCGTAGGGCGTGATCTGCTGGCCGGTGATCGGCCTGCCGATGCCACCTTCAGTCGCCCACCCTTGCTGGGAGATAGCAATGCCGGCGGTGGTCAGAAGCGCACCCGTACATAACCTCGGGAGCGACCTGCTGGCGGACAAACGGTTTCGGCGACTCATAGTCATCCTCATAAATTTTGGATACCGCATTCTCACTTTGCGGAACACGCTGTGAACCAAGCGCGGCCTCAGGCCGCACGCATGCGCGACAGCACGTCCCTCACGGTTCGCGCCTGATCGGTGGCGGCGTCCAGCTTCCGTCGAGTGCCGGCTGCTGCGGCCAATAGGCGCGCACGTATAACGAGAACGCTTCATTGGCCGGCGCCGGCAGCCAGTTGGCGAGTTTGTCGTCGGCTGGGCTCGTGCTCTGCACGTAGAGCGTCAACGAGCCGTCGGCGTTGAACTTCAAGTCCTTGTTCTTGGTGCCGAGCGAGTAGCGGTTCTGCGCATTCGGCGAGAAAAAATGATGGGCGTTGTATAGGGTCAGCGACCAGAAGCCTTTCACTGGCGGCAAACTATCTTTGGCAAACGTCACCGTGTAGTGCGCGTTGCCGTCGAGGCGCTGACCGGACGCGTCGGCGTCGGCGTAGAAATACTTCGTCTCATTCGGCTTGTTGACGAAGATGTTCGACTTCGCCACCGCGGTGCGCGTGAAGTAGTCCGTACCGAATGCGGCGCCATTGCTGATGGTGTTCCAGTTGGCGGTCAGCCGCTTGCCGAAGGTATTGAAGTTGAACAGCGGCGTGACGAGATCCGCGTCGGCCTTGGCCGCTTCGTCGACGATCGCGGTCTTGATCGCCGGATCTTTTTGCGCCGCCGCGATCAACGCGCGCGCCTGTGCATACAGCGCTTCTTCGCCGCGCTGCGGCGGCGTCTCGTCGAGCACCGCGGGCAGTTCGTCCCAGAACCGGTTCGGATCGACCCACTTGATCTCTTCGGCGTTGCCGCCCGCCGCACTGCCGGTCGGCCCAAAACTCGGCAGCTTCGACCAGTCGGTTTCCTTGACCTTGCCGTCGTACTCCGCGAGCGGATACAGCCCAACCTTTGCAATCACCGACTGCACGGCCTCGCGATCTCGCGGCGTGTCGTCCATGAAGACGCGCGGAATGAAGCTACCCACACCCGTCGACGAACGGAACACCTGGCGAATGCCCTTGGGCACCGGGCCGTGCCAGTCGGGACCGGCCAACAGATAGAAACCCGGCCGTGTGCCGTACATCTTTCCGAGACTCGCGAAACCGTCGGTGCGCAGATCGACGGCCTGATAGACCCAGAAGCGTTTGCCGAAATCGGGCACCTGCACGACCACCGGCGTCCGGTTCAGATCGAGGATCGCGGAGCCGTAGACCACGTCCTGATTCGGACAGGCGACAAAACGTTCCTGCGGCTCGATATAGTCGCGCAGCATCGACAGATGATTGGGCGGCGCGACCGGCACGATGCCGCCGTTCAGACCCGGCTGCGGCACCTGCCTCATCGCCAGCAGGCGGCCGTACACGTTCGCCATCGGCCACGCCCAGAAATAGGTCTGGCGCGCCACCAGTCGCGCGTATTCTTCCGAGATCGTGTAGCCGGCCACCGGACCTGGCACGGACGCGGTAATGGCCGTCGCATGGGCCGCCTGGTCCTGCTGCGTCTTCGCGAGAATCGGCGCGGCGACCGATGCCAGCACGGCAGCCGTGACCCATGTCGCGCTTTTTCGGTTCATATCGTTCTCGGGTTCGTCCATGCGCGGCTTAGCGCTTTTGCAACTCGGGGAATTTCCAGGCGCCGTCCAGCACG
Source organism: Paraburkholderia sp. (assembly GCF_034668105.1). Taxonomy (GTDB): domain Bacteria; phylum Pseudomonadota; class Gammaproteobacteria; order Burkholderiales; family Burkholderiaceae; genus Paraburkholderia. The sequence goes on along the minus strand of NZ_JAXDPY010000418.1, from coordinate 2,211 downwards.
CTCTGGTCCGGACCATAGATCCGCATGACGAGGTCGTATGCGCCCGCGGGTGCCGGTAGCCAGTTCGACGCTTTGTCCGCGCCCGGCGCCGTGTTCTGCACGTAGATATCCAGCGAACCGTCCGAGCCGTATTTCAGGCCTTTGGTTCGATCGCCGATCGAATAGCGATCGATCGGATTGGCGACCAGATGACGCGCGGGCAGGTCGTACAGCGTCATCGACCAGAAGAACTTCGCGGGCGGCAGGTCCTTCCTGTCGAAGTGCAACACGTAGGGCTGCGAGCCGAGCAGTTGCGCGTGTTCGCCGTTCACCCGCGTGCCGACGTACACCGCTTCTTCCTTGGTATTGCCGTAAATTCCCATCGCCGCCGCAACGGCGCGCGTGGTGTAGTCGTCCTTCAGGTCCGCACGACTGCCGAACAGGTTGAACGAACTGGTCGTGTGTTTTTCCGCATCGGCCAAAGCGGCTTTGCCGTCGGCGACGCCCGCTTCAAGTGCGACGCGAGTCTCCAGCGGCAACGCGGCCGGATCGAACGGCGCGCCCGGCGCAATGCCGATCTTCGCGAAGCGCGCCATCAATTCCTTCTCCGACGGCGCGGGCGGCTGCGTGAACTGCAGCAGGAAGTTCAGGTACGCGATGAAGTCGACCGAGGTCGCCTTCGCTTCATCCCATTTCGGAAAATCGAGCTTCGCGACGGGCGGTGGTGCAGCCGTATGCTCAAACGTGGACAACGGCGTGAGCTTGTATTGCTTCTGGATCGCCTGAACATTCTTGACGTCGCTCGCGCCGTTGAGCGCCGTGCGGCCGAGCGTCAGGATCAGGTCGGTCTCCGAGCGGAACACCTTGTCGATGCCTTTGGGCGTGTCGCCATGCCAGTTCGGTCCGGCGAACAGATAGTGACCCGCGCCGTTGCCGGTGGCGCGCGAGCCGACGTACGCGAAGTTGTAGGTGAACAGATCGATCCACTGGAACACGTAGTAGCGCTCTTTCGCCACTGCGGGCACCGTCAGGACCCACGGCTCGCGACGCAGATCGAGCCATGCCCACGAGTACGGCGTGTCGTTGTTCGGCGTCACGATCTCCTTGTTCTCGGGACCGTACGGCCGGGAGTAATTGCGGAACTTGCCGAAGCCGCCCACGTAGGACTTTGAACCGGAGTCGAGCGCCTGCTGATAAAGCGTCTTGTAGTTGAACAGCATCGGATACGCGTACAGGAACGCATCTTTGGCGATCGCGCGTGCTTCATCCGGAGAAGCCGTGACGGTCGCGGCCGGGACGCTGGCCTGAGCGGCGGCTTGCGTGCACGGCAACACCGTCAGCGACAGGCTGGCGACGAGCGCGCCGATTTGCAGGCGTTTAAGCAATGTCATGTCTGCTTTCTCTCAGGTTCAAGTCTATTTGCCGAACGTCATATTCAGGCCCGCGAAGATCGTGAACTGGGGCACCCCGGCGCCGGAATGCGCGACCGAATACTGCGGTTCGATAAACGCGTTGTAGATGGTCGAACCACCTTTCCACGCCTTGCCGGCACCGAGGCCGACCGGAATGTAATAGCTGCCGTGCTGCAGATCGAAAGTCCATATGCCGGTCGAGCGGATGTACCAGCCGCCCGGCAGGTTGAAGATGCCGAACGGTTGCGCCGTGAGCGACTGCGTGGTCGGCCGGCTGCTTTGTCCGGCGAACGAGTGTTGCCACTGCACCAGCGCGCCGAGGAGCCGCGCCTTGGTCGCACTCACGGCAACGGCGGCAAGACCGGCCTGCCACTTGCCTGTGCCGAGGCTCGGATCGGTGGCGGTCGGCATGGTCACCAGCGGACCTACGCCGATCTGCACGTCGCCTTGCGAAAGCAGGAAGATGTCGAACAGGTTCAGGTCGCCGAGGCCGGTGTTGTACCCACCGCTCGGGGCGGGGCGCGTGCTGACCGGCACAGTGGCGCGGAAGATTTGCGGCACGCCGATCAGGCTGTTCGGGCCGATCGGCACGGTGGGACGCAACAGCAGATCGTTGGTGTGCGCGCTCGCGCCGAACACACTCGGCGTGTAGTAATTCTGGATGTTGAATGAAGCGGCCAGGTTAAGTGGGTTGTTACTCTTATTGGCTTCGTCGGCCGATGCCTGCGCGAATGCCGGCGACAGCGCCACCGACACGACATATAACGCGGCCGACCAAACCGTACCTTTACAACCCATTTCTCATACCTCGTCTTCGGGC
>NZ_JAXDPY010000417.1:0-12149 GCF_034668105.1 Paraburkholderia sp. | reverse complement strand
TCCGGTCGTCGTGATGGGCCGCGTCTTGCGCGCGGCTTGCGGATGAAATGGCGCTGCGCTAGATGACGGCGAGCGAGGCGTTGGGAATGTCGGTGACGAGCATGTGTCCCGGTTTGTGCGCGATCGCAAACGGCAAGCGCGCGCTTTCTATTGCGGCTTGCGGTGTGACGCCACAGGCCCAGAACACGGGCAACTCGTCGCTGCGCACTTCTACCGCGTCGCCGAAATCGGGCCGCGTGATGTCGCGAATGCCGATCAGCGAGGGGTCGCCGATATGCACCGGTGCGCCATGTACCGCGGGAAAACGGCTGGTGATCTGGATGGCGCGGATCGCGTCGGCGGCTTTCATCGGCCGCATCGAGACCACCCGGTTGCCGCCGAACACGCCGGCGCTCACGTTGCGTTCGCGCGTTCGATACATCGGCACGTTGACCTGCTGTTCGATGTGGCGCAGGGGAATGCCTTCGCGCCGCAACATTTCTTCGAATGAAAACGAGCAGCCGATCGCGAACACCACCAGGTCGTCGCGCCACAACTCGTCGAGACTGCGCACCTCCTCGGCACGTTCGCCGTGGCGATAGACGTAAAACGCGGGGACGTCATTGCGTATGTCGAGATCGGCCCCGAGCGACGGAATGCGCCATGCGCCGGGTTCGCCGATGCCGAGCAACGGGCAAGCCTTCGGATTGAGCGTGCAGAAGCGCAGGAAGTCGTCGGCGTATTGCCGGGGCAGGATGGCGAGATTGGCTTGCGCATAGTCGCCGCAATAGCCGGCCGTCGGCCCGGACAGGCGGCGGCTGCGAATCTGCTGACGAAACTCGGATGGCGTGTAGGACATGAACGGCTTGACTCCAGCTAGGTCCGGATGACTGATGGAAGCCAGATTAGTAACGCCAAAAATATCCAGCCAGCGAGTTATTCTTGCGTTTCGTTAAATTAAACTTAACGGCATCGTGACGATTTTCCGGTGATGATCGAAGGCCTTCGGGAATGCTGTGGGGAGAGCTGATGCAATGAATACCCGTTTTGTCGAAACGTTTCTGACGCTCGCTCGTCTGGGCAGTTTTCGAGCGACCGCCACTGCCATGCACGCCACGCCCGCGGCGATTTCGCTGCGCATCAAAACGCTTGAAACCGAGTTGGGCGTCGAGTTGATCGAGCGCGACGCCGCGGCGTTTCAACTGACGGCGCATGGCGAACGGCTGCTCGCGCATGCGCGATCGGTGGTGCAGGCCACGCGCTCGCTGCAACTGGCCGCCCAGGACGAAACCCAGGTGACGAAGCGGCTGCGGCTCGGTGTCATCGAAACGGTGGTGCATAGCTGGCTGCCCGACTACATCCGCATGCTGAACGCCGGGTACAACCGTATCGTCGTAGACCTGAGCGTCGACTCGAGCGCTGTGCTTGGGCCCAGGCTGCGCGCGGGTGACCTGGATCTCGTCATTCAGGTCGAGGAAACCGGCGAGCAGGAAGCGTCGATTGTTTCGACCTTGCTGGCGAGTTATCCGGTGCGCTGGATCGCGCGCGACGACCTGATTCCGGCCAGCCGCGCGAAACATGTGCAGACGGTATTGCAGAAACCGGTGCTGACGTTCGGACGTGGCACCGCGCCACAGCTCGCCGTGGAGGCGATCGTGGAGAAGCTCGCGAAGCGCGCCGGCGTGCCGCTTGCGGATACTCAGGTGACCTGCATGCCGTCGGTGGCGGTGATCGTGAAACTGCTGCGCGATGGCTATGGGATCGCGGCGGTGCCGGCGCTGTTCGTCGAGCCGTTCCTGAGCAGCGGTGAGTTGGGTCAATTGCAGGTGCGGCCGCTGCCGCCGCCGATCGACGTTGCGATGTATTACCGCGACGACGCCGACGTCGGCGTGCTGGCGGCTTCACGCGTCGCGCGCAGCGCGTGTGATCAGTATGCGAAGGCGATGGGGCGGCAGTTGATCGAGAGGCGCTGAGGCGAGCGATCGAGAAAGCATGCAACCTCGCACGCAACCACGCGTCATTCGTCTTATGCCATTTGCCGTGCTACACTGTAATAACATTGTGTTTACTTTCAAATGCCTACCCTTTAGCATTCCAGTTCAGGTGCTGCCATGAAAACGACCATCCGCAGAATGGGTAACTCCCATGGTGTACTGATTCCGAAACCTATCTTGACCCAACTGGGGCTGGAGGACGAAGTGGATATGCAAGTTGAAGGGAACGCCCTCGTGATACGGCGTCCGCAAAAGAAAGCGCGTACGGGGTGGGCCGACGCGAGCCGTTCGTTGGCGGCGTCCAAAGACGACGCGCTGGTAATGGGCGAGTTTCCCAATGCCGATGACGCGGGGCTCGAGTGGTAGCGCGCGGCGAAGTCTGGCTTGTCGCGCTGGATCCGACCGTCGGCCGCGAGATACAGAAAACGCGGCCATGCGTGGTTGTTTCGCCGGGCGAATTGCACGATCACCTGCGCACGGTGATCGTCGCGCCAATGACCACCGCCGGCGGTGTGGCGCCTTTTCGCGTCCCGCTCACTTTCTTGCGCAAGAAAGGTTTGATCCTGCTCGATCAGATTCGCACGGTAGACAAGACGCGGCTGGTGAAGCGTGCAGGCTCCGTATCGGATACGGCGCTATCGAATGCGTTGTCGACGTTGCAGGAAATCTTCGTCGAGTGAAGGGCGGCAGGTTGCGGAGGCCCAGGGGGCGTAGTGGTGCTCAACCGTGGTGCTGAATCCGGGCGCTCAATCTGCACATTACTCCGCCCATTCACTCCGCGCATTCACTCCGCGCATTCACTCCGCCTGGTCAAGCGGCGCTGAGACGCCGTCGGGCAGTCGCCACGAGTCTGTCGAACGAGAAGGTACTCGCAGCAAGCGCGATCGTGTCCGGAAAATTATCACGCGTGATGTCCGTCAACACCTGGCCCGGCGGCGCTTCGATCAGCACGTGGGCGCCCATTTCCTGCATCGCGGTGAGCGCGTCGAACCAGCGCACGGTGTAGCGCATATTGGTCGTGAGATCGTCGCGAATCGCTTGAGCCGTGTACAAAGGCCGACCGCCGCGGTTGCCGATATAGGTGCTTTGAGGCACATGAAAAGGCACATCCTGTGCGTACACGCTCAGCTCGTCTGTGGCATGTGCGAGCAGTTCGCAATGCGACGGCACGCTCACGGCGAGACGGGTGGCCTTGCGAGCGCCCGCCGCTAGCGCGCGCTCCATGAATGCGTCCAGTGCGGCGTTCGCACCGGCCATGACGATCTGACGTGGCGCGTTCACATTGCCGATATACACGTGTTGATTGTTCGCCTCCGCGTGCTGCCCGGCGAGTGTCTCCAGTTGGTGTTCGGTCAAACCGGCTATAGCCGCAAGACCGTAGCCGGACGGATACGCGGTGTCCATCAACTCGGCGCGCTTGCGAACCATCTTCAGCGCGTCGTCAAAGCGGACCGCGCCGCAACTGACCGCCGCTGCATACGCGCCTACCGATAAACCCGCGCTGATGCCCGGCGTGAGCTGTTCTTCCGCGAGTGCGCGCGAGATCGCCACGCCCGCGACCGTCAGGCCGATCTGAACGGCGACGGTCGAGCCTAGCGAATCTGGCGTGTCGAGTGTGAGTACATCGGTGCCGAGCACCTGAGACGCTTCGTCGAGTGTTTCGCGCACAGCCTGGTGCTGCGGCAGACTGTGCAGGAATCCGTCCGACTGGGCGCCCTGGCCGGGAAACAGGAGGGCCAGCATCAGCTACTGCCGTGAAGAGGCGCCCACGGATCGGCAATGAGCTGCGGGCCGCGAGCGTGGCGGACCATCACGCGTGCTTTGTCCGCGGCCCACTCGGCCAGCGCAACGCCGCCCGCGGGTGTTTCCAGTTGCGCATCCACGCGAATGCCGACGCGTTGCGCGATTGTTTGCAGATAATCCAGCAATTGAACGGCGCTCGCGTGCGAGCGCTTTTCCGGCGCGCGGATCAGCAGATCGAGGTCGCTCGAGACCGTGACCGCAGGTGCCTGAGTGGCCAGTTCAAAGCCTGCGCTGCCGGTCGGCCCCCAGACGAATTCAACCAGCGCGCCGGCCGTGTCGCTTCGTAGTGCGGCCAGGGCCGCGAAAGCCGGCAACGCCGCGCGTTCCGCAAGCGGGTTGCGAAGCGCTAACGCTTCCGGTGGCACGGCGGTTTCAATATCGTCCAGATGCGCCCACGCGCCGTAACGCTGTGACCGCTCCACGCCACGCAAGCCGATCGCAACGAAGCCGTCGGCGGCCGGCGCGCGTCTAACCACGGCATAGGGCGCGCGCTCGAAAGACGCGCGAACCCATGCCGGTTCGCCCTCGAACTGCCGCAAACGGCGCAGGCGCAACAGGTCATGCGGCTGCCAGCGCGTATCGCACGATAACGCGTGATCGGCTGCAAACGGCGGCGCCGCGCAGACCTGCATTACTCGGCATCCCATTGTTCGGCGAGACGGCGTCGCACTTCGATCGACGCTGCACGATTCTTTTGAGCCGCAGCCGATTCCAGACGATGCGACAGACCGGGTTTGTCATCGCGCGCGCTCTGAATCTGCTCGCTCAACACCTGACGCACGTGCTCGATTTGCGCGGCATCGGGCGCATCGGCGTCGACACCTGTGATCAGCTGATCGAGCAGGCCGAGTTTGGCGAACGAAGTCATCGAATACGACATCGGCACAATGGTTTCGCCGAGCGCGTCGAGTGCTTCGACGGTGCGGCGCGTGACGCGTGCGGCCGCTTCCTTGCCCATCGCGTGGACCATCGTGCCGGGCGCGTCGAGCGCGACGATCCGGTTGGCCTGATAGCCATGCGCGAGGAATGCGCCCGACATCGCGGGTCCGACGATCAGCGCGATCACCGGGTGGCCGGCGTCGCGCGCCGATGCATAGGCGTCCACCGCGGCGGCGCAAGCGAGGTGAATGCCGAGCATTTCCTCGCGATAGCCGTACGCCTGACTTTTGACATCGACGATCGCGACAATCGGGCGGCGCCTATCGCTCTTCGCGTCCTGCGCAATGGTCTCGCGTACAGCGCGCGCGAGCTGCCAGCCTTGTTCGAGACCGACAACATTGTCGGTCGCGCGCGGAAAGCGATTGTCAGGATCAGGGACGACCGCAATGAAGCGCGCGGTCTCGCCGCCGAGCGGCGCGTCGCCGCTCCATACGGGCGCGTTGCCGGATGGCTCGCCGGCGAGCGCATGGAACCAGCGCGCGCCGCGGCTGAGAGTGATGTCGTTCATGCCTGCTCCTTGCCGGAGATTTGCGGGTTGTGCGCCGGGTTGAACACCGGGTTGAACACGTCACGCATGGTTTCCGGCGTGACGCTGGCCGGGTCGATTCGCGCGAGCCGGTCGAGGAACGTGTCGACCTGTTCGCTGCGATGCGCAGCCGGCACGCCTGGCGTGAAGGCCGAGCGCACGGCGGCGCGCACCGCGTTGGCATCGTCGTCGACCAGTTGATCGGCGAGCGCGGTTGCGGCCCGTTGTTCGCCGCCGATCAATTGCCACACGCGGCGGCGATCGCTCGCGTCGAGTTCTTCGATACCGGCTTCCTGTTCGATCACCTCGGGGCCGTTCATGCCGAGCCGCCCTTGCTTCGTCACGACGAGATACGAGCACAGGGCCGCCGCCAGCGACATGCCGCCGAAACAGCCGACCATCCCCGCAATCACGCCGACCACCGGCACATACCGGCGCAGCGCGACGATCGCGGCCTGCATCTCGGCGATCACCGCAAGGCCGAGATTGGCTTCCTGAAGCCTGACGCCGCCGGTTTCGAACAGCACGACCGGGCGCACGATCTTGCCGCGCTCGCAATCCCGCAGCGCCATTTCGAGCGCGGCGGCGATCTTGCTGCCCGACACTTCGCCGATGCTGCCGCCCTGGAACGCGGACTCGATCGCGGCGACCACGGCCGGCTCGCCGTCAATGGTGCCGCGCGCGATCACGCAGCCGTCGTCCGCCTGGCAGACGACACCTTGCAGCGGCAGCCACGGCGACTCGATCTTGTCGAACGGTCCGAGCAGTTCGCGGAACGTGCCCGCGTCGAGCAGCGAGCGGGCGCGTTCGCGCGCCGGCAGTTCAATGAAACTTTCGCGCAGCATCGGCGCGGGACGTGCGGTGTTCATGCGCCGTCTCCCTGTTCCGCCGCTTCGATGGCTTCCGCGAGCCGCAGCGCCACGACGCCGGGGGTCGCGCCGAAGTCGTTGATCTCGATTTGCGCCGCGCCGTCGTAGCGCGTGAAGAAGCGGTCGAGCACGCTCTTCCAGATGTGGCTGTAGCCGTCGACGCTGGTACGCACGACCACATGCGCGCTCAGCGCGCCAGCGTTATCCGAAGGCGACAGCAGCACTTCGAGATCGCCCGAACCGACCACGCCGACATGCGCGCGGGTCGTGACGGCGCGTTGCGCCGGATAGTCGAAGGTCAGATGTTCCATGAGGCTGAACTCCCGCCGGCGTCGTGGTGCGCCAGCATGTCGAGAAAAAGAGTGGCGGCGAGCAGATCGGCTGCGCCGCCAGGCGATGCGTTGAGCGACAGCAATTCGTGCTCGAGCGCGGCGAGTGCCGCGTGCCCGTCCCGCGTCGAGCTGCCGCCGGTTTGCAGCACGCGGCGCGCACCGTGTTGCGCGGCCTGCAAGCCAGGCAAACCCGCGCGATGCAGCAGGCAGGTGTCGTCGAGCGAGGCCATGATCGAGAGCAACGCGTCGATGCGCGCGGCGTTTTCGTCGACGCCGCCGGCTCGCGCCGCGAGCAGCGCGGGCAAACCGATATCGATGACGTGCGGGAAACCGTCTTGTGCCTCACGACGCGCTCCGCCTACCTGATAGCGCTGCCGCGCTCGCTCGCCGTGACTGTCGGTGGGCAAGGCGAAGCGATCCGGGAAGCAGGCAATTTGCGCGGCGAGCATGCAGACGTGCGACGCGTTCGGACGCGCGGTGGCGCCGGGCATGGAGACGCCTCGCACCGAGGCACCGGCTGACATCGAGCCGCCGCCTGGCATTGAAGTACCGCCTCGCATCGAAGCACCCGCCACCAGCAAGCCGACGATCCAGATCGCGCCGCGATGTGCATTGCTGCCGCCCGTGGCATGCAGCATGGCCTGCTCGCCGGCGCGGCCGATCTGCGCGAGTTCGGCGCGCAACAGCGCGGATGGCTCGCCACGGCGGCGCGCGCTGTGCGCGAGCGCGGCGAAGGTCGGTTCGAGCGCATGGGCCGAGCGCAGCATGGTGGCGAGATCGAGGTCGCGATGCGCACCGCTGCCGCGCCGGTCGACCAGCGCGGGTTTCGGCGTGAGCTGCGCTTCTTCGATCAGCGCGGTGACCGCGTAATGGGCGAGCTGGACGTCGGACAGGCCGGGTTGTGCCGTGACCGCGGCGCCGACGGCACGCTCGAGCAAAGCTTCGCGCGAGCCCATCGTTACCAGCTCCTGAAGCGTGCCGGCGGCTCGTACAGTCCGCCCGACCACGTCACCAGGTCATCGATGCTGCGTGCCGCCAGCAGCGAGCGCTTCGCTTCGCCACGTCGAATGCCGAGATCTTCCGGATACGCGACAATGCCGCGCCGGCGCAGCTCGGCCGTCTTCTCCGGCTTCGCGCGCAGCCCGATCGGCGTCACGCCGGCCACCGCGGCGACCGCCGCACGGCGCTCGTCGATGCCTTCTGCTTTGTGCAGATACGCAATGCCTTCTTCAGTGACGACATGGCTCACGTCGTCGCCGTAGATCATCACGGGCGCGATCGGCATGCCGCTCTTCGCGCCGACGGCGACCGCATCGAGTTCATCGACGAAGGTCGGCTCGCCGCCTTTCTTGTAGGTCTCGGCCATCTGCACGACCAGCTTCTGCCCACGCGAGACGGGACCCTGATCCTTCAGCAGCTTGAGCCACGCTTCGCTCGAATGACGCCGGCCGCGCGGATCGTGACCCATGTTCGGCGCACCGCCGAAACCGGCGAGGCGGCCGCGCGTGACCGTCGACGAATTCGCGTCCGCGTCGATCTGCAAGGTCGAACCAATAAACAGGTCGACGCCGTATTGACCCGCTAGCTGGCACAGCACGCGGTTCGAGCGCAGGCTGCCGTCATTGCCCGTGAAAAATACGTCGGGGCGCGCCTCGATATACGCCTCCATGCCGACTTCGCTGCCGAAGCAATGAATGCTGTCGACCCAGCCCGATTCGATCGCGGGGATCATGGTGGGGTGCGGATTGAGCGTCCAGTTGCGGCAGATCTTGCCCTTCAGGCCAAGCGATTCGCCGTAAGTGGGCAGCAGCAATTCGATCGCCGCGGTATCGAAGCCAATACCGTGATTCAGCGACGTGACGCCATACGGCTCGTAGATGCCGCGAATCACCATCATCGCGGTGAGCACCTGCAAGTCGCCGATATGCCGAGGGTCGCGTGTGAACAAAGGCTCGACGGCGAACGGCGTGTCCGCCTGCACGACGACGTCCACCCACGAACCCGGGATATCGACGCGCGGCAATTCGTCGACGATCTCATTGACCTGCACGATCACGATGCCATGCCGGAACGCGGCGGCTTCGGCGATGGTGGGGGTGTCTTCGGTGTTCGCGCCGGTGTACAGATTGCCGTGACGGTCGGCTTTTTCCGCGCACAGGAGCGCGACGTGCGGCGTCAGATCGACGAACATCCGTGCGTACAACTCGACGTACGTATAGATCGAGCCAATTTCCAGCTGGCCGTCTTCGAGCAACTGCGCGACCCGCAAACTCTGCGGCCCGGCAAACGAGAAATCGACCTTGTGCGCGATGCCGCGCTCGAACAGCGTCAGATGTTCAGGACGGCCAATGCTGGAAATCAGCAAATGCACGTCGTGAATCTTTTGCGGATCGACCTTGGCGAGCGAGCGGGACAGAAAGTCGGCCTGTTTCTGATTGTCGCCTTCGAGTGCGACGCGGTCGCCGGGCTGGATCAGTGTTTCGAGTGCATCGACGATACGGTTGGTCGGCAATACGCCGTCTTCCAGCCACGGAGCGATGGCCGCGAGGCGACGGTTCTTCTCGTCGCGACGCGTGGTCCAGGAGCGGGCGGTGGTGGAAGCCGGGGCGGTTTCGGCGGGTCGGTTCATCGGCGGATTCAGCTCCCAGTGGTGGTGCGCGTGCGTCTGGCGCGCGGCTTGGGTTGATTCGCAAGCGCGGCGTCCGCCTGCGCGCGTTCGGTCAGGAACCGATGGAGCAGGTCGCCGGTGCCGAGCAGATGCGTGACGACCAGCGACTGCGCAGCGGGGATATCACGGCGTTGTACGGCGTCGAGCAGGGCGGCGTGTTCATTGTCCGACTCGCCCTTGTACGACGGCAAGCCGAACTTCAGGCGCAGATACCGTTCGCCGCGCCGATGCAGGGTGCCGATCATATCCTCGAGTTGCGGACGGGCGGCCGCCGCATACAGGCTCATATGAAACGCCACATTGCGCGCGACGTACAACGACGGATCCGACTCGCGCTCGGCGGCGTGGCAGAGGCGCGCGCATTCGCGCAGCGTGGCGGCGGTATGAACCGGAATCGCGAGGCCGATGGCGAGACTCTCGAGCGCGGAGCGAATTTCGTAGATTTCGCGCGCCTCGTCCGCCGACAACGGCGCGACGGTCGCACCTTTATGCACGGCGGCTCTCGCCCAGCCCTCGCTTTCGAGCTGGCGCAAGGCTTCGCGCACAGGAATTGCGCTGACAGAGAAATGCCGCGCGATTGCGTCCTGCCGCAGCGGCGCGCCAGGCGCCAGCGTACCGTCGACAATCGCCGTGCGCAGCGCCTCCGCGATCACGCGGGAGGTGCTCTCACGCGGCGCCGCCACGGGTAAACGCGGGCTGCGCGCGGGGGCGTCCAGGGGAAAACCATCTATTGCGTCGCTCATAATATCAAATATTATATATGAAAATGCGCGTGTTACAGCAAGGCAGACGCGGAAAAAATTTCAGCACTCGCGGCCTGCGGTGGCCTTCCAACCTCGTACGAGGCACATCGGTCACCCAGAGGCGCGCCATCTCGTGGTTTCCTTTATGTCGGGCAAGTAAGCCAGGACCATCAACCGTAGGGCCGGAGGAGCATGATGAATTCACTAACCGACCGCACGCCGGTGGCGCGGCGCCGCACGCCGCTCAATCGTTCGCAGATCGCAGGGTTTTGGGGAGCGTGGGCTGGCTGGACGCTCGACGGGATGGACTCGTTCATCTACGCACTCGTGCTGACGCCGGCGTTGACCGAGTTGTTGCCGCGTTCGGGCTATGCGGCAACGCCCGCGAATGTGGGCCTCGCCGGGTCGATTCTGTTCGCGTTGTTTCTGGTCGGCTGGGGTCTGTCGTTTATCTGGGGGCCGCTGGCGGACCGCTTTGGCCGCACCAAGGTGTTGGCGGCCACCATTTTCACGTTCGCCATTTTCACGGGGCTTGCCGCGACCTCGCACAACGTGTGGGAGCTCGCCGTCTATCGCTTCATTGCCGGGGTCGGCATTGGCGGCGAGTGGGCGTTGGCGGGAACGTACGTCGCCGAAGCGTGGCCGGAAGATCGCCGCAAAATGGGTGCCGGTTATCTGCAAACGGGCTACTACGCCGGCTTCTTTCTGGCGGCGGCGCTCAACTATACGATCGGCGTGCATTACGGCTGGCGCGCGATGTTCCTGACCGGCGCGGTGCCGGTGGTGGTCGCGATTCTGGTGCTGCTGCGGGTGAAGGAATCGGAAAAGTGGCAGAAGGCGGAAGCGCGCACCGTGCGCGCCAAACCGCTGCGCGAAATCCTTGGGCCGATGTATCGGCGCCGTACCTGGGTCGCCTGCATTCTGCTGACGATCGCGATCATCGGTTTGTGGGCGGGCGCGGTGTACGAGCCATCGGCGGTGATCCAGCTGGCGACGAAGGCCGGCATGGCGAAGAACGATGCGATCAGGACGGCGTCGCTGGCCACCGGTTTGTTGTCGATTGCGACGATTCTCGGTTGTCTTGCGCTGCCGCCGCTGGCTGAACGCATCGGCCGCAAAAAGACGCTGGCGATTTACTTTATCGGCATGGCGGTGTCGATCGTGGGCAGTTTCGGCTGGGCGTTCTATTTACCGAACGGGCTCGCGCCGTTTATTGCATGGCTCTTTGTGCTGGGCTTCTTCGGCGGCAATTTCGCGCTGTTCAGTTTGTGGCTGCCGGAGCAGTTCGAGACCCGCGTACGGGCGACGGCGTTTGCATTTTGCACATCGTTCGGGCGGTTTGTCGGCGCCGGTGTCAACTTCCTGCTGGGCGCGGCGGTATTGCATATGCATACGCTCGGGGTGCCGGTGGCGTTGACGGCGCTCGCATTTATCGTCGGTTTGTTCGTGATTCCGTTTGCGCCGGAGACGAAGGGGGAAGTCTTGCCGCAGTGAGATTGGCCGTTTGGCTGAGTGGCGGGCGAGGGCGGCGGCAGGCATGCTTTATATCGGTTAGACGACGTGTTCCTCCCTCGTTTCGGGTTTGTCGATTTGTACGGTAATCTGTACAATGATTGCCGTGGTGCAGATGGGCTTTTTCGTCTGGGCCACGGCCTTACCCTGGCAGTCCCCGCAGTGCAGGAAATCAATTCGGCGGTGGCATCGTCTCTAGCTTTTACAGGAGCGACTGGAGGGAAACCTCGCAGATCGATAAAACAAATGAACGTCCTTACTTACAGCGAGGCGCGTGCCGGCTTCAAGCAAGCGATGGACGACGTCTGCCGCGATCACACGCCCATGCTGATAACCCGGCAGGGCGGCGAAAATGTGGTCATGGTCTCGCTCGAGGATTTCAATGCGATGCAGGAGACCTTGCATCTGTTGAGTTCTTCGAAGAATGCCCAGCGGCTCGCCAGATCTATCGCCCAATTGAACGCCGGCGGTGCGACAGCGCGCGAACTGCTGACCGATGAACAAAGAGAGAAGCCGCAACGAGGAGGCCGCAAAGGCTGATAGTGTTTTTATGTTCACCGACGACGCGTGGCACGACTACTTGTATTGGCAAGAAACTGACAAAAAAGTCTTGCGCAAGATCAACATGTTGCTAGAGGAGTGTCGGCGCGATCCTTATCGCGGGACAGGAAAACCGGAGCCGTTGGTGGGGAGCGTGAGCGGGTTCTGGTCGCGACGTATCAAGCTTTCTGATCGCCTGGTCTACCTGCCGAGAGACTGATAGATCTACGTGATTACTTGCCGT
>NZ_JAXDPY010000416.1:0-13229 GCF_034668105.1 Paraburkholderia sp. | reverse complement strand
ACGCGCCTGCCGCCGGGTCATGCTTTACATCGTCGCTGCGCCTGTCAGTCACCGGGTTCTCCGAAACATGGGCGGCGCCTCGTGACGCTGGTGCGTGTTGCGTTGCTGGATGCCCCGCGAGACTCAGACGGCGGCGGCCAGCGTGGCGTGCACCTCGGCGTCGGGCGCCTGGGTGATCAGCGTCTCACCGAAACGCTTCAGCAGAATGAATTTGATTGCGCCGGCCTCCGCCTTCTTGTCGACGCGCATGAGTTCGACGTACCGCGAGTCACCGAGTGCCGGCGCACGCGTAGGCAGATGGGCGGCGACGATCACGTCGACCAGACGCTTGCGCGCGGCTTCGTCGAGATAACCCAGGCGCACCGACAGGTCCGCCGCCATTACCATTCCGCAGCCCACCGCTTCGCCGTGCAGCCACTCACCGTAGCCGAGTCCGGCTTCGATCGCGTGGCCGAAGGTATGGCCGAAATTGAGAATTGCGCGCAGTCCGCCTTCGCGCTCATCCTGCGCCACGACCGACGCCTTGATCTCGCACGAACGCTTGACCGCCTCGGCCAGCGCTTGCGGCTCGCAGCGATTGAGCGCCTCGATGTTCGCTTCGATCCAGTGGAAGAAACCGGCGTCAGCAATGGCGCCGGTCTTGATCACTTCGGCGACGCCTGCTGCCAGTTCGCGCGCCGGCAGCGTGCGCAGCGCGCCGATGTCGGCGATCACAGCCTGTGGCTGGTAGAACGCGCCGATCATGTTCTTGCCGAGCGGATGGTTGATACCGGTCTTGCCGCCCACCGACGAATCAACCTGCGATAGCAAGGTTGTCGGCACCTGGATGAACGGCACGCCGCGCATGTAGCAGGCTGCGGCAAAACCCGTCATGTCGCCGATCACGCCGCCGCCGAGAGCGATCAGCGTGGTCTTGCGATCGGCGCGCGAGCCCAGTAACGCGTCAAAAATCAGATTTAGCGTTTCGAGGTTCTTGTACGCCTCACCGTCCGGCAAAACGACCGTGGAGATCTGCTTGCCGAGCGGCGCAAGCGCTGCGCGCAGCTGGTCGCCGTAAAGCGGGTCGACCGTGGTGTTCGTGACGATCGTGACCGAACTGCCGGCGATATGCGGCGCAAACAACGCGGTCTGGCCGATCAGATCGGCACCGATATGGATGGGGTAGGCGCGCTCGCCCAGTTCGACATTGACGGTAATCATACGGTCCATTATGACGCAGGATGTTTGGCGACGCCGGCCAGCTCGAGCTGCATCAGAACCATATTGACGAGTCCGTTGACCGAAGGCCGGCCGGTTTCGATTACAAAGTGCGCGCATTCCCGGTATAGCGGATCGCGTACTTCGTACAGCGCTTCGAGGCGCGCTTTGGGGTCTTCGGTCTGCAAAAGCGGGCGGTTTTTGTCGCGCCGGGTGCGCAGCCAGAGATCATGTGGGTTGGCGCGCAAGTAGATCACCACGCCCCGATTTTGCAGCGCTTCGCGGTTTTCCGGCCGCAGCACCGCACCGCCGCCCGTGGCGAGCACGATATTGTCGCGCCCGGTCAGGTCGGAAATCACATGTGCTTCGCGATCGCGAAAGCCCGCTTCGCCTTCCAGCTCGAAGATCACCGGGATTCGCGCGCCCGTGCGTGCCTCGATTTCATGGTCCGAATCGAAGAACGGGCGATCGAGACGGCGCGCAATGGCCCGACCCACGGTGGTTTTGCCTGCCCCCATGAGCCCTACAAAAAATACATTGGCGTGTGCGTCCCGCGCTTGCAACGGTGTCCTCTGGCTAATCCGGTATGGTTCGTGCCGCAGCTTACTGGCAAAGCGGCTGCCTTGTCGAGCCTGCAGGCCGCCGCTGGACAGCGGCGGCAGCGTGCCCCTAATTTGTCTGAACGACGCGCGGCGTGATGAAAACGGCCAGTTCACTGCGCTGGTCCCGATGGGCCCGATGGCGAAAAAGCGCGCCTAAAACAGGTATTTTGCCCAGGACCGGCACGCGCGTCACATCGTCACGGTCGTCGGTCGCATAAATTCCGCCGATCGACACCGTACCACCATCTTCGACTTCGACGCGCGTTTGCACGTGTTTGGTATTGATCGCGGGTCCGGCATCGGTCTGTTCGCCGACGCTGTCTTTGGCGACGTCGAGGTCCAGCACCACCCGGCCGTCCGGCATGATCTGCGGCTCGACCTCCAGTTTGAGCGTGGCGCGGCGAAACTGCACGCCCGACACGCCCTGCCCAACTTTCGCCTGATACGGCAGCTCGGTACCCTGCTCGACCACCGCCTTCATCCGGTCCGCGGTGACGACGCGAGGGCTCGAGACGATTTCACCGCGCCCTTCCGCCTCCAGCGCGCTCAGCTCGAGGTTCAGGAGACGCGTGGCACCGGCTGCGAATAAGGTCAGCCCGGCGGTGGCGGCGTCAAAACCGGCAATTGGCCGGGCTGACAGATCGTACACGGTGCCGTCCTTGCCGCCCATCAAGCCCCGGGCGGTGCCGTCGGCGTTGGCGGCTGCCATTGAAAGGCGCACCCCGAGATTGCGCGAAAACCCGTGCTCGCCCTCGACGATACGGGCTTCGATCAATACCTGGCGGGTCGGCCGGTCGACGGAGGCAAGCAAGGCCGTGATCTGCGCGAGCCGTGCTTCGAGATCGGTGACGAACAGCAGATTGGTGCGCGGATCCGCAGTCGCGGCGCCGCGTTTGGATAGTACGCGCTGGTTGCCGGCACCGGTCAGCAGACGCCGCACGTCCTCGGCGCGCGCGTAGTGCAGCTCGAACGTACGGCTGGCGAGCGGCTCAAGATCGGCGGCTCTCGCGTGGGCTTCGAAACGCAGCCGTTCACGCGCGGCCAGATCCGCGCCCGGCGCGACCCAGATCACGTTGCCGTGGCGCTCCATGGCGAGCCCGTTGACGTCGAGCAAGGTGTCGAACGCGGTGCGCCATGGCACCTTGTCGAGCCGCAGTGAAACCGCGCCGCGCACTCTCTCGCTCGCGACGATGTTCAGTCCGGTGAACTGGGCGAACGCGTTGAGCACCGCACCGAGTTCGGCGCGCTGAAAGTTCAGCGAGATCGGTTTGTCGTCGGCGGCGAGTTGGGCGTCTGCTGGCGTTTTCGGTGCGCCGCTCAGGCGCGCGAGCGGAGGCAGCGGCACCGGCGGCCCTTCGAGCGCCGCGGCTCCGATGGGGTCCTCGCGGGCCGCTGCTGCGGTGACGTTGTCGCGAGTCGAGGGTGGGGAGCGCCTCGGTAGCGGCATTGAGCCGTCCGCGTCATTGGCCGGGTCGTCGGCCAGGTCGGCGCGGCCAGTCCCGGAGGTTGCCGCCGCTCGGGATAGGCCAGACTCAGCGCCAGGCTCGACAGCGTAATCGTCACGGAACGGATTAGCGACTTCGGCCGCGCTGCCTCGCGGCAGCGGCGGTACGTCGTATCGAGCACCGGGTAGCGCGACGGCGTCATCGAGCGGCATGTATGCGGGTAACGGTGGAGTCGACGCGTGCGCGAGTCCTGCGGTTATCGCCGTACCCGCCACCAAGCTACGAAAGCGGCTGCTACGCGCAATGCCAACCGGACTGGGACCCAAACTGCGAAGCAGACGGCAAAGCAGACGGCGAACGGGGCTATGGGCCTGACTGTCTGCCGGACCGCAAAGCTGGCTGCAAACTGACCGGTGGACCGGACTGCGGACCACGCCCCCGCCCATGTGCCCCAGCATACCGCGCGCCACGCCAGAGCCAAACCAAACACGAACGCCCGCGCACGCCGCCGCGGCACCAAACGGCTTCATCATCCTCATCAGGACGCCTCCGTCAGCGCCAGCGTGCGTATCACACCGCCACTAGCCAGCGTGATGCTGAGCGCGTCGAGCCGCGTAACGCGCTCAGTACCGAGTTGCTGCCCGGCCACGACCGTAGTCGCGCCATCCGGTGTATCGAGCAAGGCCAGCCCGCGCGTTCGATCATGGAACAGTCCGACCAGGCGCAGTTGCGAAGGGTCCGGCTGCTGTTCCCCGGATGCGAGCACCTGCGGAAGCTGGAACGGATCGAAGAACACGACGTCTTCTTCGTCATCGAGATCAAGGCCGTCGTCGGCAAACGCGTCCGCGGTAGCCGTTGAAGGCATCGGCTTCAACGCGCTGAATACCTGCAGCGTTGCTCTCATCGCCAATGAACCGGCCTCGCGGTTGACCGTCACGTCGACGGGAACGATCAGCACCGGCAGATCCGACAGCCCGCGCAGAAATGCCATCAGGTGGACGAAATCAGTGTGGCCGGTGAGCTGTAGCGGCCGCATGCTTTCAGCACCTGAACCGCTGGCGGCGCCGGGATCGACCGAAAGCAGCGAGACGCTATTCTGCGCTGCGAGTTCGGACACGATGCGCACATCGTCCGCCGAGGTCCACGACGCAGACAACGGTCCACCCGGCCTGGCGCCAACTTCCCGGCGCAACGCGGGCAACTGCGTCAACGCGTGGCGCGCATCCGCGAGATGCCGCGTGGCCGCATCCAATGCCGTCCGGCTCGCCTCGATGCCGCCGAAATCGGTCACAACCCAGCCGTGCGCGCCAAGTGCGAACACCAGCGCAGCGATCAGCAACGCGACCGTCCAACGGCGCCGACGACTCCACGCAGCGAGCGGCACGCGCGCATGCTTCATCCATTGAGAGAAAGAAAACCGCGTGCTCGCCGCGCCGCCGAACTCGATAAAAGTCGTACTCATTTCGCACCTCCTGATTGTTCAGACTTCGTGTGACGCGGCTCAGCGGGGCGAGACAGAAGGACCGCTTTGCGCGGCGGGTCGTCCCAGCGAAGATGCGCGCCGAATTCAATCGGCCCGCTAGTCGCGCCTATTGCGGCAACCGCGCCTCCACGAGGCGCCGAGCGATGCAGATCGCTCACCTCCGCGCCCTTCACGCCGCGGATCGCGCTCAAGCGCTTAAGCCACTCGGCCGACGCGATATGTCCACGCGAGGTCGCGAGCAACTCCGTCTCGTACTCGCGTTGGCGCAACTGCTGCAGCACCACGCCATCGCCGGGTTCAAAGCTCAACGCATCCAGCAGATCGCGCAAATGCGTGAGCGGCTTTGACAGAGTCATTGCACGCATTGCGCCTTTGCGTTGTTCGTCTTGCGCCCGCACCAGCCTGGCGTGCTCGGCGAGCGGCACGGCCAGTTGCGTGAGCGACTGTTCAACCGACGCGCGCCGCGCATCGAGCCGCGCCCGTTCAAATGCCTGCCAGCCAATGAACGCGAGCACGGCCGCCAAACCGGCGAGCGCTGCGGCCACCCATTCAAGCAGACGCCGCCGGCGCGCGCGTTGCGCATTGCGTTGCCGGTACGGCAGCAGATTGAAGCCGCCGAGCCACAGCGATACGCCGCGCGCGCCACGCGTAGAAGCCCGCGTGGCCAGGCGCACCGACCCCAGACCGAAGAGCGCGCGCATCATTCGAGCACCCCGCGCAACGCAAGCCCGAACGCGACCGCCGCAGTGGGCTCGTGCAACAACGGATCGTGCAATTCACGCACGAGGCCGCCCAGCGCCGCACATTCGAACGGCAGCACCGTGCAGCCCAACACGTCGGCAATATCCGCGATCGAGAAACCCACGCCGTCGAGCAGATCGACCTCGCCGCTCAACAACGCACAGTCGAGTTCAGGACCATGGACGAGATCACGCAACGCATCGGCGAGATCAGCATGTTCAGGCGCCGGGTAGCGCATTTCGCCGACCAGGCAGTCGTCCACGATGCGCCAGCCGTACACGCCGTCCGTGCCCACCCAGAGCGCGACGTACGGTTCGTGCGGATCGAGTTCATAGCTCGCCGCATAGCGCATTGCGCGCAAAGCCGCATGCGGTTCGCCGTCGATCGCACTGAGCGAAATACCGGCCGTCGCCGCACATTCGATACGCGCTTCGAGATGCTGGCGGGCGGTTGCGGCGATCGTCACCGAACGGATCGGCGAACGTGTTTCGTCGACGAACCAGTCGACAGCCAATGCATGCCGCTCGAGACCGGCGATTCGCTCGACTTCGCTCATCACCGCCGGCTCGAGTTCGGCGAGTTCATGGCCGCCGTCTTCCGCGCAACCGCTTAGCGCGGCGAGCCGTGTGAGCGGCACCGTGGTGGTCAACGTAGCCGCGGCGGGCAACGCCATCGCGCAACGCAATGCCTGCGTGGCACACGCATGCGGCAGACCGCCGAATGCGTCGCGCAAGGCACGCGCCACCGCATGCCGGTCGGCGATCTCCGTGCCGGCCATCGCGCCGGCGCCAAGCGGCACCGTGCTCACGTATTCGATATGCAGTGCGGCAGGTGCGCGCGCATGCTGACTTATCACGACCAGACGCACCGCCTGCGATCCCACATCGATCCCCGCAGCGAAACGCTGCGCACCGAGTTGCACACCTTGAAGCCACGAATTTTTAAACGTCATTACGCCCTCCCTCTGACTCACGCGACGAACCATTCGAACGCGAGTTGCGAGGGAGAATTGTGCGTAGCCGCGCCGTCGCGCGACACTCAGCCAAATGGCTAACGTTGCGTGACGCGCGCCCTGCACGCCATCAAAGCGTCTACAGTGAAGTCATTCCCGCAGGACGCGCAGACTTGTCAAGAACCGTCAGTAAGCATGCCGAAAGCTGAATAGCGGGGCGGCTATAATCGCGGGACTGCTTTTTGGTGTCCATATGCAATCCACGTCTCCTACGTCCCCGCCGCCCGCGCCGCAGAAACGCAAGCGCCCGTTGTGGCTCAAGCTCATCATCGGCTTTGTGGGTTTGATCGTCGCAGGCATCTTATGCGTGCTGCTGGTGCTCGGCTATGCGCTGGTGGTGGCCACGCCGAACCTGCCGTCGCTCGATGCACTGACCGACTACCGGCCGAAGGTTCCATTGCGCATCTATACGGCCGACCACGTGCTGATCGGCGAATTCGGTGAAGAGCGGCGCGACATCGTCCATATCCAGGACGTGCCGGATAGCCTGAAGAAAGCCGTGCTGGCAATCGAAGACGCGCGCTTCTACGATCACGGCGGCGTTGACCTCACAGGTATCGCGAGAGCCGGTTTCGTCGCCTTGACCAATGGTCATGCAACACAAGGCGCCAGCACGATCACCATGCAGGTGGCGCGCAATTTCTTCCTTTCCAGTGAGAAGACCTATACGCGCAAGATCTACGAGATGCTGCTCGCGTACAAGATCGAGTCGAAACTGACGAAAGATCAGATTCTCGAGGTGTATATGAATCAGATCTATCTCGGTCAACGCGCGTACGGCTTTGCGAGTGCGGCGCGGGTGTACTTCGGTAAAGATCTGAAGGACCTGACGCTGGCGGAGTCGGCCATGCTGGCGGGCTTGCCGAAGGCGCCGTCCGCGTATAACCCGGTGGTCAATCCGAAACGCGCGAAGATCCGTCAGGAATACATTCTGCAGCGCATGTACGAGCTGCACTACATCGCTCAGGAACAGTACGACGAGGCGAGCAAGCAACCGCTGATCGTCAAGGGCGCAGGCAAGGAGTTCAGCGTGCACGCGGAGTACGTCGCGGAAATGGTGCGGCAGATGATGTACGCGCAGTATCGCGAAGAGGCGTACACGCGCGGCCTGAACGTCGTGACCACCATCGACTCGGCCGATCAGGACGTCGCTTACCGGGCGTTGCGCAAAGGTCTGATGGACTACGAACGGCGCCACGGCTATCGCGGTCCGGAAGCGTTCATCGATCTGCCATCCGATGCGGACGACCGCGAACAGGCCATCGACGACGCGTTGCTCGAGCACCCCGACAACGGCGAAATCATTGCCGCGGTGGTGACGGCGGCGAGCCCCAAGCAGGTGCGGGCCACGTTCATCGACGGCAACGTGGCGACCATTCAGGGCGACGGCCTGCGCTTCGCGCAGTTCGCGCTCGGCACGCGTGCGCAGCCGAATCAACGCGTGCGGCCGGGCGCAATCATTCGCCTCGTGAAGAATGACGACGGCAACTGGTCGATCACGCAGTTGCCGCAAGTGGAAGGCGCGTTCATTTCGGTGGTGCCGCAAGATGGCGCGATTCGCGCGCTGGTCGGCGGTTTCGACTTCAACAAGAACAAGTTCAACCACGTGACCCAGGCGTGGCGTCAGCCGGGTTCGAGCTTCAAGCCATTCATCTACTCAGCTTCGCTTGAAAAGGGACTCGGACCGGCCACGGTGATCAATGACGCGCCGCTCTTTTTCAGCGCCGCGGAGACAGGCGGTCAGGCGTGGGAACCGAAGAACTATGGCGGCGGTTTCGACGGTCCGATGACCATGCGCACCGCGCTGCAGAAGTCGAAGAACCTCGTGTCGATTCGCATCCTGAACCAGATCGGCACCAGGTACGCGCAGCAATACATCACACGTTTCGGCTTCGATGCGGATCGTCACCCGGCTTATCTGCCGATGGCGCTCGGCGCGGGTCTCGTCACGCCCTTGCAGATGGCGGGCGCGTTCTCGGTGTTTGCTAACGGTGGCTATCGCGTCAATCCGTATCTCATCGCCGAGGTCACCGATCAGCGCGGTATCGTCGTGGCGCACGCGCAACCGCTGGTCGCCGCGCAGAGCGCGCCGCACGCGATCGAACCGCGTAATGCGTATGTGATGAACAGCCTGCTGCAAAGTGTCGCGCAACGGGGCACGGGTGCGAAGACCAACGTGTTGAAGCGTACCGATCTCGGCGGCAAGACCGGCACGACGAACGATTCGCGCGACGCGTGGTTCGCCGGCTATCAGCACACGCTCACGGCCATCGCATGGATCGGCTACGACAATCCGCGCAGTCTCGGCGACAAGGAAACCGGCGGTGGCCTCGCGTTGCCCGTGTGGGTCGAATACATGGCGCGCGCGCTCAAAGGCGTGCCGGAGTACAAGATGCCGATGCCGGACGGCGTGACCGAAGTCGGCTCAGAACTGTATTTCGACGATTTCACGCCGGGTCACGGTTTCGTCGCGACAGTCGGCGTCAGTCAGGCGGCGTTGGATGCCGACGCGAGCGCTGCGTCCGCGGCGCCCGAGCAAGTCGGCGAGCAGGAAAAGCAGGACATCATGAATCTGTTCCGCGGACACTGAAGCAAGATCCGGATCAGTCGGAAAAGAAAACCGCCGCGCTCGATGCGCGGCGGTTTCTTCTTTCAGGTGAGCGCTTTACGCTTCGAAGTGAACCGGCTCGCCGGCCTGTTGCGTCGCGTACTCCGACAGCGCGGCAAAAAACTCCGTGCCGCTGCGGGTATCGCGCCACTCACCGTCGACAAAACGGAAGTGAAAACCGCCCGCTTTCGCGGCGATCCAGATTTCGCTCATCGGCGGCTGCAGATTGACGATGATCTTCGTGCGATTCTCGAATTCGAGCGTCAGGACATTGCCGCTGCGCTCGAGTTCGATGTCCGCTTCTATGCCGTCGAGCGCGCGTTCGATGGCGGCTAGCGCGGCTTCCGCGCGGGTCAGGTAATCACTATCGGACATGCTAAACTCCATCGATTATTTATTCAGGGACAGTCATGCGAGTCGTATCTCGGATGCGCGCGGCCGTGCCCGGCCGCGCGATTGTAGCGGGTTTAGCCATTCTCGCAGGTTGTGCACTTGCCGGCTGCGGGCAACGCGGTTCGCTCTATTTGCCCACTGTGCCGCCGCTGCCGGCCAAGCCGATCGATCGCACAGAACTGCCGCCGTCACCGTCATCGGATGAAGTAACACCGGGCGCGGAAAACGCGTCGCCGACGGGTGAGGTACCGGACACTTCTGGCGCGCCGCTGTCGTTGTCCCCGGAAAGCGAACTCGCCACGCCGCCCGCGTCTGCTGCATCCTCGGCTTTGCCTGCGCAACCTGCCTCCGCCGTCACTCCCGTTCAATAAGACTTTCGCATGACTCGATCCGCATTTGATTACGTCGACGGCGTGTTGCATGCCGAAGGCGTGTCCGCCGTCTCACTCGCCGAACAGTTCGGCACGCCGCTGTACGTCTATTCGCGCGCCGCCCTCACCGCAGCGTGGAATGCCTACGCAGGCGCTTGCGCCGGCCGCCGCGCGACCGTCCACGTCGCCGTCAAGGCGAATAGCAATCTCGCGGTGCTGAATGTGTTCGCGCGCCTCGGTGCCGGCTTCGACATCGTGTCGGGCGGCGAACTGGCGCGCGTGCTGGCCGCCGGCGGCAAAGCGGAAAGCACCGTGTTTTCCGGCGTCGGCAAGCACGCGGACGAGATGCGTCAGGCACTCGCGGCCGGTGTCAAATGCTTCAACGTCGAATCGATTCCCGAGCTCGACCGCCTGAATGCCGTGGCCGCGGAAATGGGCAAGAAGGCGCCCGTTTCATTGCGCGTGAATCCGGACGTCGACGCGAAAACGCATCCGTATATTTCCACTGGCCTGAAGTCCAACAAATTCGGCGTCGCGTTTGAAGATGCGCGGGCAACCTATCAGGCCGCCGCGGCGATGACGCACCTCGACGTGGTTGGCATCGACTGCCACATCGGCTCGCAGATCACTGAAGTCGCACCGTATCTGGACGCGGTCGACAAGGTGTTGGAACTGGTCGAACAGATCGAGCAGGACGGCATCAAGATTCGCCATATCGACGTAGGCGGCGGTCTCGGTATCACGTACGACGACGAAACCCCGCCGGAAATCGGCGATTTCGTGCGCACCGTGCTGGATCGCATCGAAGCGCGCGGCCACGGGCATCGCGAAGTGTATTTCGAGCCTGGCCGTTCACTGGTCGGCAATGCGGGTGTGCTGCTGACGCGCGTCGAGTTTCTGAAGCCGGGCGCGGAAAAGAACTTCGCGATTGTCGATGCGGCGATGACCGATCTCGCCCGCCCTGCGATGTACGAGGCGTATCACGCAATCGAGGCTGTCGTTAAACGCGACGTGCCCGCTCACGTGTACGACGTGGTCGGCCCGGTTTGCGAAAGTGGCGACTGGCTCGGCCGTGAGCGTCTGCTGGCGGTCGAACCGGGCGATCTGCTGGCGATTCGCTCGGCCGGCGCGTATGGCTTCGTGATGAGCTCGAACTACAACACCCGCCCGCGTGCGGCCGAGGTCATGGTTGATGGTACACAAGTGCATATC
The DNA here is from genome assembly GCF_034668105.1 of Paraburkholderia sp. Lineage (GTDB taxonomy): Bacteria > Pseudomonadota > Gammaproteobacteria > Burkholderiales > Burkholderiaceae > Paraburkholderia. Next base: position 2,165 of record NZ_JAXDPY010000416.1, on the reverse strand, counting down.
GTTCGCGCTCGGGAAGAGGTCACGCAGCTGTTTGCGGGCGAGGCGATCTTGCCGGCGTAAACGTCGGCGGGCTGCGCTCTTCCATAAAAAAGGCGATGCCAACTGCGGCATCGCCTTTTTTCATTATGCGCGGTAGACAAGGACCGCACAGGTCAGCGCGTCTTCAAACGCCGCTCGCGCATCCATACGATCAAACGCCACCCCAGCAACGCGACCATGATCGCGCCGTAGATTTTCGGCAGAATCAGATCGTGCTTGCCCGCCTTCATCCACCAGAAGTGCAGGATCGCGAGCGCGCCGATTACATAGATCGCGCGATGCAGCGTCTGCCAGCGACGTCCAAGTTTGCGCACCATCGCGCGCGGCGACGTCACGGCCAATGCGATCAGCAACACGAACGCAGCGAAGCCCACGGTGATGAAAGGCCGCTTGCCGATGTCCTTCAGAATCGCGGCAACATCGAACCACTTGTCGAACCACAGGTAAGTGGTGAAATGCAGCGTCGCGTAGAAAAATGCATAAAGACCCAGCATGCGACGAAACCTGACGAATGCAGCGATGCCGGTCAGCCGGCGCAACGGTGTCACGGCCAACGTGATGCAAAGAAAGACGAGTGTCCACAGACCCGTCGAGCGCGTGATGAATTCGATCGGATTCGCGCCCAACCGATCGGTGACGCCGAACAGCACGATGCGCGCAAGCGGAAACCACGCCGCGATGAACACGACAATCTTGGCCGGCACGATCCAGCGCGCGCCGCTAGCCGGGCGCTTTGCCGTCGCTGACGCCGGCGCTTTAGCGCCCGGCGGCGTGCGTGGGGTTTCGGTAACAGGTTGCGTGTCGGAGGAAGCCATCATCAGGTCGTCGTTCAAAAATTCTTCTTCAGGTCCATGCCCTGATAGAGCGACGCAACCTGATCGCCGTAGCCGTTGAACATCAACGTCTTGCGCTTGGGCGTGAAGAAACCGTCTTCGCCGATACGCCGCTCAGTCGCCTGGCTCCAGCGCGGGTGATCGACGTTCGGATTCACGTTCGAGTAAAACCCGTACTCATTCGACGCGTAGGTGTTCCAGCTGGTGGGCGGCTGCTTGTCGAGAAAGCGGATCTTCACCAGCGACTTCGCACTCTTGAAGCCGTATTTCCACGGCACCACCACGCGGATCGGCGCGCCATTCTGGTTCGGCAGCACCTGGCCGTAGAGGCCCATGGTCAGCAGCGTCAATGGATTCATGGCTTCGTCCATCCGCAGACCTTCCCTATACGGCCAGTCGAGTACCGGTTCCGACAGGCCAGGCATTTGCGACGGATCGGCCAGCGTGATGAATTGCACGTACCTGGCGTTGCCAGTGGGCTGCACGCGCTTGATCAATTCCGAGAGCGGCACACCGATCCACGGAATCACCATCGACCAGCCTTCGACACAACGCAACCGATACACGCGCTCCTCGAGCGGCGCGAGCTTCAGCAATTCGTCAATGTCATACACCTTTGGATTTTTGATCTCACCCTCGACGCTCACCTTCCACGGGTGCGGCCGCAAGGTACCGGCGTTATGCGCCGGATCGGCCTTATCGGTGCCGAACTCGTAGTAGTTGTTGTACGTGGTGATGTCCTTGTACGGCGTGATCTTGTCGAGCGCGACGAACTTCGCGTTGGTCTTCGCCGTAAGCTTCTGCGCCTTCGGATCCGGCGATGAATACGCCGCGAGCGCTTCGCCGTTCACTCCAATCAGACTGCCGAGCGCCAACGCACCCGCCGCCTGCAACACGCGCCGCCGGTTCTCGAACACGCGCTGCGGCGTGATTTCACTGCGCGCAATATCATCGCCGATAAGTTGAATTCGGTCGCTTCGCTTGATCCACATCGTGCTGCTCCTTGCCGGCCCGTCGGGTTGTTTATCTTACGGGGCCATATTGGTGATCGACTCGTTTGCCCACTCGCCCAGCCATCCATAGGTACTGTTCTAACGAACACTCTGGATGCAGCGAATATTCCGCCAGACATGAAAAAACCGCCGGTGCGAAGCACGCGGCGGTTATTAGTCGGCGCAGAACGGCCGGTCTTACAGCTTGCCGTAGCTATGCAGCCCCGACAGGAACATGTTGACGCCGAGGAACGCAAAGGTCGTCACCAACAGGCCGGTCAACGCCCACCAAGCCGCCACT
>NZ_JAXDPY010000415.1:0-11506 GCF_034668105.1 Paraburkholderia sp. | reverse complement strand
ACAGTGGAATCGCCAGCGGCACGACCGCGATGTTGTCCTTCTGTTCGGCTTCATGGCGCTCTTCCGGCGTCGAACGGCTGTTGCCGATCTGCGCGTTCAGCATGTTGATCGCCATCAGCAGCATGATGATCCCGCCGCCCACTTCGAGCGACCCCACCGAAATACCGAAAAAACTGATGATCTGCTGTCCGAGCAGCGTGGTCACCGCAATCACACAGAACACCGAAATCGCCGCAATGCGGATGGTTCTGCGCCGCTCGGCGTCGCTCTGAAGCGCCGTCAGGCTCATGAAGAACGGAATGGCGCCGACCGGGTTGATCAACGCCAGCAGCGAAATAAACGACTTCAGAATATCCATCGCACACCGGTCGCGGGCAAGCGCAACCGGTCCTGGTCGTAGTCGTGTTGTAGATGAGCGGGTGAACTAGCGCTTAAAGGCTGCCCTTGGTCGACGGAATCTGTCCCGCCGCGCGTTCGTCCAGTTCGACGGCCATGCGCAATGCCCGCCCGAACGCCTTGAACACCGTTTCCATCTGATGATGGGCGTTCAGGCCGCGCAGGTTGTCGATGTGCAGCGTCACGCCGGCATGGTTCACGAAACCACGGAAAAATTCGATGGAGAGATCGACGTCGAACGTGCCGATGCGCGCGCGCGTGAACGGCACGTGGAATTCGAGGCCCGGCCGGCCGGAAAAATCGATCACGACGCGCGACAGCGCTTCGTCGAGCGGCACGTAGGAATGGCCGTAGCGGCGGATGCCCTTGCGGTCGCCGATTGCCTTCGCGACCGCCTGGCCGAGCGTGATGCCGGTGTCTTCGACCGTGTGGTGGTCGTCGATATGCAGGTCGCCATGCGCTTCGATTTCGAGGTCGAACAATCCATGCCGTGCGATCTGGTCGAGCATGTGATCAAGAAACGGCACGCCGGTGGCCAGCTTCTGCTGACCGGTGCCGTCCAGATTGATCTTCACACGGATCTGCGTTTCGCTGGTGTTGCGAACGACTTCCGCAAGGCGCATGGTAATTCCTCGAATCTAGCTAGAAAGCGATAGTAGTGTGGGATGGGAACACGGCGGGCCGCGCGCACTCTCCCCGCTTGAAGGAAGTGCCTACGCGGCCATTCGGCACGCCGTTGCTCAGTGCAGCACGAGTTTCAGTCCGGCGATCAACTGGGCGTTTTCTTCGGGCGAACCGACGGTCAAACGCACGCAATTGACCAGCAATGGGTGCATTTTACTCACGTTTTTGATCAGAACCCGTGCCGCCAGCAGCGTTTCGAACATAACAGATGCGTCGGGCACCCGCACCAGCAGGAAGTTGCCGGCGCTCGGGAACACTTCGGCGCCCGGCAATTCGGCCACGGCCTGCGCGAGTTTGGTACGCTCTTCGCGCAGTTGCGCGGCCTGGGCGTCGAGCACGTCGATGTGGTCGAGCAGGAAATCGGCGGCGGCTTGCGTCAGCACGTTGGTGTTGTACGGCGGGCGCACCTTGTCGAATTCGGTGAGCCACGCCGGCTTGCCGACCAGGTAACCGAGGCGGATGCCGGCCAGACCGAGCTTGGAGACGGTACGCATCACGACGACGTTGTCGAACGCATCGGCACGCGGCAGCCAGCTTTGCTGCGCGAACGGCTGGTACGCCTCGTCGATGACCACCAGGCTCCTGCTCGCCGCGGCGATGATGCGCTCCATGTCCGCGTCGTCGTACAGCGTGCCGGTCGGATTGTTCGGATAGGCCAGATAGACGATTGCCGGTTCATGCTCGGCGATCGCCGCCAGCGTGGCTTCGGTGTCGAGGGTGAAATCGGGCTTCAGTGGCACGCCGACAAATTCCAGATGCGCCAGCGTCGCCGACATCTGATACATCACAAAACCCGGCACCGGCGCGAGCACCTTGGCACCTGGCTTCGCGCACGCCACCGACATCATGCTGATGATTTCATCCGAACCGTTGCCGAGCAGCACGTCGCAACCCGCGGGCACGCCCATCACGCGCTTGATCTTTTCGATTAGCGCTTCCGGGCGCGGCGCCGGGTAACGGTTCAGCGCGACGCCGGCCAGATGTTCGCCGAGATGCGCGGCGAGCACCGGTGGCAGCGCAAACGGATTTTCCATCGCGTCGAGCTTGATATAGCCCGTGGCGTCCGGAACCGGATAGCTCGTCATCGCGAGCACGTCGCGGCGGATGATGTCTTGAGGTGTCGTCATAAGTCAGCGGAACGGTCCGCAAGGGAGATGCTGGCCTGGCATCGGCGCCACGTTGGCCGCGCCGGGTTGGTCTGTCTTGTCGTTATTTAACGCGAAGCCGCGCGAGAATCCGTCGGTGAAGTTCGGGGGCATCGATTCGATGCCCGCCTGTTCCCTCATCGGATTCGCCGCCTTCAGGGGCGGCTGCCCCGCCTTCAGCCGTTGTGCCGCATGCGGTATTCGGCGCTGCGGGCATGCGCCTGCAGGCCTTCACCATAGGCGAGTTCGGCGGCGATCTCGCCGAGCGTCTGTGCGCCATCCGCACTGACCTCGATCACGCTCGAACGCTTGAAGAAATCGTAGACGCCCAAGGGGGACGAGAACCGTGCGGTACGAGACGTAGGCAGCACGTGATTGGGCCCCGCGCAATAGTCGCCGAGGCTTTCACTTGTATAGCGGCCAAGGAAGATGGCGCCGGCATGGCGGATCAGCTGGCCCCATTGATGCGGTTCCAGCGCGGAGATTTCGAGGTGTTCCGGTGCGATGTCGTTGGCGATCGCGCAGGCTTCGGCCATATCGCGCACCTTGATCAGCGCCCCGCGGCCTTCGAGCGACGCACGGATCACGTCGCGCCGCGGCATGCTCGGCAGCAATTCGTTGATCGCGTCATGCACGCGGGCGATGAACGCGTCGTCCGGACACAGCAGGATGGATTGCGCGAGTTCGTCGTGCTCGGCCTGCGAGAACAGGTCCATTGCGACCCAACGCGGGTCGGTCGTGCCATCGCACAGCACCAGGATTTCCGACGGCCCGGCGATCATGTCGATGCCGACCGTACCGAACACGCGGCGCTTGGCCGACGCGACATACGCGTTGCCCGGACCGCAGATCTTGTCGACTGCGGGCACCGTTTCCGTACCGTAGGCCAACGCGCCTACCGCCTGCGCACCGCCGATCGTGAACACCCGGTCTGCACCGCCCAGCAAGGCCGCCGCCAGCACCAGCGGATTTTTCACGCCGTCCGGGGTGGGCACGACCATGACGATTTCGCGCACGCCGGCGACGCGGGCCGGAATTGCGTTCATCAGCACCGACGACGGATACGCTGCTTTGCCGCCCGGCACGTAGATACCCGCGCGATCCAACGGCGTGACCTTCTGGCCGAGCACGGTGCCGTCGGCTTCCGTGTACTGCCAGCTATGGCTGCCGCACTCGATCTTCTGCTTCTCGTGATAACCGCGCACGCGCGCCGCCGCCGCTTCGAGCGCCGCACGGCGCTTCGGCTCGAGGCTTTCGAGCGCCGCTTCGAGTTCAGACATCGGCAATTCGAGCGCCTCGACGCTCTTCGCCTCGACACGGTCGAAGCGCTTCGTGTACTCGAGCACCGCAGCGTCGCCGCGCGTTTTCACGTCGTTCAGAATCTGCGCGACCGAGCGCTCGATTGCTTCGTCTTCGCTCGCCTCGAACGCGAGCACCGCGTGCAGCGACTTCTGGAAGCCGGGAACGCTGGAATCGAGTTTGCGAATCTTGATAGACATACAGATATCCGTTTCGGTAAGGCGCGCTAAAGCGTGGTCAAACGAGCGTGGTCAGACTATTAGGCCGCGGCGCCGGCCTTCGACGCGCGTTCGAACGCGTCGAGGATCGGCCGTAGCGCGGCGCGCTTGAGCTTCAGCGCTGCCTGATTAACAACGAGGCGCGACGAAATCTGCATGATCTCCTCCACCTCGACAAGATTGTTGGCGCGCAAGGTATTGCCCGAGCTCACCAGGTCGACGATCGCGTCGGCAAGACCGACCAGCGGGGCGAGTTCCATCGAACCGTACAGCTTGATCAGGTCGACGTGCACGCCCTTGGCGGCAAAATGCTCACGTGCGGTTTCAACGTACTTGGTCGCGACGCGCAACCGGGCGCCCTGGCGCACCGCGTTCGCATAATCGAAACCCCCGGCCACCGCGACCGACATGCGGCAGCGCGCAATCTCCAGGTCGACCGGCTGATACAACCCACTGCCGCCATGTTCGAGCAACACGTCTTTGCCCGCTACGCCGAAATCGGCTGCGCCGTATTCGACGTAGGTCGGCACGTCGGTCGCGCGCACGATGATCACGCGGACATTCACGTCCGTGGTCGGCAGAATCAGCTTGCGCGAGGTTTCCGGATCTTCGGTGACTTCAATGCCGGCCGCGGCGAGCAGCGGCAGCGTCTCTTCGAAGATACGCCCTTTCGACAACGCCAGCGTCAGCGGTGCGCGCACGGCCGGCGAAGACGACGTTTGCGGCATCGAACTCATGCCTGGCTCCCGGCGACGCGGCGCACCTTGGCTCCGATGGCGTTGAGCTTGGTCTCCATCCGGTCGTAACCGCGATCCAGGTGATAAATCCGGTCGATCAGCGTTTCCCCTTCGGCGCGCAACGCGGCGATCACGAGACTCGCCGAAGCACGCAGATCGGTCGCCATCACCTTCGCGCCGGACAACTTCTCGACGCCGGTCACGAGCGCGGTGTTGCCGTCGATCGTGATGTTGGCGCCGAGGCGGTTCAGTTCCTGCACGTGCATGAAGCGGTTTTCGAAGATCGTCTCGACCACTTGCGAGGTGCCGTCGGCGAGCGTGTTCAGCGCCATGAACTGCGCTTGCATGTCGGTCGGGAACGCAGGGTATTCGGAGGTGCGGAACGTGACGGCGCCCGGACGCTTGTCCATGCGCACGCGCATCCAGTCGTCGCCTTCTTCGACCGTGACACCGGCTTCGCGCAGCTTTTCCGTCACCGCTTCGAGGATCAGCGGACGCACTTTGCGCAAGGTCACATCGCCACCAGCGGCCGCGACCGCGCACAGGAACGTGCCCGCTTCGATACGATCCGGAATCACCGTATGTTTCGCGCCGTGCAGCTTGTCGACGCCCTGGATGACCAGGCGATCCGTGCCGATGCCCTCGATCTTCGCACCCATCTCGACCAGCAGATGCGCGAGATCGCCGACTTCCGGCTCACGCGCCGCGTTCTCGATCACCGTTTCGCCTTCGGCCAATACCGCTGCCATCAGCAGGTTTTCCGTGCCGGTCACGGTGATCATGTCGGTCACGATGCGCGCACCCTTCAGACGCTTCGCGCGCGCTTCGATAAAACCGTGCTCGATCGTGATCTCCGCGCCCATGGCCTGCAGGCCCTTGATGTGCTGATCCACCGGACGCGCGCCGATTGCGCAGCCACCCGGCAGCGACACCCGGGCGTGACCGAAGCGCGCGACCAGCGGGCCGAGCACGAGGATCGACGCACGCATGGTCTTCACCATCTCGTACGGTGCGACGAGGTTATCGACTTTCGACGCGTCCAGCGACACACGCCCCTCACCGCTCTCGATACGCACGCCCATCTGGCCGAGCAGCTTGAGCATCGTGCGCACGTCCTGCAAGTCGGGCACGTTCTCCAGATGCACCGGCTCCGCGCTGAGCAGACTCGCACACAGGATCGGCAACGCCGCATTCTTGGCACCCGAGACGACGACTTCACCCGATAGCGGGTAGCCACCTTCGATGATGAGTTTATCCATGCCTGTCTCTTCCTGATATTCCCGGACTTCGGCCGGGGCTGCTTTGACTGTGTTCGACGCGCCGCTACCGGCGTCGCGCCCTTCTTGAGTAATTCGCACTAAATTTCCAGATTACGCGGTCTGCCATTCGGCGGGCGTCAGCGTCTTCATGCTGAGCGCGTGGATTTCCTCGCGCATGCGGTCGCCGAGCGCCGCGTACACGAGTTGATGGCGCTGGATCAGACGCTTGCCTTCGAAACTCGGCGAAACGATGGTCGCGAAGAAATGCTGACCGTCGCCTTCGACTTCGAGATGCTGGCAAGCGAGCCCAGCCGCAATGTATTGCTTGACCTGTTCGGGAGTCGGCAACATGAGAGAAGCTCCTGATCAGTGGCGCAGTTTGAAACCGGTGGCGAGCATGCGCATCGCCACCAGTGCCAGCACCACGAAGAAACCGGCAACGATCGCCAGGCTCTCGAGCGGATTGATATCCGACATCCCGAAGAAACCGTAGCGAAAGCCGTCGATCATGTAGAAAAAGGGATTGAGCCGCGACACTTCGCGCCACACCGGCGGCAGCGTATGCGTCGAGTAGAAGACGCCCGAGAGGAACGTGAGCGGCATGATCAGAAAGTTTTGAAATGCCGCAAGCTGATCGAATTTTTCGGCCCAGATGCCGGCGATCAAACCGAGCGTGCCGAGAATCGCCGCACCGAAAATCGCGAACAGAATGATGTAGAGCGGCGCGGTGAAGCTCACCGGCACAAACCAGATCGTCACGATGAACACGCCGAAGCCGACCGCCAGACCGCGTGCCACGGCAGCGAGCACGTACGCGCCGAACATCTCGTAGTGCGAGAGCGGCGGCAGCAGCACGAACACCAGGTTGCCGGTGATCTTCGACTGGATCAGCGAGGACGAGCTATTCGCAAATGCGTTCTGCAACACGCTCATCATCACGAGACCGGGAATCAGGAAGCTCGTGTACTCGACGCCCGGATAGACCTGAACATGACCGCGCAACGCGTGCCCGAAAATCGTCAAATACAGGAGCGCCGTGATGATCGGCGCCAGCACGGTCTGGAACGCCACTTTCCAGAACCGCAGGATTTCTTTGTAAAACAGCGTGCTGAAACCACTATAGCCGCTCATGCAAGCCCCTCGATCACTTCCGGACCGTTCATCACCTGAACGAACACATCTTCGAGGTCGGCTTTGCGAACCTCGATTTCTTCGAATGTACAACCCGCTGCGCGGCACTGCGCGAGAATCGGTTCGACCTCGTCGTAGCTCGACAGGCGCAGCAGATGCTGGCGGCCATTGCCGTTGCCCGCGCCGCTTTCCACTTCCAGCGGACGCAACTCAACCGGCAGGACGCCTTGCGCAAAACGCAGGAACAATTGCATGCCGGCAAAGCGCTGCAGCAGCGCGCTGGTACGCTCGAGCGCGACTACTTCACCGCGCCGCAACATCGCAATGCGGTCGCATAGCGATTCGGCTTCTTCCAGATAGTGCGTGGTCAGCACGATCGTGTGGCCTTCGCGATTCAGGCGCGAGATGAATTTCCACAGCGTTTGACGCAACTCGACGTCGACGCCGGCAGTCGGCTCGTCGAGCACGATCACCGGCGGCCGGTGCACCAGCGCCTGCGCCACCAGCACGCGGCGCTTCATACCGCCCGACAGCGCACGCATGTTGGCGTCGGCTTTGTCGGTGAGGTCGAGATTGGCCATGATCTCGTCGATCCACACGTCGTTATTGCGCAGCCCGTAGTAGCCGGACTGGATGCGCAAGGTTTCGCGCACGGTGAAGAAGGGATCGAACACGAGCTCCTGCGGCACCACGCCGAGCGCGCGGCGCGCGTCGCGGAAATCATTGACGACGTCATGGCCGCGTACCGCGATGCTGCCTTCATCGGCACGTGCGAGACCGGCGAGGATGCTGATGAGCGTTGTCTTGCCCGCGCCGTTCGGACCGAGCAGTCCGAAGAACTCACCTTCTTCCACTGTGAGGCTGACGCCCTTGAGCGCCTGCAAGTCCTTGTAGCGCTTCTTGACGTTACGAATTTCTATGGCTGACATGACTGTGGGCCGCGTGTGCCGCGGCGCCTAAAGGAGCCCCGAGGGGGCGCAAAGTGCTGGAAGGGACGAAATTGGGGCCGGTTATCTGCCCCAAAAAACGTTTGATTATAGGGCAAAAATCGGTAACCCCGACTTGGTCGGGGTGATTGGAAGGGACGCTAAGGGAGCGTCAATGTCGCGTCGAAATAAGGGTATCGACGCCGTAGGCTTGTGCGAGGCTGGCGAGACCAGCCGGCAGATTGACAATCTCGAACTTGACGCCGCGTGCCTGAGCGGCACGCTCCCACGCGAGCAGCACGGCCAGCGCGGACGAATCGAATTGCGCGAGCGACGCGCAATCCACGCCGTTCGCGCCTGCGGCAATGCGCTGCAAACCCGCCGCGAGCGCGGCTTTCGCGCTCTCGTGGGTCAGCGTCGCACCGCATTCGAAGCGGTTCGCGACGGCGTTCAGCACCTCGCTCACGACTGCTTTCCCGCGGCCAGTTGCTGATTGCGCTGCGTGAGGAACTGGATCAGCCCGTCTACGCCCTTCTGCTGGATCTGCTCGTTGAATTGCTGCTGATACGCCTGAATCAGCCACGCGCCGAGCACGTTGATGTCATACACACGCCAGCCGTTCGGCGTCTTGTACAGACGGTAGTCGAGTTCGATCGGCGAGCCGTTGTTCATCACCACCGAGCGCACCACCGTGTCGGTGTCGTCCGGGTTCATGCGAAACGGCTTGTACTGGATCTGCTGGTCGCGCACTTGGGCCAACGCACCCGAATACGTGCGGATCAACAGCATCTTGAACTGTTCGACCACCTGGTTTTGCTGCTCAGGCGTCGCGGTGCGCCAGTTGCGGCCCATCGCCAGTTGCGTGGTGCGGCGGAAATCGGTGTACGGCAGAATTTTTTCGTTGACGAGTTGGGTGATGTGCGAGATGTCGCCCTGCTGGATCGACTTGTCGGCGCGTACAGCGTCGATCACCTGCTGGGTGACCGTCTTGATCAGGCCGTCCGGTGAATTGGCGTCGACCGTTTGTGCCGATGCACCGGCACTGGCGAAAGAAAACAACGCAGCGAACAACGGAATCAGGAATAGTTTTTTCATATCGGACCTTGCTTGCCTTAAAAATAGTGCACCCGTTTGAGCCGACATTAGCACGCGAGTTCAGCGGCAATCCATGCGCAAACTGCGAGAGTCGTATCGATCTGTTACGGCTGCACGATCAACGCAATTTGAATGACGGAAAGTTGAAACGATTCGGCGGGACCAGTTGGCCGGCCGGGATTTGCGTCGTTTCCGGTCCGCCGTTCAGATCGAGCGGCGGGGTTTCGGTGCTGCCCGAGGCGGCCTCCGGGGCCGCAGCCGTGCCGGTCGCGCCAGCGGTTGCGCCCGCTGCCGAGGCAGCTTGCGGTGGTGACGCCGTTGCGGTACCGGAAGCAGCGGCCGCCTTCGCAGCCGCACCTTGTGTGCCTTCTGTACCGGCCGCGCCGGTCATGGCGCCGGCCGGCGCCGCAGCCGCGCCGCCCTCGACGTCGTCGTACTTCGGCAGCGGCGCTTCATCGCCGTAGTTCGGCAGCGCCTGCGCCTGCTTGCCGTCCGACAGCAGATACTGGCGCCGTTGCAGATACGCGTTACGCACGAACGAATACTTGTCGAGCGCGGCGCCTTCCAGCACGTCGCTCGCGCTCAGCAGATTGGCGCGTGTGTTGACCACGTTCAGGCCGTACAACGCCCAGCTCAGAGCATCCGGATGAATGTAGCTGAGCGGATTCACATAGTAATTGCCGACCGAGCCGACCGCGTCGCGCACCGTGCTCGGGCCGAACAGCGGCAGCACCAGATACGGACCCGCCGGCACGCCGTAGTGACCAAGCGTGAGGCCGAGATCGTTGTCGTGCTTGGGCAGCCTGGCGAGCGTTGCCACGTCGAACAGACCGCCGACGCCGAACGTCGTGTTGATCACGATCCGCATAATGTCTTCGACGCCATCGGTGATCTTCAGTTGCAGCAGGTTGTTCGCCGCGATGTAGACGTCGCCGATGTTCGAGAAGAAGTTCGTGACGCTGTCGCGCACCGGTTGCGGCGTCGCCCACACATAGCCTTTCGCGACCGGCTTCAGTGCGTACTGGTCGAGCTTGTCGTTGACGGTGAAGATCGTGCGGTTCAGGCCTTCGAGCGGGTCGCCCTTGGTCGGCGTCTGCACAGTCGAGCAGCCGACGAGCGTAGTGACCGCGAGTGCGAAGGTCGCCATCTGGACGGCGCGCACACCCTTTATGCCTATGGTCTGCATTTTTGTTCTCCTTATTGACCTGCCGCGCCGGAGGCGGGCAGAGTCGGCGCCGCCGGCGCGGGCGCCGTGGCGGAGCCGGCTGCGGGGGCAGCCGAACCCGCGCCCGGCTTGGATGCGCCCGAGTCCGCGGCCTTGCTATACAGGAATTGTCCAATCAGGTTTTCGAGCACGATCGCCGATTGCGTCATCGAAATCGTGTCGCCCGCCTTAAGCATCTCGCTGTCGCCACCGGGTTCGAGCCCGATGTATTGTTCTCCCAGCAGACCCGAGGTCAGGATCTTCGCCGAGGTGTCTTTCGGAAACGGGTATTGCTTGTCGATATCGATCGTGACGACAGCCTGATACGCGTTGCTGTCGAAGCCAATCGAATCGACCCGGCCGACCGTCACGCCCGCGCTCTTCACCGGCGCGCGCGCCTTCAGCCCGCCGATATTGTCGAACTTGAGCTTGACCGGGTACGTTGCCTGAAACGACAACGAGCTCATATTGCCGGCTTTCAGCGCGAGAAAGAGCAACGCCACGAAACCCAACACCACGAACAGGCCGACCCAGAAGTCGAGAGCAGTCTTTTTCATCGTCATCCCAAAGTGAATCCGCCACGCCGCTCGCGCTTGCCGTCACGCGCAACCCGAGGCGCGCCCAATGACGGCAAGCGTGCAGCGCAGTGTTAGCTGAACATCAGTGCGGTCAGCAGAAAATCGAGGCCGAGCACCGCAAGCGACGCGTACACGACCGTCCTGGTCGTGGCGCGCGACACGCCTTCAGGCGTCGGCTTGGCTTCGTAGCCCTGAAACAGCGCAACAAAGGTCACCGCGACGCCGAACACCACGCTCTTGATGACCCCCGCGCCGACGTCGCGCCAGACATCGACGCCGCCTTGCATCTGCGACCAGAACGCACCGGCATCGACGCCGATCAGCAGCACGCCCACCACATAACCGCCGAACACACCGACCGCGCTGAAGATCGCGGCCAGAATCGGCATGGAAATGATGCCCGCCCACAGCCGGGGCGCCACCACGACCTTCACTGGATCCACGGCCATCATTTCCATGGCGGTAAGTTGCTCGCCCGCCTTCATCAAGCCGATCTCAGCCGTGAGCGAGGTGCCCGCGCGACCGGCGAACAGCAGCGCCGTGACCACCGGCCCGAGTTCGCGCACCAGCGAAAGCGCGACCAGAAGCCCCAGCGCCTGTTCGGAGCCGTAGCGGTTCAGCGTGTAATAGCCCTGCAGCCCGAGCACGAAGCCGACGAACAGCCCTGATACGGCGATGATCACCAGCGAATAATTACCCACGATGTGGATCTGCTTCGTGACAAGGCGCGGCCGGCGCAGCAGCGGGAAAAACTCGAGTAACAGCCGGAAGAAGAAACGCGTGGCATACCCGGCCCGGCCCAGCCCGCCGATCACCGAACGGCCGATCGCACTG
>NZ_JAXDPY010000414.1:0-11109 GCF_034668105.1 Paraburkholderia sp. | reverse complement strand
GCATGGTGATGATGTACCACGCGCAGGAAAAGATCGTGAACGTGCCGGGCTCGGAAATCACCGGCACGCGCGGCGGCATCCATAACTCGGTGACGCGCATCGTGCTCAAACCCACGCACATGATTGGCGGCTATGCGCAGCTTAGCTATGGCTTTAACTACTACGGAACCATCGGCACCAATCGCGACGAATTCGTCCTCGTGCGCAAGATGGCGAAGGTCGACTGGCTCGATGATGAGCCCGTCGGGGCAGCAAACGGAGATCGGTAATGAAAATTCGCGCACAGATCGGCATGGTGCTCAATCTGGACAAGTGCATCGGCTGTCATACCTGTTCGGTGACGTGCAAGAACGTCTGGACCAATCGCGAAGGCGTTGAGTATGCATGGTTCAATAATGTCGAGACCAAGCCGGGCATCGGTTACCCGAAGCAGTGGGAAAACCAGGACAAATGGCGCGGCGGTTGGAAACGTAACGCGGACGGTTCGATCGAACCGCGCCAGGGCAGCAGGCTAAAGGTGCTCTCACGCATCTTCGCGAACCCGAACCTGCCGCAGATCGACGAATACTACGAACCGTTCACGTTCGACTATGACCATCTTCAATCCGCGCCGGAAAGCAAGGCGCCGCCGGTTGCACGGCCGCGCAGCCTGTTGACCGGCAAGCGGATGGAGAAGATCGAGTGGGGCCCGAACTGGGAAGAGATTCTTGGCGGCGAATTCGAAAAGCGCAGCAAGGACAAGAATTTCGATGACGTGCAGAAGGACATCTACGGGCAGTTTGAAAACACCTTCATGATGTATTTGCCGCGGCTTTGCGAGCATTGCCTGAACCCGGCCTGTGTCGCGAGTTGCCCGTCGGGCTCGATCTACAAGCGCGAGGAAGACGGCATCGTGCTGATCGATCAGGACAAGTGCCGCGGCTGGCGCATGTGCGTCTCCGGGTGCCCGTACAAGAAGATCTACTACAACTGGCAGTCCGGCAAGGCGGAAAAGTGCATCTTCTGTTACCCGCGTATCGAGAGCGGTCAGCCAACCGTGTGTTCGGAAACCTGTGTAGGGCGCATCCGCTATCTCGGCGTGCTGCTGTACGACGCGGATCGTATCGAGGAAGCCGCATCCGTCGAACGTGAAACCGATCTGTATCAGGCGCAGCTCGACGTGTTCCTCGATCCGAACGACCCGAAGGTCATCGAGCAGGCGCGCGCCGACGGTGTGCCTCAGGCGTGGCTCGACGCGGCGAAGCAGAGTCCCGTCTACAGGATGGCGATGGAATGGCGCGTTGCATTGCCGTTGCATCCGGAGTACCGCACGCTGCCGATGGTGTGGTACGTGCCGCCGCTTTCGCCGATCACCGCAGCGGCAAGTGTTGGGCATATGAGCCTGAACGGCGAAATTCCGGACGTCACACAGTTGCGTATTCCCGTCAAATATCTGGCGAACCTGCTGACTGCCGGTGACGAAGCGCCGGTGATTCGCGCACTCGAGCGGATGCTGGCAATGCGCACCTATCAGCGCGAGAAGCACGTGGACGGCTGTGAAAACGCCGCGGTCCTCGCACAAGTGGGCCTAAGTCAGCGGGAAGTGGAGGACATGTACCGCGTGATGGCGCTCGCAAGCTACGAAGACCGTTTCGTGGTGCCGGGCACGCACCGCGAATATGCGGAAGACCTGTACGACCTGAAGGGCGGATGCGGTTTTTCGTTCGGTAACGGTTGTTCGGATGGTGCGAGCGAAACGAGTCTGTTCGGTGGTAAGAAGAGGCGCACGATTCCGATCAAGGCAAAGGTGTAGGAGGTGCAGTGATGATCAACGAGTCCATTCATGAACCCCACCGCACGGCAGCGCGCGTAGTCGCCGCGTTGCTGAGCTATCCGGATGCACAATTGCGTGCGGCACTGCCCGAGTTGGGAATTGCTTTGTTACGCGACACGGTGCTGTCGGCTGAGCATCGCGATGCTGTCTTCGCGCTGATCGTCGACATGCAGCGCGGCGATCCGCTCGAAGCGGAAGCGCGCTATGTCGACACCTTCGACCGTGGCCGCCGCACGTCGCTGCACCTGTTCGAGCACGTGCACGGCGATTCGCGCGATCGGGGGCCGGCCATGATCGACCTTCAGCAAACCTATGCGCAGGAAGGGTTGTTGCTCGCGCCCGGCGAGTTGCCGGACTACCTGCCGGTGGTGCTGGAGTTCGCGTCCACGCAGATTTACGAAGTCGCGCGCGAATTTCTCGCGGAAATGGCGCATCTGCTGCAATCGATCCACGCCGCGCTGGCGCGTCAGCAGAGCCCCTATGCGGCAGCCGTTGCCGCCGCGCTCGACCTCGCAGACGAGCCGGTGCAACGGCCCGAGACCGGGCCCGAAGCACCCGCCGAGGCTTCGCTCGACGAGCAATGGGCGGAGCCCGCTGTGTTTGACGGCTGTTCCGTGGCAGGACAGAACGCCGCCTCTCGTGTGCAGCCTATCCAGATCGTTCGGCGTGACGCTGCATCGCCACGCCGCTCCAAGGAAGCCTTTGTATGAAGTACCTCGATACGCTCTTATTCGACATCTATCCGTACATTTGTCTGGTGGTGTTTCTGGTCGGCAGTCTGCTGCGCTACGACCGCGATCAGTACACGTGGAAAAGCGATTCATCGCAGATGCTGCGCACCGGCGCGCTGCGTTGGGGCAGCAATCTGTTCCACGTCGGCGTGCTGTTCCTGATGTTCGGCCACTTCTTCGGCATGCTGACGCCGCACATGGTCTATGAATCGTTCATCAGCGCCGGCGCGAAACAGGTCGTGGCGATGGTTTCGGGCGGCATAGCGGGCACACTGGCGTTTATCGGCGTGACCCTGCTGCTGATCCGCCGGCTCGGCGACCCGCGCATCCGTGCGCATTCGAAGACAAGCGATATCGTGTTGCTCGTATTGTTGTGGGTGCAACTGGTGTTGGGTCTCGGCACGATCCCGATGTCGGCGCAGCATCTGGACGGCAGCATGATGATGAAGCTCGCCGGTTGGGCCCAGCACATCGTCACATTCCAGGGCGGCGCTGCGGCGCTCATCCCTGAAGCGAGCTGGGTGTTCAAAGCTCACATGTTCCTTGGGATGACACTGTTTCTGGTGTTCCCGTTTACGCGCCTCGTGCATATCTGGAGCGGCTTTGCATCGCTCGCATATCTGCTGCGGCCGTGGCAGATGGTGCGTGACCGGCGGTTGAACGTGCCCGCTGGGCAGAATATGCCGCGGCGGCGTTTGTAAATTGAACGAACCATCACTGCCGAACCAACGCCTCTGGGTGCTGCGGGCCTGCATGAACCCGCCTCTATATCGGCAACGCAATGGTAGCGGCGCTCGCACACCCCAGAAAGGCCAAGCCCCACTTCCATCTCGCGTACAAACTTGCTTGAGGGAATGGGGCTTAAGTTCAGAGCATTGCCCCGCACAGGCGCGACGCTAATAAACCAATAAGAAATCAAGGAAAGGCCAACACCGTAGGCAAACAACCAGAAGCGCGCCGCAGGCAATCAACCAAAGAAAGCCCCTGCCTGCAAGGCACCCAAACCACCAGCCGCCTCGCAGGCAAAAAAATCACTTCCGCAAAGAATCCAGATCAACCACAAACCGATACTTCACATCACTCTTAAGCATCCGTTCATAGGCCTCATTAATCCCCTGCATCGGAATAACTTCAACATCCGAAGTAATCCCGTGCTCGCCACAAAAATCGAGCATTTCCTGCGTCTCGGCAATCCCGCCAATCAGCGAACCTGCCAGACGGCGACGCTTCATGATCAGATTGAACACCTGCGGCGACGGATGATCGTGCTCCGGCGCACCAACCAGCGTCATCGTCCCATCACGTTTGAGCAGATTCAAAAACGGATTCAAATCATGCGGCGCAGCAACCGTATTCACAATCAAATCGAAGCTGTTTTCATGCGCTCCCATTTCTTCAGCATTCTTCGAAATGACCACCTCATGCGCACCCAGTCGCTTCGCATCTTCAATCTTCGACGGCGACGTCGTAAACAACACGACATGCGCGCCCATCGCGCGGGCCAACTTCACGCCCATGTGACCGAGGCCGCCAAGGCCGACAATCCCGACCTTCTTGCCAGGACCGGCACCCCACGTGCGCAGCGGCGAATACGTCGTGATACCCGCGCACAGCAACGGCGCGGCGCCCGCCGGGTCGAGATTCTCCGGCACGCGCAGCGTGAATGCCTCATCCACCACCAGTTGCGTCGAATAACCGCCGTAGGTGATCTGACCGTCAACCCGGTCCACACCGTTGTACGTGCCGACAAAACCGTTTTCGCAATACTGCTCGAGATCTTCCTTGCAGCTCGCACACGTACGACACGAGTCGACGAGGCAGCCCACGCCCACCACGTCGCCTGCCTTGTACTTCGTCACGTCCGGACCGACCGCCGTTACGCGGCCGACAACTTCATGGCCCGGCACCACCGGAAAAACCGTGTTCTTCCATTCGTTGCGTGCCTGATGCAAGTCGGAATGGCACACGCCGCAAAACAGGACTTCCATTTGCACGTCGTGGGCGCGCAGTTCGCGTCGCTGGATTTCGAACGGGGCGAGCGGCGCGGTAGCGTCGGTCGCTGCATAGGCATAAGTCGTGCTCATGGGTAGCTCCAGCAAAAAGGGGATATCGCAAGGCGCCGACGATGGGCGACGCGTGTCGCCGATGCGGTCAAACCTTGTTGGGAACCGGGATCACCGCGCAGGCGGTGGTCGACGTATTCACCGCAACGGTGAACGGGCGACCGAGCCCGGCGCAGCGCGGAAAAATATGATCCGGCAGGGTTCCCATAGTAGGAGCCGGGAGCGAAGCAGGGAATACCTGAATATCTTGAAGGTTTGCCTAAAACTCCTGGTGACAAGCGCAGTAGGTCGTTTGGTGCTAGATTTCAAGCATTATTCTCTTGCGCGTCACTATATCGTCATGTCAACCCATTCCGTTGAACCTACTTCGGCCGAGCTGAATGCGAGCAATCGCGATCTGGCTGATGGCAATTCCGTCGAGCGCGGCCCGGTCGATGGCGCCCCGGGCGGTCATGCGCAGCAGCGTCTCGTCGAATGGTTCGACGCGCTCGCACCCAATCCGGGCATCACCCGCTCGAGCCTGGAGGGTGTCAATCTGCTGCGGGCCAATCAGCCGATGCCGCGCATGCCCGTGATGTACGAACCGAGCATCGTGATCGTCTGCCAGGGCCGCAAGCGCGGTTTTCTCGGCGATCAGGTGTTCCAGTACGACGCCCAACAATACCTGGTGTTGTCGGTGCCGCTGCCGTTCGAATGTGAAACCGAGGCGAGCCCGCAAGAGCCATTCCTCGCGATCTCCGTGCGTGTCGATCTGACCATGGTGGCCGAGTTGCTGATGGCGCTGAACGAAACGCAAGGCGCCACGCAGCACGAACCGCTCGGCATCTATTCGACGCCGCTCGATCCGGCGTTGTCCAATGCCGTGCAGCGATTGATGGAAGCATTGGCCTCGCCGCTCGACGCGCGCATTCTCGCGCCTGGCGTGGTCCGCGAAATCTGTTATCGCGTGTTGACGGGCGAGCAGGGCGACGCGATTCGCGCGGCGCTCACGCATCAGAATCATTTCGGCCGCATCGCCAAAGCGCTCAGGCGCATCCACGCCGACTATCACGGCGAACTCGATGTCGATACGCTCGCCTCTGAAGCGGGCATGAGCCTCGCCGTTTTCCATGCGCAATTCAAGGCCGTGACGGCCACCTCGCCGATGCAATACGTGAAGACCACGCGTTTGCATCACGCGCGTTTGCTGATGGTGCAGGATGGTTTGAATGCGGGCGCGGCCGCGGCACGCGTCGGTTATGAAAGCGCGTCGCAATTCAGCCGTGAATTCAAGCGCCTGTTCGGCCTGAGTCCGGTCGATGAAGTCAAACGCATGCGCACCGTGTACGATGCTCCGCCACCGCGCGTCGTCAAACCGGTTGCGCGCTATGTGACCGCGGTATAAGCAGGCGTTCGCAGGAAGCGTTATAGCCCGCTAAACCAGTTGTACCCCTGGTCTTCCCAGTAGCCACCGGGGTTCGTGTTGGTCACGAAGATCGCCGCGATGTGCTTTGGATTCTTGAAGCCGAGTTTGGTCGGTACCCGCAGCTTTAGCGGATAGCCGTATTTGGCCGGTAACGGCGCGTCGCGGAAATCGAGTGTCAGCTGGGTTTGCGGATGCAACGCCGTCGCCATGTCGAGGCTCGAGTAATAACGGTCCGCGCATTTGAAGCCGACATAGCGTGCGCTCAGATCGGCGCCGATGCGTTCGAGAAAAGTGCGAAACGGCACGCCTCGCCATTGTCCGATCGCGCTCCATCCTTCTATGCAGATGTGGCGTGTAATCTGTGAGGCCTGCGGTAACGCGCGCAGTTGATCGAGATTCCACGTGCGCTTGTCGGATACTAAACCGGACACTTCCAGCTGATACGTCGAACCGTCGATATCCGGCGCATCGAACTCCGGATAGAACGCGTTGAAGGGGAACGGGTCCGTGATTTCACTTGCCGAATACGTCGGCGCGAGTTTGTTGCGATCGAACAGCCATCCCTGCACGCGATCGTTCCAGCGCGACATGGCCCACAACACCTTGTCGACCGAATCGCCGTCCTGCATGTTGCAGCCCGACAGCATCGCGAGCGCGCCGATCGAAAGCGACGAGCGCAGGAACAGGCGCCGTTGCAGGCGTTCAATTTGCGGTTTGTGGTCGGCGAGAATAATGCGGTTGTTACGCGAATCGCGCGCGTCCGGGCGTTTTGCTTCGCTCATGCCTCGCTCCCTTTGTGCTTGGCGTGCGTGGCGTGCGTGGAGAGCCGGGCGCGGCCGGTCAACATCGGCAACAGCGTGCGCGGCACCAGCAGCACCAGCGCGAGGTGCACGGCGACAAAACCCACCACGCCCGCCATCGCCACGAAATGCACGCGACGCGCGAAGTCGAAGCCGCCGAACAGCGCGGTAAGCCACGAAAATTGCACCGGCTTCCAGATCGAAAGCCCCGACGCTACCAGCAGCACGCCAAGGCACAAGACGAACAGATAGAGCGCGCGCTGCACCGCGTTATATTTGCCGGTATCGTGCGGTAACTTGAATTGCATTGCGAGTGCAGCATCGTGCAAGACATCGCGCGGATAGACCGGCAATAGCTTGCGACGGAAATGCCCACGCGCGAGGCCATACGCCAGATAGAGCAGGCCATTCGCGCATAACAGCCACATCGCCGCGAAATGCCATGCAATCGAGCCGCCCAGCCAGCCGCCAACGGTCGCCCACGCCGGGAATCTGAACGGAAAGAAGGGCGAAGCGTTATAGATCGCCCAGCCGCTCATCACCATGCAGACCATCGCAAATGCGTTGATCCAGTGCGTGATTCGTATGACGAGCGGGTGGACGACAAAGCGCGCTTGCGGTTCAGGCATGGTAGGGAGCGACGACACAAGGAAAAAGTTGAAAGCCGCGTCATTGAACGACGCGGCTATTCGAACGGCTGAAAAACGCCGTCTTACATCGGCGGCGTCACACCATGCTCGCCTGCCGAAATGAAATTCGCCGCCATCGAGCCGTCGGCGTCCTTATGGGCGAAGAGCACAACCTTCGCGCCCGGCACCAGCAGCGAACGGTCACCCGGTTCAAGCGCGACGATAGGCACGTCTTGCGGAATCACGACCTTCTTTTCGCCGTCCTTGTACTTGACGGTAATCGTGCGGCCGTTGCTGACCACGAGCGAGCCCACGGTACCGTTGGTCATCGTGCTGTTCGAGCCAAGATCCCACGGACGATGACCGTCGCCGGAGCCGCGCATGCTGGCGGGGAACACGTGCACCTCGAGCGCCTTCAGCGTGCCGTCGGGCTGCGGGATCGCCGCGGTTCCGACATAGCTGTCCGGCTTGATGTCGTTCACATTGGCAAGCGTGACGCCGCGAATCGGCGTGTCCTTGCTGAGCTTCACGTCAACGTCCTTGCCGTCGCGCGTGTGGACCTTGAGCAGGTCGCCGGAGAGCGAGGTCACCGTGCCGCGTACGCCGGTGGGTGCGGTACTCTGGGCTTGCGCGACGGATCCTGCGGCGAACAGCGAGGCCGCGACGAGCACGGGGGCGACGAAGCTGCGCATCGCATTAGCGGAAACAATCTTCATGAGTCTGCTCTGGGTGGGTGGAGGATAGGGTCAGGTTAGGCGCGCGAGCGGCTCCGGCGAGTGACAGACGGATGACAAAAACGTCATGAACGGTGCGCCGCGGCCACGTAGAATGACCGGCATATCCACGTCCATATCCATGACCCACGCGCGAGGCGGCGCACAGGGTGGGAATCCAGGCATCATGAGCATCCTCGTCATCGAAGACGACCCGAAAACCGGCGACTACCTGAAGAAGGGGCTGCGCGAAAGCGGCTACGCGGTCGACCTCGCGCGCACCGGCACGGACGGCCTGCACATGGCGCTCGAACACGCGTACGACCTCGTGGTGCTGGACGTGATGCTGCCCGGCATCGACGGCTGGGAAATCATGCGTGCGCTGCGGGCGCGGCGCGATTTGCCGGTCATTTTCCTGACCGCGCGCGATCAGGTCAGCGACCGCATTCGCGGCCTGGAACTCGGCGCCGACGATTACCTCGTCAAGCCGTTCTCGTTCACGGAGCTAGTCTTGCGGATCCGCACGCTGTTGCGCCGCGGCGTGATCCGCGAAAGCGACGTGTTCGAGATCGCCGACCTCAAGCTCGACGTCCTGCGGCGCAAAGTGACCCGCGAGGGCGTCGAGATTCCGCTGACCAACAAGGAGTTCATGCTGCTGCATCTGCTGGTACGGCGGCAGGGCGAGGCGCTGTCGCGCACGCAGATCGCCTCGGAGGTGTGGGACATGAACTTCGACAGCGACACCAATGTGGTCGACGTGGCCGTCAAACGGTTGCGCGCCAAGGTCGATCATCCGTTTGAAAAGAAGCTGATTCATACAGTGCGCAGCATCGGCTACACGTTCGGCGACGGTTCATGAAACTGTGGACCGAACGTTCGTTGACGGCTCGCACCACGCTGCTGTTCGCGACGATTGCATGTGTCGTGATCGGCACGCTGGGCGCCTATTTCTATCACTCCGCCCAGGTGACCTTGCAGCGCCGCGCGGACCTGGTGCTCACCGGCCGTGTCGAGCATTTCAGCCGCATCGTGCACGATCTCTATTCGGTCAGCGAATTGAAGAGCCGGCCTTTGCTGTTCGAGAGCATGCTCGGCGCGGAGCAGGACGTGTTGCTGTTTCGCCGTCCGGGCGAAGCGCCGTTCATCGACGTGAATCCGGCGAACGTCGCGGTGCCTGAACTGCATGCCGGCACAGAGGACAGGTTGCCGACGCTCTCGGATATTCGCCAGACCCTGTTGCCGGACGGCGTTCCGGTACATTGGGCAATCGCCATCGTCAAGGCGCGCGAGGACGGTACTGCAATTGAAGTGATCGCCGCGCATCCAATGACTCAGGAAGTACGGATGCTGGCCGCCTACCGCAATCGCATCTTACTGGCCACGCTGACCGGTATGCTGGCTGCCACGTTGCTCGCCTACTACGTGTTGCGCCATGCGTTTCGGCCGGTGCGGGAGATCGCCACGCGGGCGGCGCAGATCAGTCCGACGAGTTTGTCCGTGCGGCTCGACAGCGAGGCCGCGCCGGTTGAATTGCGTCAGCTCACGCACGCCTTCAACGCCATGCTCGACCGTCTCGCCGACGGTTATCAGCGCCTCTCGCAGTTCTCCGCCGATCTGGCGCATGAGATTCGCACCCCTGTGGGCGCGTTGATCGGCCAGACCCAGGTGACGCTCGCCAAGCCGCGCGAAACCGATGAATATCAACAATTGCTCGAATCGAATCTCGAAGAGTTGAGCCGTTTGAGCCACATTGCGGAGAACATTCTGTTTCTCGCGCATGCGGATCACGCGGCGTTATCCATCGACCGTGAGCCGGTCGATCTGCGCGGCGAACTCGTCAGGATCGCAGACTATTTCGAAGGCCCCGCCGACGAACGCGGCATGCGCTTTACCGTCGAGGCTCAGGGCGTGGCGTCGGTCAATCCGATGCTATGCCGGCGGGCGATCAACAACCTCGTCGTCAATGCGGTGCGATATGGTGCGGGTAATACGGTAGTGCGTTTGAGCGGCACGCAGGACGGGCAGGGCGCGACGGTGGTGGTGGAAAACGACGGTGCGCCGATTCCCGGCGAGCAACTGGACCGCCTGTTCGATCGTTTTTATCGCGGAGATGCCGCGCGCAGCGAGTTTACCGAATCGAACGGGCTGGGACTCTCGATCGTCAAGGCGATCATGCATTTGCACGGCGGCACGGCGCGCGTGGTGTGTCCGGCGCCAGGCGTGGTACGTTTCGAATTGCGCTTTCCGGGCGTTTAACGGGCTGCCTGTACGGCCGCGGTCGTGGCCGGCTCATGGCAGCACACGCAGAGCTTGTTGCCGTCTGGATCGCGGAAGTACGCGCCGTAATAGTCCGCGTGATAGTGCGGACGCAGGCCCGGTGATCCTTCGCAGGCGCCGCCGTAAGCAAGCGCCGTAGCGTGCGCGCAATCGACCGTACCGCGGTCCGCGGCGAGGAGCGCCAACATCTGGCCGTTACCTACGGTGGCGGGTTGACCGTCGTAAGGCCTGGCGATCACGAACAGCGGCCGTGGTGCATCGGCCGCCATCCATCCCGCACAGCACGCATCGTCGTCACGAAACTTGAGCCGCAGCCCTAGCGTGTCCATTACCGCGCTATAGAAATCGAAAGCGCGCTTGAAGTCCGTAATGCCGACGAATACTGGGAAAGCATCAGTGTGGCTCCTTTTTGCTGCGCGGTGCAAATGGCCAGTAATGTCACAGCAGAAGTAGTTGCTCAAGATAATGCGCAACCCCATCTTGATGATTGGGCAGCGCCTGAGGAAGGTTCGGCAAATGGCGTTGCAACTCGTGCATAGCATTGCCCATCAGCACGCCATGGCCCACCGAGCTCAAGAGTTCGAGATCATTCATTGCATCTCCGAAGGCGATGGTCTGCGCCAAGGCAATGTGTTGACTCGCGAGGAAACGTTTGACCGCTGTCATCTTGTTTTGACC
>NZ_JAXDPY010000413.1:0-8840 GCF_034668105.1 Paraburkholderia sp. | reverse complement strand
GTTGATCACCATCAGAATGACAAAGACGACGATACCGACCGCGAAGTTGCCGCCCACCAGAAAGTGGCCGAATGACTCGATCACCTGGCCGGCCGCGGCCGGACCGGTATGGCCTTCGAGCAGCACGATGCGCGTGGACGCCACGTTCAGCGACAGGCGCAGCAAGGTCGAGAACAGCAGCACGCTTGGGAAGGCGGCGAAGTCCAGCGGCTTCATCGTGTACATGCTGACGAGCAGCACCATCACGGAAAGCGCGATATTGAAGGTGAACAGCAGATCCAGCAGAAACGGCGGCAACGGCAGAATCATCATGCCGAGAATCATGCAGATCAGCACCGGCCCTGCGAGGGCGCGCAAATTGGTGCCGCTCAAGGCATCCGGGCGTCGGGACAGAAATCCGGCGCGAGCGTTCATGCGGAGGCTCCTGAAGCATCGTCGTTAGCGTTTTTGAGCGTCTCGGCGGCTTCCTGTTCGGCTTCATCGTCCGACACGCCGCCCTTGTCGAGTTCCGCCGGCACGTCGAAGTCGGTCGGTTTGACCGGCGCTTCGCCGCCCTCGGTCGCGAAGCGCCGCAACTGATACACCCACGCCAGCACTTCGGCGACCGCGCCGTACAGCTGCCCCGGAATCTCGCGGTTCAGTTCGACGTTGTGATACAGCGCACGCGCGAGCGGCGGCGCTTCCAGCAGCGGCACGTTGTTTTCGGCGGCGATTTCGCGAATCCGCGCCGCCACCAGGTTCACGCCCTTGGCGACCACCTTCGGCGCGCGCATCTCGCCGTCCGTATATTGCAGCGCGACCGCGAAGTGCGTCGGGTTGGTCACCACTACATCGGCCTTCGGCACCTGGGTCATCATGCGGCGGCGGGCAACGGCGCGCTGTTGCTGGCGAATCCGGCCTTTGACATGCGGATCGCCTTCGCTTTCGCGGTGTTCGCGCTTCACTTCTTCCTTCGTCATGCGCAGTTTCTTGTGGAACTGCCAGAGCTGATACGGCACGTCGAGCGCGGCGACGACGAACATGCCCGCTACCGTCATGCCGCAGCACACTGCAATCAGATGCGCCGAGTTGGCGAGCGCAAGGTGCAGCGGCTGGGTCGCCAGCGCGAGGATGTCCTCGCGGCGGTTCCAGATCGCCGTCCCGCCGATGCCGCCCACCACGAGCGTCTTCGCGAGCGACATACCGAGCTGGACCGGCCCGTTGATCGAAAAAATCTTGCCGAGGCCGGCGATCGGATCGAGCCGGCTGAACTTCGGCGCGAGGCCTTGCGCCGACAACTGCCAGCCGCCCAGCGCCATCGGCGAGAGCAACGCGGCAGCGCCGGTGAAGGCGAGAATCGGCAGCAACGCGTACAGGCCTTCACGGCCCGCGGCGCCCGCGCCGATCAGCATGCGGCGGGTTTCGAACGCCGTGGCATGGTCGAATACAAAAGCGGCGCGCAGCATCGCCTGCAGATGCTCGCCGATGCTGCCTGCCATACCCCATGTGCCGAAGAATCCCGCGCCGAGCAGCGCAAACGTCGACAGCTCCCGCGAACGCACGATCTGCCCTTCCTCGCGCGCCTTTTGCAGGCGCCGGGGGGTGGCTGATTCGGTTTTTTCGAGGTCGCTATCCTCTGCCACAAACGCTCTCCAGTCGGCTGAGGCACGGCGCCTCTTTCCAGTGAGAGCGATTATTCCCGCTCGACGCATGCCACGATCGGCGGATAAGCACAGAGAAAGGGGGGCATTTCGAGGAATGGAACAGCCGGTAAGCGGCGCGGCGGCGCTTGCCGGTGGGGCCCCGCGACTGCCCTCGCCCGGGCGATGGAGCGCGAGCTACGGGCGGCTAACTGAAGGCGAGTCGGCCGAGCGGGGTGGGTTACGGATGCCAGCCACGCTCAATCGGATACCCACGCGGCGCCGCGCGGGTATCCAACGGGCTCTTACGCCTTCGCCATGCGGCTCAAAAGCCAACGAAAGGCGCCTGGCCGCCGCTCGCGAAACCGTAATACATGTGGCGGCCATAAAAGAACGGCAAACCGAGATCGAAACTGCTGTTGCCGCCGATCTGCCCTGCCAGGTCATTGAACGCAAAGTTGCTGGCATTACCGAACAGCGTCGCCGCGTTCATGATGCCGATGCTGACGGCGGCCTTCGCGCTTCCCACACCGGCCAGCGTGATCGACCGGGTTTGCGCGGCCGACGGGCAATAGAACCCGGCGAAATTGCTGCTGCACAGCGGGAGCGAGCTATCGGCGAAGAAGTAGCCGTTCGAACCCGAATCGAAGAACGCCTGCACCGTCGTGCCGTTGTACACGCTGTTGTTCAGGTCGCCGAAGGCATCGGTGGTGAAGGTCTGCGAGGCTGCGAGCGCGTTGTTCGACTGCGTGCCGATGCCGAACACCAGCGTGCCGGTGGCGGATGGCGCACCGGTGTCGGGCACCGCCGGCATCTGCACGATCAATCCGTTGTTGTCGACCGCAAAGTTGGCGACTGGATTAGCGACCTGCTGATTGAGCGGCACCGCGGTACGGACGCAGGATATGCCGTTCGGACACGAGAAATAATTGCTGAAATTGGCTGCCGTTGTTGGATCGACGCAGGTTGCGCCGCAATCCGTGGGGGCCGTGCCGATGCCGAGAATGCCATTGGCGCCGAGGTCGGCGACGGTGTTTTCCGCCGAACCGCTGCCGCAACCGCGCGCGGGCACCGTGCTGGCGTCCTTGTCACCGATGATCTGCAGCGGGATGGCCGTGGTCGTCGTTTCACCACCGATTACCACGGTCGCTGTGCGCACCGTGCCCCATGTGTAGCCGTCGGCGAAGGTCGCGCACTCGGCGAGTTGCGCGCCGCTGCCGGCCACCGCGCTAACCGGCAGCGCTTGCAGCAACGAGGCGTTCAGCACCGAGCCGACCACCCGCAGCCCGAATGATCCGGTATCGACCTGGATATTGTTGATGGTCTGGCAATTGGAAGCCGAGCCGGGGGCGCAAATTTTCACGCTCACCGTGGGAATATTGATAACGCCGTTCACACCCCGCCCAACCGTGATAGGCACGGTGTTCGCCGCGGTCGCGGCGATCGGTTGCTGGGTCGGGCTGGCCGGCAGCGAGCCGCCGTTCAGCGAATTCGACGAATTGTTATTGGAACTGGAGCTGTCGCCACCTCCGCCGCCGCATGCCGCCAGCGCCGACACCAGGGCCACGGCCACGACGGCCCGTGCCCAGTCCTTGAGCTTCACAACACTATGCATGGTTCGCATCGTTCGTCCTCGCCCTTACTGGATGTCGGAACCGCTGACGCCGGCGGGCAGCGCGGGCGGCAACCAGGCCTGACCGTTGAACGCGCCCATGTGGCCGCCGGAGCGGACCACGAGGCTGCCCTGGTCGACCGCGACGGGGCCGTGACCGCCTCCGCGCGCCGCGCGCACGGCTTTCACGCCGGCCACGTACTGCGGAAAATAGCTGCCGAGCAGATCGTTGAGATCCGGCATTTGCGGACCACGCCAGGCAAGGCCGAAGACCGAACCGTCGGCGGCCAGATACTCACGCACAACGGTGCCGTTGCCGAGCGTGGTTTCACGCACGGTGTACGACGTGGCAGCCGGGACCGAAGACGCAGCACTGGATGCAGAACGCATCACGCTTTGCGCAGCCGTTGCCGGGCTGGTGCCAAGCTGCACGGTGCGGGAAGAAACCGACGAATCCGCGGGGGGTGTCATCGGGGCGCCGCCCAGTCCCGCATGCGCGGACTGCGTGACGGCCAGCAAACAGGGTAATGCAAGCGCCATAACGGACCCGGCGCGGCGTACGCGACTCCACATAACGAGGCTCCTCCCGAGCGGCTGCTGCTCGGCTCGCACCTCGTGCGAACCGGCCGCATGTATGCAGATCATACGGCACTGCCCGGGTCGCACACAGGAGGGTTGCCTCACCGTGCCACCGGCCGGTGACTGTTGCTCACCGGCAAGCCGTGCCGCTGCTTGAGCTCGTAGTATGCCTGTGGTTTGTGTCGGCAGACAGCAAGCGCGCAGGCGTGGCCTGCCGCGCATACCGATCCGGTGTCGCGCCCGTACGGGCGCCCGACAGGTCACCCGCGGGTCACGCGTCGATCAGAAGCCGAGGCTCGCCAGCAGATCGTCGACCTGCGACTGGTCCTGCACCACGTCCGCCTTGCCTTCCGGATTGACCTGCGGACCATTCAACAGATGTTCGGGGCTGCCGGTGGACGACGGCTCGGCCGCCAGCGCCGCTGCATTCGCCGCGAACTGCTCGCGCCGCTCGAGCGCGATGTTCTCGACCAGCACGCCGAGCAGTTGCTGCTCGATCAGGTACACGACATCCGTGATCTTCTTGATGACCTGGCCGGTCAGATCCTGGAAGTCCTGCGCCAGCATGATCTCCATCAGCTGCGTGTTGGTCGCGGTGGTCGCCGCGGGCACGCCGCGCAGGAAAGTGCGCGTGTCGTTCAGCAGCGCGCGCACTTCCTCGTGCTCGATCGGCGCCGCGTACCACTGCTCCCAGCGCGCATCGAGCTCGCCGGCATCTTTCTGCAACTGTTCCTGAATCGGCTTGGCGACGTCGATCGAGGACAGCACGCGCTCGGCGGCCTGCTCGGTCATGTTCGCGATGGACTTAAGACGGACGCGAGCATCGGGCACGGCTTCCGCCGCACGCTCGACATGCTTGTCGAGCCCGAGCTCACGCATCGAGTCGCGCAGCGTGCGCGTCAGTTGTCCGATACGGGCGAGGATGCGGTCGGACGCGAACTCGCCGCTCTCGTTGACCGCTTCGGCGCCTTGCGCGTTGGTCGGCAGAGTCACATCAGCTCCCGGCTTTCGCCATCTTTTCGAGAATCTTATTGAGCTTCTCGTCGAGCGTCGCGGCCGTGAACGGCTTGACGACATAACCGCTCGCGCCGGCCTGCGCCGCCGCGATGATGTTTTCCTTCTTCGACTCGGCCGTCACCATCAGCACCGGCAGATGCGTAAGGCTGGCGTCGGCGCGGATTTCCTTGAGCATGGCCAGACCGTCCAGGTTCGGCATGTTCCAGTCGGAGATCACGAAGTCGAACGACCCGCCGCGCAAACGCGAGAGGCCGGCCTGACCGTCTTCCGCCTCGTCGACGTTCGAGTAGCCGAGCTCTTTGAGCAGGTTGCGAACGATCCGGCGCATCGTCGGAAAGTCGTCAACCACCAGAATCTTCATTCCCTTATCCATTTCATTCCCTTTGCTTGATCCATGGTGCGGCGCGTGACCGCCAGTTCTGTCAGGTCTGTATTGGCCGGAGTTGGCGCTTTAGCAGTGACTCCGGCCCCATGCCTGGCGCTCGCCGTCAGGCCCGCGCATCATACCCGCTGTACGCGTTCACCCATCGACGACAGACGCGCCATCACGCGACGGCTCATCTCCTGCAGCGACGCAATTTCGTCCGCGGCGCCGAGCGCAATGGCTTCGCGCGGCATGCCGAAGACGATACAGCTCGCTTCGTCTTGCGCGAGGGTGTACGCCCCCGCCTTTTTCATGTCCAGCAGTCCGGCGGCGCCGTCGCGTCCCATGCCGGTCAGGATCACGCCGACCGCGTTCTTGCCCGCGTGCTGCGCGGCCGAACGGAACAGCACGTCGACCGACGGCCGATGCCGGTTCACCGGCGGTTCGTCCGACAGATGCGCGATATAGTTCGCGCCGCTGCGCGCCAGCAACAGGTGAGCGTGGCCAGGCGCGATATAGGCGTGTCCCGGCAGCACGCGTTCGCCGTGCTCTGCCTCTTTAACGGTAATCCGGCACAAACCATTAAGGCGTTGCGCAAAAGATTTCGTGAAACCCGGCGGCATATGCTGCGCGATCAGCACTGCGGGCGCGTCCGGCGGCAGCGGCACGAGCACTTCGCGGATCGCTTCGGTGCCGCCCGTCGAGGCGCCGACGATGATCAGTTTCTCGGTACTGAGCAGCGGATTGTTGAAGAGCGGCGCGGCGGCGGTCACGGCGGCGGCGGCGTGCGTCGCCGCGTGCTGGGCGGGCGCGGCCTGGCGCACCCGCGCGCGGGCGGCCGCGCGAACCTTGTCGGCGAGCTTTTCCGAGTAGTCGAGCATGCCGTCGCGAATGCCGACCTTCGGCTTGGTGACGAAGTCGACTGCGCCGAGTTCCAGCGCGCGCAGCGTGATTTCATTGCCGCGCTCGGTCAGTGACGACACCATCACGACCGGCATCGGCCGCAGACGCATCAGCTTTTCGAGGAAGTCGAGGCCGTCCATGCGCGGCATTTCGACGTCGAGCGTCAGCACGTCCGGGTTGTGCTGCTTGATGAGATCGCGCGCGACCAGCGGGTCGGGCGCGGTCGCCACGACGGTCATGTCCGGCTGGCCGTTGATGATCTCGGTCATCAGGCTGCGGATCAGCGCCGAATCGTCGACGCACAGTACTTTGATCTTTTGCACAGCGCTCACGCCTCCTCTGTAGTTCTGGCGTTGTTTGGATTAATTGGGCGCGAGCTCGTACCGAATAGCTCGATGCGCGGCTTGCTTGCACCTGTGCCCGCGCTGCCTGCCGGGCCCGCCGCGCCCGCCGCGCCGAACAGCTCCGCCTTCGGCCGCGTGGCGGCCGGCGTCGAGAACAACTCGACCCGCCGGCGCGCCGCCGCGAGCCGCTCGGCACGCGCTTCGGCGCTTTGCCGCACGAGCGCCTGTTCGCGCTCGGCCACGCCAGCCTCCTGCTGCAAGCGCAACTTCTTCACCATCACCTGGCCGGTGCGCGGCATGAAGGCAACCTTGCGCGGATAGTTTCCCTGCAAATCCTCAGCGACGATGCGGATCTTTTCGAGCGCCAGATAGCGGCGCACGAATTCCGAATTGCGATCGCCGATATTCATCGTGGTCATGCCGGCCAGCACCGCGCCGCCGCCGAACACCTTGGCTTCGAAGCGTTCGCGCCGGCCGCCGGCCTTGATCAGTTCGTTGATCAGCACTTCCATCGCGTACGCGCCATAGCGCATCGAATCCGATGCCGGCTGGCCGGCGTCCGCGCCGTCGTCGGGCAGCATGAAATGGTTCATGCCGCCAATGCCCGCCGTGCGATCCTGGATGCAGGCCGCGACGCACGAACCGAGCACGGTGACGAGCACCATGTCTTCGTTGGTGGTGTAAAACTCGTTCGGCAACAGCTTCACGCCGGGCCGTTTGAAATGATTGTCGAAGTACAGATTCGTCGCAATCGGCAGGCTGCTGCTCATGCGGTCACCCCGCTAGTCTTTGCGCTGCCGGCTTGGCCCGTAGCGCGTGCCGGCGTGCGCGCGGCGGTGCCGGCGCCGGCGTCGCGCGTCAGTTCGTAGACGGTCTGGCCGCGCAGCTTGAACGCCTGCGTCACGTAGGTGAAGTTTTCCGAATGGCCGGCGAACAGCAAACCGCCCGATTTCATCAGCGGCTCGAAGCGCGCGAGCACCTGCGCCTGCGTCGGCTTGTCGAAATAGATCATCACGTTGCGGCAGAAGATCGCGTCGAACTGCGAGCGCAACGCGTAATCGCGGTCCGTCAGGTTCAGTTGTTCGAAACGCACCATCGCGCGCACTTCGGGGCGCACCTTCACCATGCCGGTGTGCGCGCCCGTCCCCTTCAGGAAGAAGCGCTTGAGCCGCTCGGGCGACAGATGCTTCACCTGGTCGAACTGGTACATGCCGGCTTCGGCTTTCGCCAGCACCTGCGTGTCGATGTCGGTGGCGAGCACGCTCGCCTGACGCGCGCCGCTGTCACCCAGCGCTTCGATCAGCGTCATCGCGATCGAGTACGGTTCCTCACCGGTCGAGGCCGCCGAACACCACACCGAGACCGGCTGCGCACGGCGCGGCACGAACTCGGCAAGGATCGGAAAATGATGGGCTTCGCGGAAGAACGCGGTCAGGTTGGTAGTCAGCGCATTGGTGAACGCTTCCCACTCGGCGGGATCGTTTTCCGCTTCGAGCAGATCGAGATACTGCCTGAAGGTCTCCAGACCACGGGCGCGCAGGCGTCGCGCCAGCCGGCTGTACGCCATGTCGCGTTTGTGGTCCGACAGCGAAATACCCGCGCCGCGATGAATCAGTTCGCGAATGCGGGCGAAATCCGCCGACGTGAATTCGAAATCCCGTCCTTGCTCGCCGGGTCTGGCCGGTTCCACCCGTTCGGGGCTTGCCGGTTGCGGACGTGCCGGTTGCGGACGTGCCGGTTCCAGACTTGCCCGACGCGGAGGTTGTTGCGCGCGCGTTGCCATCATGAAAGTTCCTGCCTGCGATACGAGCCATCCCACTTTTCGCCCGAAGGATTGCTTCGGGCGAAAGGGGTTGTGTTCGCGGGGTCGCGCCCGCCCGCGAGTGCTGCAAACACGCAGTCGGCCCGCGACACGCTTCTTAAGCGTGCTTCGATGATTCGCCCGTCATGGAGCGAGATGCCGAATGACCGCATATCTTTGTGCCGCTTCCTAGAATGTTTCCCAGTCCGCGTCCGATCCTGCCGACGCCGTGCCTGCCGCGGCAGGACGCGCTGTAGATTCGGCTGCGGCGCGGGCCGTCCTCGGCTTCAGAGCCGGCTCGACACGTGCCGCGTCGGCGCCATGGGTGGCCGAAGGCGGCGCTGCGTGGTTGGCCGTCTGGGTCGCCGTCTGCGTTGTCAAATTTGCAGCCGAATTCGCGGCGGCGTTGCCGTGCGCCTGCTGCGGTGCTCTGGCCGGCTGAGCAGTCTTGCCGCCGACCGTCACGCCATCCGCGTTGCTGTTCGCGCTGCCCTTCGTGCCGCCGTTCGTGCGCATCGCGGCTTGCGTGCGCACCCCGGTGGCGCCGGTGCGGGTCTGGCCGCCGGCCACCTTCCAGACATTCACCACCGCTTGCAATTGA
>NZ_JAXDPY010000412.1:0-5375 GCF_034668105.1 Paraburkholderia sp. | reverse complement strand
GCCGTGCCGGCCATCGCCGCAGACGCCACTTGCGTACCGCCCAATGCGTCGGTTCCGGCTGGTGCCAACACAACCGATCCGAAGGCGCCGTTCTTCATCGATACGGCGGGGCTGGATCTAAAGACGACTCCGCCCACTCGCGACCCGCACAATCCGAACTATCCGAAAGCGACAGAACTGCCGGATGGCCAGGTTCCGTCGATCAATAGCGAGGGCAACTTCATCATTGGTCCAACGCATCGGCCGTCGCCAGAGACGGTTGCTCAGGCCAATGTGCCGCACGGCACGGTCCATACCTTCATCATGACCTCGGCAGACAGCGTCATCTACCGGCCCGGCATGGTTCGTGACGATATGCCCGGATGCAAGAATTCCGCGGTGAATTCTTCTTCGACGGCTCCTGGCGACAAATCCGATCTTCTGGTGCCCGCGAGCCATCCTGGCAGTTGGAGTCGCGAGGTCGATGTCTATGTGCCGGCCGGTTACGTCGCGGGCACGGCCGCGCCATTCATCGTGTACGGTGATGGCGGCAGGCACAGCTTCTTCAAGGAGCAGATGCTGTTCAACGTGCTGGACAAGCTCATCCATGAGCACAAGCTGCCGCCGATGGTGGCCATCGGCATAGGCGCCGGCGGACAGGACGCGCAGGGCAGCGAACGGGGCCGCGAATATGACACCGTGTCCGGCACCTACGCCGGATGGGTGGAGCAGGAGGTGTTGCCCCGCGTCGAACAGAATGCGCATGTACGGTTGACGAAGGATCCGGATCGTCGTGCGACCATGGGCTTCAGCTCGAGTGCTGCCGCCGCCTTTACCATGGCCTGGTTCCGTCCCGATCTCTATCACCGCGTGCTTGGCTACTCGCCAACGATGGTGAACCAGCAATGGCCGCATGACACAGCACTTCCGGGTGGCGCCTGGCAGTACCATGATGTGTGGCCGGGGCCGATCAAGCCGAACCTCACCGTGTCGGGAAATACTGTGACGCCTGCAATCGCCTCCGATGGCGTACCGCTGATCCCGAATTCACCGCGCAAGCCGATCCGGTATTGGTTCGAGGCGGGTGATCGCGATCTCTTTTATCCGGTCAGTCCTCTTGCCGATGGCATGCATGACTGGACCGCGGCCAACGAGGACATGGCGCGCGTCCTCGCCGCCGAGGGATACCACTACCAGTTCGTGTTCTCCCGCAATGCCGGTCACGTCGACGATGCCACCGAAGCACAAACCATGGCCGAAGCACTCGAATGGCTTTGGAAAGACTACCCAGCGCCGGTGCGCTGAAACGGGCCGATGAGCGGAACCGCATCGCTGTGCACAACTCGGTGACTTGGTTGGATGACCGCTTTACCGTAGATCGGCGCACAAACCGCTCGCGAACGTTGGGTAAGGGCAAGAAGGCTTCCGAAAATCTTGCGCATAAGGCACGCTTTACAAGCCTGATCTGTAGTTCACTGGTTAGCTTGACGAACTGCATCGAACGTCCGGATTTTGGTCGGTCGGCCGTTCAGGACTTGGGACGCTGCTCGACGATCCGGTTGGCAACAGAGCGTCCGGCCGCTGCACCGGAAGCAAACCGCACGACCGCGCCTCCGATGGCTGAGACTTGTTCGTGCTAGCGAGGCGCGCACCTCATGCCTTCAGCAAAATCATTTCGAACGGTGAAGTACCTGTCAATGCTGCGAGGGCCGGTCGGCGGCTGGGTCGGTTGACGTGTGCGAAAGATCGCCCATCTGCGGCTCTCGAAATGGTCGAAGCCACCGGGCGACCGCTGAACTTCGTCAAAATGGCACCCCCACCCCGTGCAACGCCGCCTTCGTTCACAGCGGCCCAGTCCTTATCCACCAAGGGTTTCAGCCCGGCCGCCCGGTGCGTTGGACTCACTGGTAAACCACTATCGCGCGTGGATTGGTATGCCAGTACTGTCAGACAGGAACGCGTATGCGCATGCCCTCTTTTCGCTTCGAGGAGGCGCCGTTGAAAAGCTCCTTCTGCAAGTCCGATCCAGTCCCGCTATAGCAACTCCGCAAGGTTCCGTGCTTCACGCACACCGTGCCGGCAGTCCACGACCAGCCATGTGCGCAGGCAATCGGTACGTCCAATCGAACAAAAAGGAGGCAACATGCTTTCAGGAATCCACGTGCTTCGAGCGGCGGCGAGCGCCGCATTGGCGCTCTGCGCAAGCGGGGCTTTCGCGCAGGCTTCGATCGTTTCAGGGCCGTCCAGCGATCCCGCCTGCATGGTCCCCTGGAAGAGCGACACGAAGTTCATCAAGTATCCGAAGAAGAACGCGCCTTACCGGATCGCACTCGTGAACGGCTATATCGCGAACACCTGGCGTATCCAGATGATCAGGACGGCCAAGGCCTACACCGCGCAACCGGCCGTTGCCGCCAAGCTCAAGGAATTCAAGGTCGTCTCGACCGGCGAGGACGTTCCGGCGCAGATCTCGGCCGTCAACAACTTCATCGATGCCGGCTATGACGCCGTCATCGTGAACGCGCAGAACCCCTCCTCATTCGGCCCGGCGATCCGCCGCGCGAAGAACGCCGGTGTGGTGCTGGTCGCTTTCGACAACACGCTCGACAGCGAAGACGCGATCAACGTCAACGTCGACCAGTATGGGCTCGGTGCGCTGTGGGCCAAATGGCTCGCGGGCCACCTGCCGAAGGGAGGCAAGGTGCTCGAAGTTCGCGGGGTGGCGGGCACGTCGGTCGACACGGACCGGCACAATGGTTTCACGAAAACGCTGGACGACACCGGCAGGAAGTGGAACGTCGTCCAGGTCTACGGCAAGTGGGACGACGGGGTCGCGCAAAAGGTCGCCGCCGACGCGATTGCCGTGCAGGGTCATTTCGATGGCATATCGGCGCAAGGTGGCGACACGGGCGTCGTGCGCGCGATGATCGATGCGAAACACCCGTTCGTGCCTTTCGGCGGCGAGACGGAGAACGGCTTTCGCAAGTTCTGCGCGCAGTATGGGAGCCAGGGCCTGAAGTGCACGTCGGCGGGCACCGGGCCCGCGCAGGTGGCCGTGGCGATCAAGACGGCACTCGCTGCGCTGGATGGCCAGACGATTCCCGTGGCGATCAAGCTGCCGCTCGACGTCACCGACGATACGATGCTGAAGTCGGGCGTCAACTATTTTCCGAACGACTCCGACAACTTTTTCGTCGGCAACTCGTTTCCGACATGCGGCATCATTTTCTCTGCGCAGGAAATCATGAAGCAGAGCCAGGGCAACCAGTGACCGGATGATGGCCCGCGCTGTGACCGGAGACGAAGCATGCCGCAGGATGCAGAGCAGCCGTTCTTTCAGATGTCGGGCGTGTCGAAAAGCTACGGCGGCGCCGTCGCGCTGGATCACGCCGAGCTCACGGTGCGCAGAGGCCGCATTCACGCGATCCTCGGCGAGAACGGCGCGGGCAAGTCCACGTTGCTGAAGGTGATGTCCGGCGTCGTGCAGCCGGACGAGGGCACGATGCATTTCGATGGCCGGGAGGTCTCGTTCGCGTCGCCTGCCGAGGCGAACTCGGCCGGTATCGTCTGCGTGTATCAGGAGCTGTCGCTGATCCCCGACTTGAGCGTGGCGGACAACATCTACGCTGCGAACCCGCCGCGACGTTTTGGGATGATTGACCGGCGGACCCAACGCCGCCAGGCCGAGGAGGCGCTCGTGCGAGCGGGCGCCGCCGACATCAATCCGCTTGCGAAAGTCCGGGACCTGCCGCTGTCGCGCCAGCAGATGGTCGAGCTCGCGAAGGGGCTGGCACACGCGCCGCGCATTCTGATCCTCGACGAAGCCACCTCGGCGCTGACCGCGGCCGACGTCGCGCGCGTGATCGAGGTGCTCAAGCGCCTGCGCGAAGAGGGGCTCGCGCTGCTGTTCATCTCGCACCGCATGCACGAGGTGAAGGCGCTCGCGGACGAATGCACGGTCTACCGGAACGGTCGACATGTGATGAGCTTCGAAGCTGGCACGCGCTCCGACAGTGAGGTTGTCGAAATGATGATCGGCCGGAAGTACCAGCATGCGTTTCCTGCCAAACCCGCTGCCAAACCCGCTGCCAAACCCGCGGCCAAACCGGCGGACCAGCCCGCGCACGCCCGCAGCACCGCGCCGGTTCTCGCCTGTCGTGATCTCGCATGGAGCGACACGCTGCGGGGCATCAGCTTTTCGTTGCAGCCCGGTGAAATCCTCGGACTGGGCGGCCTCGACGGACAAGGCCAGCGCGAACTGCTGCTCGCGCTATTCGGCGTGTTGCGCGGCTGCGCGGGCAAAATCGAGATCAACGGCAAAGCCGTGTCGATCGGGAGCCCGACGGCCGCGCGCGCCAACGAAATCGGTATGGCGCTGATACCCGAGGACCGCAAGACCGAAGGCTTGATGCTGCCGATGTCGGTACGCGAGAACCTGTCGTTTGCCGCACTCGATCGCATGTCCACCGCCGGCATAATCGATCGCGACCGCCAGCAGTCGCTCGTCGAGCGGATGATGGAGCTGCTTGCGATCAAGTCGTTCAGCCTCGACGCGCCCGTGGGCTCGCTGTCGGGCGGCAACCAGCAGAAGGTCGTCATCGCGAAGTGGCTGATGCGGCAGCCGAGGATCCTGCTACTCAGCGACCCGACGCGCGGTATCGACGTCGGCACCAAGCAGGAGCTCTACCAGTTGCTCAGGCGCCTTGCCGACGAAGGCGCCGCGATCGTCTTCTATTCGACCGACTATGACGAGCTGATCGGCTGCTGCGACCGCGTGCTCGTACTGTACGAAGGCAGGATCAAGAAGGAACTCGTCGGCTCGGCGATTACCGAGCAGAACCTGATTGCCAGTGCTCTCGACCTGCCCGTCGGACAGATTTTGCCTTCCACGGGAGTGGCGCTATGAGCGGCCTGCGTTACTGGTATGCGGAGAATCGTGGAGCGGTGTTCGCGTTCGGCCTGTTCGTGCTGATGTTCGCGATCTATCTCGTCAACTATCCGTCGGCGTTGTCGGCCAATGTATTTCAGACGGCAGCGAACAAAGCGGTACTGCTCGCGCTCGTCTCGATGGGGCAGGCGCTCGTCGTGCTGACCGCCGGCATCGACCTGTCGATCGGCATGACGCTGGTGCTGACGAATTGCATCGGGTCGTGGATCGTTACGGGCGACTCGCTGCACAGCGCGCTCGGCATCGCCGGCGTGCTCGGCGCGGGTGCGCTGTGCGGCGCGCTGAACGGCGTGATCATCATTTTCGGCCGGCTGCAGCCGATCGTGACGACGATTGCGACGGGCGCCGTCTACTACGGATTGGCGCTGCTGCTGCGCCCTGTGCCCGGCGGATCGATCAACGAGGACCTCGCCGACGCACTGACGGGCAAGGTCGTCGGCGTTCTGCC
>NZ_JAXDPY010000411.1:0-5785 GCF_034668105.1 Paraburkholderia sp. | reverse complement strand
CGGCGCCCGCACCGATTTCCAATCCTAAGTATCTTGCAATGGCCTTTCGGTGCCGAACGCCTGCGTTTCGCCCTGAGGCGGTGCGCCGCCGGTTTTGTCGTGCTCGATGCACCTTCCTTGCGCGTATCTGCACACTTTCCGAACATGGCAGCGTGCTCACAGCCGCCTGAAAGTACCCAATTCGCACTTGTATATAGAGCTTTCTCACGATGGCATGCTTCTTGCAAATTGCATCAATGCGAGTATTTCAATTGTTGCAATTTCCATCTATATTTCGCCGGCAATCGACGAAACCAGCAACTAAGTACCCCCATGACAGGCGCGTCGCAAGCATCGACCAGGCGCTTGCCGACGCTGCACCGAGTGGACACGCAAGCGAAGCATGAAGTGTGATCACGCGAACCCGTAGCAGCTGAGCGGGTAGCGCTGATCGATTGATTTTTGAGGAAACATGTCAGTAGAATTTTTGAATCCTGTTCGGGGCATCCGCGGGATGGCGGTCACACCCCATGCGCTAGCGTCGCAAAGCGCGCTCGCGATCCTGCGCGACGGCGGCAATGCCGTCGAGGCGATGATTGCCGCCGCGGCGACCATCGCAGCGGTGTACCCGCATATGAACAGCATCGGCGGCGACGGCTTCTGGTTGATTTCGCGGCCGGGCGAAGAGCCCGTCGGCATCGAGGCGTGTGGAGCGGCAGCGGCCGCAGCGACGATCGACACCTACCGCGCACGCGGCCTGCAATCCATCCCGTTTCGCGGCCCACTGGCGGCGAATACGGTGGCTGGAACCGTGTCGGGCTGGTCGCTGGCGCATCGCTGGTCGACTGACACACTCGGCGGCAAGCTCCCCGTTGCGCGCCTGCTGGAAGACGCAATCGCCTACGCACGAGACGGTATTCCGGTCACGCGCAGTCAATCCGAATGCGTCGCGCTCAAGCGCGACGAACTGGAATCCGTCGCGGGGTTTGCCGAAACGTTTTTGACGAGCGACAACGCGCTGGGCGTACCGGCTGTCGGCGAACGCTTTATGCAGCCGCGCCTCGCCGCGACGCTCGAGCATCTCGCCCACGCGGGTCTCGACGACTTCTACCGGGGCGACCTCGCACGCAGCATCGCGGCCGACCTGCGGGCCGTCGGAAGTCCGCTGTCGCTAGCGGACCTTGAACAGCATCGCGCAAGGCAGCGCACACCGCTGGCACTCACGCATTCGCTCGGCACGATCTACAACATGCCGCCGCCCACACAAGGGCTGGTATCGCTGCAGATTCTCGGTGTGCTTGACCGTGTCTTGCGCGACGATATGGACCCCCTCGGCCCGGAGTATGTCCACGCGTGCGTGGAGGCGACCAAGCTCGCGTTCGCCATGCGCGACCAGCACATCACCGATCCGGATTACATGGACGTCGATCCGCAGGCGCTGCTTGCGCCGGCTGTGCTCGACGCGATGGCCGAAAAGGTTTCAATGTCCGCGGCGGCTCCGTGGGGTCGCGGTCTCGGGCCGGCCGACACCGTGTGGCTGGGTGTGATCGACGCCGATGGCGTGGCCGTCAGCTTCATCCAGAGCATCTATCACGAGTTCGGCAGCGGCCTCGTGCTTCCGGCTTCGGGTATCAACTGGCAAAACCGCGGCTGCAGCTTCTCGCTCGATTCCTCTGCGCGCAATCCACTGACGCCGGGACGGCGGCCGTTTCACACGCTGAACCCGGCGCTCGCGCGCTTCGCCGATGGACGCACGATGGTGTACGGCAACATGGGCGGCGACGGTCAACCGCAATCGCAAAGCGCCGTGTTTTCGCGGATCGCGCACTTCGGCTGGAATCCGCAGGCCGCCATCGATGCGCCGCGCTGGCTGCTGGGCCGCACCTGGGGGCAAACCAATGAATCACTCAAGCTCGAGTCGCGGTTCCCAGTCGACACATTCAATGTGCTGCGTCGTCTAGGCCATGACGTCGAGCAGATGCGGCCATACGACGAAGCAATGGGCCACGCCGGCGCGATTGTCCGGCACGGCAACGGCTGTCTGGAAGCAGGCTTCGACCCGCGCAGCGACGGCGCGGCAGCGGGCTGGTAGGCGCACCTGTTAGACAGCGGGCGGCCACGCCGCCCGCATCCTTTTGAATCGAATACCCGCGAGCGTTCATGCCGACGGCAAGGACGGCGCACGTCCGTCCATCTGTCGGCGCATCAATCCCAAAAGGAGAAATACCTTGAGTATCCCCACGCCATCACTTGAAGGTGCCGCGCCGCCCGCCGGGCACACAGCCACGCAAACAACCACACAAGCAACCGCTCAAACCGCCGCGCATACCCGCTGGGTTCAGCTCGGACTCGGCCTGGTTTGCATGATGACGATATCGAGTCCGCAATATGTATGGACTCTGATGACAAAGCCGCTCATGGCCAAACTCGGCATCGCGCTGCCGGAACTGCAGGTGACATTCTCGCTGCTGGTGTTACTGCAGGCATTCTTTTCGCCCTTCCAGGGCGCGCTGATTGATCGCTTCGGGCCACGCATGCTGATCTCGATCGGTACGCTGCTGTCGGGCGTCAGCTGGGTGCTGGCTTCGTACGCGCACACTACGTCGATGCTGTACCTCACGTATGGCTGCATCGGCGGTCTCGGTACCGGCATCGTCTACGTCGGCGTGGTGGGATTCGTGGTCCGCTGGTTTCCCGATCGACGCGGTTTCGCCGCCGGTGTAGCGGCCGCGG
The DNA here is from genome assembly GCF_034668105.1 of Paraburkholderia sp. Taxonomy (GTDB): domain Bacteria; phylum Pseudomonadota; class Gammaproteobacteria; order Burkholderiales; family Burkholderiaceae; genus Paraburkholderia. The sequence continues at coordinate 3,073 of NZ_JAXDPY010000411.1, read as the reverse complement.
GCTATGGCATGGGTGCCATTGTGACTACGTTTCCGATCTCCGCATCGCTGGCCACGCACGGTGTCGAATCCACGCTGTGGCTGTACGGCATCATCTTCGCGGCGGTCGGCCTCGTCGCCTCGCAGGGCCTGCGAGTTCCACCCGCGGCCGAGAGCGTCAGCGCGGCAATATCCCGTACAGCGGTCGCGACGCGCGACTACCGTCCGTCCGAAATGCTCAAGACGCCGCTGTTCTGGCTGATGTTCGTGATGATGACGATGATGTCTACGTCGGGCCTCATGGTCACGTCGCAGATGGCAAGCTTCGCTGCCGACTTCGGCGTCAGCAAGGTACTGGTCTTCGGGCTCGCCGCGTTGCCGCTGGCACTGACGATCGACCGCTTCACGAACGGCCTGACCCGTCCGCTGTTCGGCTGGATTTCGGATCGTCTGGGGCGCGAAAACACGATGTGTTTCGCGTTCGCGCTGGAAGGTGTGGCGATGGCGGTCTGGCTGCTGACGCGCGATAACGCAGTCCTGTTCGTGCTGCTGTCCGGCGTGGTGTTCTTCGGTTGGGGCGAAATTTTCTCGCTGTTTCCTTCTACCCTGACCGACACGTTTGGTACCCGCTATGCCACCACGAATTACGGCTGGCTTTACATCTCGTTCGGGATTGGCTCGATCTTCGGTGGGCCGCTCGCCGCGTTGCTGCATCAGCACACCGGCAGCTGGGTGCCCGTGTTCGGATGCGCGATTGTGCTCGATCTGAGCACGGCCGTTCTTGCAATGTTCGTGTTGAAGCCGGCGCGCGCGCGTTTTGTCGGCGTGCGCGGATAACAGTTCCGATCGCGGGCAACATCCTTCTGCAAGCAAGGGATGTCACCCCATCTGAAACAGTGCAACCGCTCGCTATTGCAGCGGTCATAACGTCAATGCCAATGGCCGCTATCGAAGCGGCCATTGTGTTTTCAGCGATGCCGCACGGAAGAAAGACCTGCACGACGCAGACACGCATGATCAGCGATTTCTATCGATTGCCCGCGTCACTTTCGATTATCTCCTCTCAGATTGTCGCACCTATACTCATTTTTCAACCTGGCATGGAACGGGTGCCTGCAGCGTCGCAGACCACCGGTTCAACCATCCCCGATGCGCAACGCGCCGGGCGTGTACCTGACGTTCAAACAGCGAATTAGGAAATAGGCATGAGCAGAGCACCTGCAGCGGTCGCGGCGTACGCCCAGCCGAAGACATCGGTTCGCTGGAAAATTTTTCTCGTCATGTTGCTGCTCGTCACGGTCAACTACATCGATCGTGCGTCCCTGTCAGTCGCGATGCCGATGATCGCAAGCGAGTTCACGCTCACGCCGGTCATGCAAGGCCTCATCATGAGTGCGTTCTTCTGGTCGTACACGCTGATGCAGATTCCAGGCGGCATGGCCGTCGACCGCTTCAAGCCGCGGCTGATTCTCGCACTGTGCACGTTGCTCTGGGGTGCCTTCCAGGGTCTTGGCGCGTTGACGACCAATGCGATGTCCCTGCTCGCTACGAGGCTCGGGCTCGGTGTGGCAGAAGCGCCGGTGGCCTCGGCGGGCGGTGCGCTCAATGCGATGTGGCTCACGCAGCATGAACGGGTCCGTGGCGCATCGCTGATGGATGGCGGCTCGCCGCTCGGCGCAGCGCTTGGATCGGTGCTGATCACCTGGCTGATCGTCGTCGCGCACTCATGGCGCGCGGCGTTCGCGATCGCCGGCGTCGGCACGGTTCTGTGCGGGATAGGCGCCTGGTACTACATCAAGAATCAACCGCGCGAACACGCCGGGGTCAATGAAGCCGAAGCGGAACACATCGAACAGGCCCGGCGCAAGGAAGATGAGAAGGAAGCGAAACACCTGTCGGGCAACTCGCTCGATTTCTTCAAATATCGCTCGGTGCTGCTGATGTTCGTCGGCTTCATGTGTTGCACGACGCTTTACTACGGCCTGTTGACATGGATGCCCACCTATCTGCAGAAAGTGCAGGGCTTCAATATTCAACAGATGGGCGGCGCCAGCTTCGTGATCTTCTTCTCCGGCTTCATCGGCGAACTCTTCGGTGCCTACGTCGCCGACAAGTGGCTCGCGAGCGGCGCCGCGCCGAACCGCGTGATGCGCACGATCTTCGGTATCGCCGGCGTGGTTGCCACGATTGCGGTGTTTTCAGTGGCGCATGCGACAAGCCCCACGATGGTCGTGGTCCTGCTGTCCATCACCCTCTTCTTTCTGCGCTGGGGCGGTCTGTACTGGTCGATCCCCGCGATGCTCGCCTCGCGCAACAAGGTGGGCATGCTCGGCGGTCTGCTCAACTTCGGTGGGAATCTCGGCGGCATGGTGATCCCGATCGCGATCGGCGCGATCGTGCAATTCACGGGCTCCTATTTCCTCGCGCTGATGTGTTTCGCCGCAATGGGCGTCGGCCTGCTGCTCTGTTCGATCGGAATCGATTATGAAACGAAGATCCCGGTCTGAGCGATCGTCGCGCCTCGCATGAACAACGTTGCTACTGAGATCGGAAAATGGGAATAGCAAAAGTCGAAGACATCATTGGTCAAACCGTCCGGCGCGATATTAGCCGCATGAAACAGTTCGTTGCAGGTCAGCTGGAAGCGGCCGCGCGTTCGATCATGAGCACGCCGAACGCCCACGTGGGTATCGTCACGGGCTTCTTCATCCGCAATGCCGTGCCGCCCTCGCCGGAGACGGACGGGCTCGGCGGCATGGCCCATCTCGCCGCCGCACTGTCGAATCTGGGCGTACCGGTAACGGTGATCTCGGACGCGCCTTGCTGCAAGGCGGTCTGGGCCGTCACCACGGAATTGCCGAAAGTCGTGGCGTTCGAGATCACCTCGGTGAGCGCGGCATCGGTCAAGTCGCTGAGAACCCGGCTAAGCGAGACTGACCGTCCGATCACCCATATGATCGCGATCGAACGGGTGTCGCCCGCGAGCGACGGCAAGCCGCACCGCGAGTACGGCGCGGACATGTCCGACGATACGGCTCCGCTGCATCTTCTGTTCGAGGATCCCGAGTGGTCGCGTCCGTGGGTCACGATCGGCA
>NZ_JAXDPY010000410.1:0-11000 GCF_034668105.1 Paraburkholderia sp. | reverse complement strand
ATCCAAATATCTCAACAACTTGGTTGAGCAGGACCATCGGGCGATCAAGCGACGCACGCGACCCATGCTGGGATTCAGAACTTTTCGCTGTGCCCGCATCCTTCAGGCCGGCATTGAGATTATGCACATGATCGCCAAAAATGATATGAACGCCTCCCACCCGTGAGCGGTGGAAGCGAGAGGAAAGCGGAGCCTTACGGGCCAACGGCATCAAAGTGCCAGAATGGAAGACCATAGAGATTTCCCAGGCAAACCGGAGGCTCCAAATGGATATTACGACGGTAGGTGTGGACATTGCAAAAAACGTCATTCAGCTCCATTACATCGACGCGGAGACGGGCGAGATCGTAAACAAACCCGTGAAGCGGACGGCGTTTCTTGAGCATTTTGCGAACCGGTCTGCGTGCCTGATAGGGATGGAGGCGTGTGGTGGTTCGCAGCACTGGGCCCGCAAGCTCACGGCGATGGGCCACCAGGTGAAGCTGATGCCGGCGAAGTTCGTCAAGGCGTTCGTGATGGGTAACAAGAATGATGCAGCTGATGCGCGTGCGATCTGGATGGCGGCGCAACAGCCGGGCAAGTCAGTTGCGGTGAAGACGGAAACACAGCAGGCAGTGCTGGGGCTGCACCGGATGCGGGAACAGCTGGTGAAATTCCGGACGATGCAGATCAACAGTCTGCGTGGCCTGCTGACCGAATACGGTGAAGTGATGGGCAAGGGTCGGGCTGCGCTGGATAAGGCGGTGCCGGATGTGCTGGAGCGGCTGGTGGGCCGTTTACCGATGATTCTGATCGACACGCTGCACGAACAGTGGAGCGGCCTGGCGGATCTCGACCGGCAGATTGCCGAAATCGAACGGCGTCTACAGGCCTGGCTGAAAGAGGACAAGGCATGCAGGGCAATTGCTGCGATCCCGGGTGTCGGACTGCTAACTGCAACCGCCGCGATCGCGACGATGGGAGACGCGAAAACGTTCAGATCCGGGCGTGAGTTCGCGGCCTGGATCGGGCTGGTCCCGAGACAAACGGGCTCGGGCGGCAAGGTCCAGTTGCTGGGGATCAGCAAGCGAGGCGATACCTATCTACGCAAGCTGCTGATTCACGGTGCGCGCAGCGTGCTCTTCCACACGAAGGAGCCTGGGCCGTGGCTTGAGCAGATCAGGAAGCGGCGGCCGATGAATGTAGCGGTCGTGGCACAGGCCAACAAGATGGCCCGCACGATCTGGGCGATCCTGGCGCATGACCGACAGTACGACAAGGATCACGTGAGCGTGAAGCCGGCCTGACCGGCAACCACTCTGTACAAGTTCAACGTTTGCAGGATGACACGTCGAAAGGTTGCGCTGGCAATCGTATGTGATGACAAGACAGGTCGGACCGGGACTCGCTAAACCTGAATCTGTCCAAGAGCTTCGAGCTCGGGCCAAAAATGAGGTGCGGGCCAGCGGATTTCATAGTGGGCCGCAGCGTATCAGGCTGCAATAAGCCCGAATATAAAGCTGCAACCCATCCTGTCGCAGTCGTAGCACGCGAAAAACCGTCGCAAACGGGAGGCGTTCATATAAGGACAGATGAAATGTGCTCGCGGAACCCATCCGTCTGGCGCCGATCAATTCTACGAACTGGCAACATAAGCAGTGCTTTGCATAGCGATCGCAGTTCTTCCGCTATCCTTACCGCGACAAAACCAATTTTGTTCTTGTCTTGTTCTCGTTTTTAGGGAAAACATCGAGAGATGAGGACGCCATTTTTCAAGACAGAGGGAGCATTTCAGACAACCGGTGGCGACGCGGACCGCGTCATGAACACTGTCGCTTCAATGGATCGGTTACGGGCTTACGTACTTGGACGCGGCGACCAGGCCGCGGCAGAGATTGCATTGGCCTACCTCGAGCAAACCTACCCCAAAATGGCCGTGGTCTGCTCGGCCCTGCGCGACACCTTCGTGATGGAAGAATATGACGGCGAGAACACGCGCGAACGCGCGGCACGGCGCGCTTATAACAAGATCGTCGATCGTCTTTCGAACACTCCGATTTAGCCATGGGAAGGATAAAGGAAGACGTGTTTGTGTGGCAGCTTGCAGCCGTCGATGGCATCGTTGCGGCCGTGTGTTTGAGTTGCAGTCATCGCGGGTTCTTGGTGGCAAAGAGTATCCAGAAAATCGCACTCTTCCATGAGGAACGTCAGGGCCGAAAGAGCCTGCTGAAAGTCCCAGGTCGAATAGATTAGGCGTTGGAGTTGACCATCGGTGAGATTGGACAGTGGTTCAAGCATGGGTAGCTTCCAGGGGCATAACTGTGGCCACACGGGTTCTTAGGTCCGCATATCAACTCAAGTATGCCATTTTGATGACTTGGGTTGCCGGCGTGAGAAATTTCTCAACCAACGACTGCTTTGGACGTGCATTACTGACAGGCGCTATTGGCCGAGAGGCCTCTCATTTCATTTGAGTCCAGCCGCGGGACGGCGCCTTGACATTGGTCGGCGATAGGTACGATAGCCAAACAGACTGTCTTTTACCTGCTGCCCTACTGATGAACCGACCGCCCGCCCTTCTCTTAGCCTTCGGACTGCCCCTACTCCTTGACGGCCGGGTTTTAGCGAAGCGGGAGCTTCGCTATCATGGGAGAAGGTGCAATTTCAGTATATACATTTATGGATTCCGAACTCTGGCTGTCGGACCCTGAAACGGCTTATGCCGAATGGCAGCGCGCCGAGGCAACCGGTGCGGATAGGCGCGCGTTTGCCGAGCGCTCCATCGTTCAGCATCGCTCGATGTTTGCCCGCTTCCATCGCTATCTCGGCGGCCGTGGCATTACCCTGATGGACTTTGGCACTGATCACATCGACGGCTTCTTTGCTGACCTCGACCGCGACTGCGAGCCGGGTACGTCGACACGCCTTCGATATCTGAAACTGATGGACCGGCTCTCACGCCATCTATCCCTGCAGGGTCTGCGCACCGACAACCCTGCTGCAAGCCTCCTGCCGCGAGAGCATTGGCCAGACGATGAGCCGATGCCGGTCTTTCTGTGGCCGGACGAAGATGCCCGTGTTCAGGACGTCTGCCGCGCAGCGACCTTCGAGTCGTTCAAGGAACTGCGTAACCGGGCGATCGTGGCGCTGCTGCTCGCGACCGGTATCACGGCGGCCGAACTCAGCGCGCTGACAGTGGACGATCTCGACGCGCGAGGGGCACGGGTCAGCGTGTTCGTCAGAAAGCGCGGGCCGCGAATCGCGCGCCGCGTGCCCGTCGACGCGTTCGCGCTTGAGATTGTGAGTGAGTACGCAAAGGCGCGCGCTGCGCTATCCCCGGCGGACGGTCTGCTTTTTATGGCGACGGCAGGCGGCAAGCCAATGAAGCCCGCAACGCTCGGGCAGTGCGTGCGGAGTGCGCTACGCGCTGCCGGCGCTGCGGCTGCCGACGAAAGTCCGGGGTTGTTGCGCAACACGTATGGTCGCAGGCACCTTTTGGAAGGCAAGACCAACGAACAGGTGAGCAGCCTGATGGGCCTGTCCAGCCATCGGACGGCTACCCGGTTGCGCGAGACTATTTTTAACGCTGGTGAGATGGACGAGCAGCAAGGAGAGGATGACGCCGCAAACGCCGCATAAGTCTCATGCGTGCCGGGTGCTCCCTTGACTTTGGCCACCGCCGCGTAGCCTGGTGTGTGAACCGTACACGGGGTACGGCCATATCTCCGGGCTACAGTCATGATCTATAAAAGCGCGTTCAAGGACATCATCTACCCGGCGCAGAATCGGGAACCACGCGTCACCCGATACCGCATCGCGCTCATGAAAAATTCCAGGCTGGTTCGAGCGATCGTTCATCTCGTAGCCGACGAGCCGACGCAACCACAATCCACGGAGATCGACACCGCGCTCGACGTCGTTCTGAACCGAATCATTGAGGCAGAACTGGTCGGCGTGCGCCATGACTGCGTAAGGCTGGTCGTTCAAGCGGACGCGCAGATGACCGAGTACCCGATCACCTTCAACGCGCTCGATGTGGCGCGGCCCGGCGATTCAGAGAGGCGGCCGCCGCCCACCGCCGATCAGGCAATCCATATCCGCTCGCTCGACGTCGTCGGAGGTTCGGTTGCATTCTACGTGGACCGCGAGGGCGGAAAACCGGTCAGCGCCAGCGTCGCGGGGATGCTTCGTTGAGTACACCGCGCCCCCGCTATGCCGTTGGTCGGTGGGAATCCCTGTGGGCGAGTCATCCCTATATGTCCCACCGGATACTCATCGACCTCCCGTCCCGTAAAGTTATCGCCGGCGAGCACCGTTATTACAAGGCATGGCACAGCATGAGCCTGCGCGACCTTGAGTACATGCAACAGATACTGGACGAGACCTGTCACGACATCTTTGACGAGCCGAAGGAGTACGACTTCGCGCGGATTGATGAGCCGCCTTACTGGGCCACCCAGCCGTGGCCGTGGCCAAGGGTCGCGGCGCTGACCGATGACGATGACGACGACCTGGATGATCAGGCGCGCATTGACGATGTGTAACTACGCTCGGCGCCAGCGGAACGAAAACCTTCAACGAGGACATGAATTGGCAGACAACGATACCCCACTGCAATTTACGGTGACCCGGGACGACCTGTTTTCCTTCACCCACGGCGAGATCTTCGGCACCATGTATCCGTCCCGCGACAAGATCGGGCTGGATGAGTGGGTCTGGCGGCTTTCGAAGACAGTTATCAATCGCGTGCGTGATGCCGCCGGTGAATTGCTTGAGGTGAAGGCGGAGACGGTCGTCATCAGCGAGGGCTATGCAAGCAGGGCCGCCGACGCTGCATACGACATGCGCGCCTGTCTGCATCGGCAGATTGAGAAAGCTGGCCAGAGCGTGTAGCAGGTCCTGGTAGGCCATGTAAGTGTTAGCCGCTCCGCGCCATGGCGTAGCGATGCGGGCCGGCGAGCCCAAGCCGTCGTCTGTGACAGGACGGCGTCTGTACGCAGTCCCCCAGCAATTCGGGCGCCGCGTGATGTGAGCGTGGCGCCATTTATCGATCGGGGCGTTACGCTGCCAGAGTAAGCGGCTGACCTGAGCCAGCAGTCTCGTCGATACGCGCAAGAACATTTTTCAGGCGCTCCACCCGCCGATGGTATGTCCCGCAGCAACCGGGCGGGGGCAGCGCTGCAATCCGCCGGTGCCAGTACGAACTGGGAAACGGGCTAGCGAATATCAGCGGGGACGGACATAGTCCAGTCCCCGCTTTGCTGGTATCCCTTCTCCGCCTCTTTTTCTGCGACGCCGACGGTCACTTGCGCGCCGCCGAGCCTTCCACGCCCGCGGTCCGTCCCCGCAACCGCGCGCGAGCCGCGCTCTGCCGCACTCGTCGCACTCGTCGCACTCGTCGCGCAGCAGAAATCATAGCTGGTATGCACTGCCTGCAATGAGGGCTGCCGCAGCGCTATCGCCATCGACGTCGCCCGGGCCTGGCTGCACGCCGGAACCCCCAGCCGCGGCGCCACTCTACCGGATGGTGGATTGCATCTCACCCAGGCGCGAAGCGCAGCGCTCTGACGCATCGCATGCAGCAGGGCGCAGACGTGGCGCTCTGCCCTTCGCCGTCTACTGCGGCAACGACGCCAATGCGATTTCCGCTGCGCTGTCCAGTTGCTCGACGTGCCAGCACTTGTCCATCAGTGCGCGGGTTTGCGCCGGCGAAAGAATCCCGTCGGCGAGATCGGCGAATTTCTTTTCGAGTTGCTGATCGGTCATCGGCACTTGGGTACTGCCTATCGCGTGCTCGATGAATTTGTGCAGCTTGCGGCCGTCCTTCAGTGTGATCGTCATGTCGACCTGCTCTGGCTTGATCGCGGGATCGATGACCGTATTCACTTTTTCGCGCAGTGCAACCGTCATGGGGTCGCGCACCTTCGCATCACTGAACTGCTTCTCGCCCGCGGCGCCGTCGAGCACCGCAATCGCCACCGCGTGATAGATGCTGAACTTGCCTTCGAGGCCGATCTGCGGCGTCTTCTTGCCCGTCAGTTCGATGACGAGCGGATGCACGCGAAGATCGATACGCTCGATCTGGTCGGCCTTCAGCTGGTACTGGTTGCGCAGTTGGATCGCCGCGTCGATAGAAGGATGAATGACGATGCCGCACGCAAACGGCTTGTAGGTGTTGAGCGTCGACTCGTATTGCGAGCCGAGACCTTCGGTGATCTCGCGGTAGTCCTGCTTCGTGCTGATGGTGTTCGCCCAGCCCCGCTTCGCTTCGATCATGCCGTCGGAACTCGTGTAGTCCTTGCCCGCCAGAACCGCCGCGAAAATGCCGTTCGCGGCCGCGCGTCCGGGATTGAAGCTCTTGTTCATCGAGCCGAACGATTCACGCAGCCCGACCGGTTGCGACGCTGCAAGACCCAGCGCCCATACCATCTGCTGGGTGCTCAAGCCCATCAGTTTTCCGGTGGCGGCCGCCGAACCGAATACGCCGCACGTGCCCGTGATGTGCCAGCCCACATCGTAATGATTTGGATACACCGCATTGCCGATTCGCAATTCGGTCTCCACACCCAACACCAGTGCGTTCAGAAAGTCTTTGCCCGATACGGGGTGATATTGCGAATACGCCAGAATGGCGGACACGACGGGGCCCGCCGGATGAATGATGGTCTTCAGATGCGTATCGTCATAGTCAAAGATATGACTGCTGACGCCGTTGATGAAGGCCGCGTTCATGATGTCGAAGCGCTCGGTGCGGCCCAAAAGGTTGGCCTGCGGCGGCCCGGAGAAGGGCATAAGCGCGGCAACCGCGCGATTCACTGTCTCGTCATGCGAGCCGCCGACCGCAACGCCGACCCAGTTCATCAAGGTCCGCACGCCTTCCTTGCGAGCGGGCGCGGGCAAGTCCTGGTAGCCGGTCCTGACGATGAACTCGGCGAGGATGCGCGTGACTTTCGGCGGGCGCGCATTGGCGCCGCTGGCGGCCGCAGTTGCCGACGCCGCTTTGCCGGCATCGGCGGATTGCGCGAAAACAGCCGTGCTGGCCGTTGCCGACGCCAAAGCGCCCACAGCACTGGTCTTCAGAAAATGACGCCGATCGATTGCGGACATGAGTGTGTCTCCTACGGATTCGATTTTCGATAGCGCGGCGCAATGTGTCGTCGCAAGCGAGCGACGTCCATGGGCTGCGGTGGTGGCCAGACAGGCGCGTGGCGTGCTTGCGCTCATCACGCCGTTATCAGTGGCCTCAGTTGGCGAATGTCCTTGAGCGTTTCGAGGCGGTTGATCGTCTCGATCAGCTTGTCTGTTTTCGCCGCGCCGAGAACCGGCGTCATCAGGTCGCGGGCTTTTGCATTGACGGCCTCCGTGGACAGCGGGTTTTCTTTCGTGCCCGGCGGGAAGCGCGTGTAGTGCTCGACGGTGCGGCCGTCCGTCAGCGTGACTTCGACCTTGGCGCCGCGAGGCGCTGCCGGGTCCTTCAACGACTGATCGGGTTGCACGGTGACTTTCGCGCGCTGCGCGAGGATGGCCGGATCGCGCATCAACGCGACATCGTGACTGTCGCGGAACGACACCGCGCCCTTGACGAGCGCCAACGCCACCAGATGCTGGCAATTGACGTCGGGCATCGCGCTATCGCCGACGATACCCTCGGCATCCGGCGGAATCCTGACGACAATGGCGTGCACGTTCTCCGGCGTCAACCCGTACTGCTTGCGCAAGCTAAGCAGCGCGTCGAGCGGCGACTGGATCGGATAGCCGACCGAGAAAGTCTTGATGGCCGTTTCGGTAACGTAGAAGCGGCTGCCGAGGCCGTCGAGCATCGCTTCCGGTTGCGGGTTCGTCGAGAGCGCGATGAACAGGTTATGCGTGCCGTCGAGCACGTCGAAGACGCCCGTCATACCGGACTGCACCATGCCGACCGCCTCTACGCCATTACGTGCACCCATGCCCGCGAAATCGAAGGCCTTTTCGATGTGGTCCTTGTCCTTGACCCAGCTCCATAGCCCCGACACCTGCTGCGCGGAATACGAAATCGCATAACGCATCCGGGTTTCGTCGAGCCTTGCAAGCGATGCTGCCGCGCCCAGCGAGCCGAACGTCGACGCGGTGCCCTCTGCACTGCGATGCGAGCCGCGCACGAGGTCGGGGCCCAGCGCCATCAGCAGACGGCAGGAAAGATCGTAGCCGAGCGCCACCGCGCGCAGGAGCGCCTCGCCGCTTTGCCCTTCGTGTTCGCCGACCGCCAGCGCGGACGGCACGACCGAACTACCCGGATGCGCTTTCGTGACAGGCTCGAAGTCGTCGGTTTCGTCGGAGTGTGCGCACATGGCATTGGCAAGCGCGGCGTTGACCGTCGTCGTGCGGAACATCGAGCCGATCACCGATGCCTGCGGTTCGCCACCCAATCCGCGCACGTATTTCGACGCCATCATGCCGGGACGCATCCGCGAACCGGACACCATCGCGCCGAACGTGTCGAGAACGCGGTGCTTGCATGCGAGCATCGCCGCATCGGGCAATGGTGTGTCGCGTGCCGATACCATGTAGCGCGCGAGCCGTCCGGTGATGTCGGCGCCGGTCGGGGTTGGGATTGTGGACGTGCTTTCATTCGCGGCGATGGCGACGCGCAGCGGCCCGAGCGACAGCGCAGCGAGCGCGCCCGCCGACTGCAGCAACCGTCGCCGCGATAGCCGTCGACGTGCCGGCGTGAAATCTCCATCCCTATCCATGGCGTCTCCCTGACTTCTCGTGAGATAGTGTCGAAACTGTCGAAGTGTCGACACTTTTCGTGGTCCAGTCAAGTTGATGTTGTGTTTGCTTAAAAGATAACCGCAGATGTACTCACCGTCAAATCGATGAGGGCAAGGCTTTTCCATTCCCACGAAGACTCGGGCGACACCGTTAGCTGGAGTTGACCAGTTGGTCACCCCGTGCGACCCAACGTCGAAAGGAGCTGCGATGACTCAGAATGTCGACAGAAGCGCGCTCGAAGGCGAGGGCGAATCGTCGTCAGTCGGGAAAATCGTCGAGTGGGTGGCGCGCGGCATTATCGAAGGCCGCCTGTTGCCCGGAGACGATCTGAACTCGGTCGATCTCGCGAAACGGTTCGACGTGAGCCGCACGCCGGTGCGTGAAGCGCTGTTCGTACTGAGCCGCGAAGGACTCGTCGACTGGTCGCCGCGCAGGCGCCCACGTGTCGCAGCGGTCAACTTGAAGGATGTGCGCGAGATCTACCACTTACGTGCGATTCTCTACGCCGAAGTGTCGAGGGCAATCGTCGAACGTGCGACCGACGCCGACATCGAATCGCTATGGGGCGCGCATCGCCGTCTCGCGGAGGTTGCCGCGCAAGGCGACGTGGACGGCTACTTCTGGGCCAATGTCGCGTTTCGCGACGAGGAGTTGCGAGTGTGCGGCAACGGCATCTTCAAGGAGGTGCTGGATTCCATGCGCATGCGAATCAACCGGCTGCGCCGCTTCAGCACGTCGTTGCCTGGTCGCTTGCATCGCTCGTGCGCGGATCATCAGCGGTTGTGCGAGGCGTACGCGGAAAGAGATGGCGTACTGGCCGCGGCGCTGAACCGGTCGATCGTGTTGAGTGCGCTGCAGGCAATCGAACGGGCGTGGGATCAATGCCAATTCAATGCTGGTTGAACAGTTGGCGGTGGGTAAACGCACCATGAGCCATAGCCATGTCGAAAGAAGACAAGCGCAAACGTTCCGGCCGAGCGAGTTACTTCGACTCTCACAACTCGCCATGGCATTTTCCTCGAACCATCTGGTCGGGTGACCCGAAAATTCTCGCCGTTTCCGAACCAGTCATTCACAAGGACCCGAAGGGATTTGCACCAACCATTCATCTGCATCTCCGCGCTCCGCGGCCGAACTATCAACTCGAGACAGCCGCATCACATCGCGCACCATGCGATCTTCACGCTACTGGCAGGCACCGTCCAGACGATGCTGGGCGGAGATTGTGCTGTCATGAACTACGCTCGCGCCGCAGCGGCCGCGCTCGGACTCACGCTCCTGCTATGGGCCGCGTTTTATCTGATAATGGAAAAGCCGTTGCGTGGTCGATGCATTGCATAGCGAGTTCAAGGACTTGCCCGAGTTGGCGCAGAGGGCAGGAGCCGATGGCGACCGCAGTCGATGACATACGCTGCGCAAATCGAGCAACAGGAAAGCGCCCGGGCTCGAGACCCCGGACTGCGGCCGGGAATACGCCATGCGCAGTAAGCGTCGCTTCTTTGGAGCAATATGAGTGAACTGGCGGCGTTGGAGGAAGCGGGCTACCACCCTGGATGGTTCTTTGATCCTTACTACCCAGCCAATCTTGAGGCGGCGCAGCGTCAGGTGGATCTCTGGTATCGGACCGAATGCCCGCAGGCACGGCCCGGTTGAGCGCATACCGGCGCCACGACGTGAGCGCCCAAGCTATGCGGCCGGGCAATAAAAAACGTCCTTCTTAACCATCCGCGGCCCGGCAATTATCGACCCCTGAACGGCCCTTCGGCGCAGCGCGTAGTCAAGGGGCGCTTCCAAGCCACTCAGGCCACTGAAGCCGCTTGAGGCTCGAACGGAAACTGCTCGATCTCGCCGCCGCGCGCCACGACCACCGTGCTCTCCGGAATCTCCTGCCACCAGCCCGGCAAATCGGCGAGCGGCTCCGAAAGGACCAGAAACGCATCCTGCCCGGCCATCTCGATGCGCGGATCGTTGGGATACAACTCGTGCAGATGACGGAACGACGTGTTGTGAAACAGCGAGCGTGACTGCTTTTCGCTCGAATAGCGCACCGCGACGATCTGCTCGCCGTCGGTTGCGCAGACGGTCATGTTGAGCGGCTCATTGACGCCGTGGCGGCGGCCGGTTTGCTCGACGAACGCCACCATCCGCTCGAGAGCGTGACGGGCGCCAGTTCGAGACCGAACGTGAGCGCGAGGAAGAACAGCACTTCGGAATCGGTCGAGCCTTCGATCGATGGGAACAGTTCAGGGGCGATCGCGACCATCAGATCG
>NZ_JAXDPY010000409.1:0-5402 GCF_034668105.1 Paraburkholderia sp. | reverse complement strand
CAGTCGATTCGAGCCCTCTGGGAGCCGGGCCCAAGGCGCTCGACGTCAGGACGACGTCCGCGTCGCCGAAGTAATCCGCCCAACGCAAACGCTGCGTGTGTTGCCACGCCTTCATCTCGCGATAAGTGTGCGCCGGCATCGCCAGTCCTTGCTCGAAAGCCTCGCGCAACGGCCGGCTCAGTTGCGCTGCGTGCTCCGAGGCCACCGGTAAGAGGCTGCGCGCCAGTTCGTATCGCATGATCACCGAATGCGCTTCGAGAAATCTGGCTGGGTCGGTTAATTCAGGGACCGGTTCGATCGTCGACAGATCGCGAAGCGCACGCCTCGCATCTTCAAGAGCAGCGTGTGCGGCATGTTCCAGCACATGGCCGGGATTGCCCGGCAAAAAGCCGATCTTTACGGTCCGCATATGTTCAGTTGAGTACAGCGGAGGGGCTGCATCAGGGAGCAGAACTTCCGCGACTCGCGCCGCGTCGGCCACATCGGCGCAGTACCAGCCGATCACATCCAGCGACTCGCACATTATTTTCAACCCGTCGCGACCGAGTGCCCCGAAACTCGGTTTGAAGCCGACGACACCGCAAAACGCCGCCGGCCGGATCATCGATCCGCCAGTTTGCGTGCCCAATGCCATGGGTACCATGCCTGCGGCTACGGCAGCGGCCGAGCCGCTCGACGAGCCTCCCGGCGTATGTTGGCGGTTTGCAGGATTGCGCGTGGGTCCCGGCGTCATATAAGCGAATTCGGCCGTCACCGTCTTGCCGACCGGTATCGCGCCGGCTCGCCGTAGCAACGCGACGCAAGATGCATCGAATTGGGACGGCGAGGTGTTGCAGGCCTCGGAACCGCATCGGGTCGGCATGCCGGCCACGTCGATGATGTCCTTCACGCCGAATGGAACACCCGCCAGCGGACCCGACGCGCTCCGCGCAGGCGCTTCAATCAGCTCGCTCGCAGACGAGAGGTGCGACCATGCGCACAACTCTCGTTCCCGCTGTGCAACGACCGCAAGCGCATGGCGCACTGCATCGAGTGAATCGTCTACGCCCGTTTGAACTCGCCGCGAAATCTCGACGACGGAATAGGCATCTGTTGCTATTTTCATTCCGGGATCGCCAATAGTTGGCCGCGCTGCACTTTCTTCAACTCCGGTCTGCCGCGCTGAAAGGATGTTCCTGCAACCAGTGATTCGCGATATCGACACGGCGACACATCCACACATCCTCCCGCCGCGCGAGGCTGTCGAGCAAACGCTCGAGCCCCGCCGCACGGCCAGGATGGCCGATCAAACGCATGTGCAGCCCGATGGACATCATCTTTGGCGCTTGAGCGCCTTCGCGGCACAGCATCTCGACCGCGTCGTTGACGAACGTGTAAAAGTCGTCCCCGGTTGCCATCGCGCCGCGCGCGAATTTGACGTCGTTATTTGTCAAGCTATACGGAATCACCAGATGCGGCTGCTGTTGCACCGTCGTCCAGTACGGGAGTTCGTCGTTATACGCGTCCGAATCGTAGATGAACCCGCCATGCTCGACCAGCAACCTGCGAGTATGAACGGTCGGTGCATAACGGCAATACCAACCCGCTGGTGGCCGCCCTGTAGAGTGTGTAATGGACTCGAAGGCACGCCTGATTTCCTCCGCTTCCTGCTCTTCAGTGAGCGCTTGCGCCCTCACCCAGCGCCGGCCGTGACTGCACACGTCCATGTCGCCATCGCGGATGACCTGAGCGAATTCCGGATTGCGCTCCAGCGCCTGCGCGCAGGCGAACGCGGTGGCGGGCAAACGGCGCTCCTCCAACAGTCGCAGCACGCGCCAGATACCCACCCGGCTGCCATACTCGAACATCGACTCGGCAGCGAGATCGCGGCCTTCGAAGCCGCCCGCCCCTCCTTCCGCCAGACCACTTTCAGAGTGGTCGTCGCCATCGGGGAAGGACGCTTCCGCACCTTCCTCATAGTTGATGACGATATTGACCGCGAGCCGGGCGTTGTTGGGCCACCGTGGGTTGGGCGGCCGGCGTCCATAGCCGGTGAAGTTCCGCTCCAGGTGAGCGTATTTGGCGTCCATTGCGTGCTCCTGCTCTATAGCGCGACCCTAACAGGCCCGGCCAGTTTCGTTACGACGGTGTCATCGCCGCGGCCGCTGTCTGCCATGATCACCGCGACCTCATTGACGTCGTCGAGCGACGTAAACGCGAAGTGCCAGACCGAGCGTCGATAGCACACGCCCTGGCCGCCGTCACTCGTAAAAGCGCAGAGCGTGGCAAGGTCGGGAAGGCCGTCTTCGCCGGGTAGTGCAACCGCGATCAGGTATGGAACCTCGCGCATCGGAATGAAGGTCTGCTGCGAGTGCGGATGGCATTCCATCGTATCGATTGTGATTGACCGGGTACGGCTCGGCTGCAGGCGGTTAATCCACAAACGTGGCGTCGTGCCGGCGTCGAGTCCGGCAAACGGCATTGAAAAATCGCGCCGTCGCTGTTCAGTCTTGTTCTCGAGAACTTCGCCGTATATCGCGAACGCGTTCGCGCTCAATGGCTTTACATCAATGGTCGGTGCTGCGCCTGCCGTCGTCATATCAAACTGCCTTCCCTAAAGCACGTCGCGATGTGGTGAACATCGGTGTGCGACTGAAGAGTACCGTTAGCACGGTTCCCAAGACTAAAAAGCCCGCAAAAATCCCCGCCGGCAGAGCGAATCCACCGCTCACCTGACGACTCCATCCCAGCAGACTGGGCGCGATCACACCGGACAGGTTAGCCAATGAATTAACGACACCAATGGCCACGGCCAACACTGTACCGGTCATCAATTCGGAAGGCAGTGTCCATAGCAGCGCGTTGGAAGCATAGACGCCCATCGCCGCGAAGCACAGCGCGATCATGGCGGCCCAGTGCACGGGCAACAGGAACGCGAGCGCAATGAAACCGAGCGCACCGACCAGCGTCGCCGTGGCCAGATGCGCGATGCGTTCGCGATGGGTATCGGAATGGCGTGCCCATAACACCATTGCAATCACGCCAGCCAGATACGGCACGGCGCTCAGAAAACCGACCGCCGTATTGCTATAGCCAAAACTCTTGATGATCTGCGGCAAAAAGAACGCGATGCCGGTCGTACCGAATACGATGCAAAACAGCGTGCCGGCAAGCAGCAGGACAGCGCGGTTTGCGAACGCCGCTGACAACGGATAGCGCGCCTCCGAGTCGAGTGCGCGACGCTCGCTCTCGAGCATGCGTTCCAACCTGCCCTTCTCGTCGGGGCTTAGCCAGGTCACGGCCGCGGGCTGATCGGCCAGCCACCATAGACAACCGATACCGAGTACTACCGCCGGGATGGCTTCCAGCAGAAACATCCATTGCCAGCCGCGCAGGCCGGACACGCCGTTCATGCCGTCGAGGATCAGCCCCGAAATGGGACCGCCGATCAGGCCCGACAGTGGGATTGCAACAATGAAAATGCCTGTGACGCGACCCCGGTAACTCGCGGTGAACCACCGGCTCAGGTAAACCACAATGCCCGGGAAGAACCCTGCTTCCGCCATGCCAAGCAGGAAGCGGAGTAAATAGAAGCTCTTCTCGCCCGATACGAACATCATGGCGCCGGAGACCAGCCCCCAGGTCACCAGGATGCGAGCGATCCATCTTCTTGGTCCGACCTTCGAGAGTAAGAAGTTGCTTGGCACCTCGAACAGAAAATAGCTGACGAAAAACGCACTCGCGCCGATTCCGTAAGCCACGCTCGACAGCCCGACGTCGGCGTTCATCTGCAGCGACGCGAAGGCGATATTGACCCGGTCGACGAACGCGACGAAATAGAGCAGCATCAGGAAAGGCAGGATTCTCCATGCCACCTTTGTCATGACCACTTGTTCGACACCTGAAACGTTGGCGCTTGCGACTGTATTCATCGGGGTGTCTCGTTCTGAGGGGTTGTGCCGTCACGGCGCGCATCCGGTCTTCGGTATGCGATAACTGGCATTATCAAAAGCGGTATTACAATAATCAACTATTGAAAATTATTCACACCGTATAAGAAAAGGTTATTGTGAACACGAGACTGCTGGGTATCTTCAGGACCGTCATGACCTCGCAAACCACGGTCGGCGCTAGCCGCGTACTCGGGATCTCGCAGCCGGCCGTCAGCACTGCGCTTGGCCAACTTGAATCGGAACTTGGATTCCCGCTCTTTAATCGGGTGGGGAACCGGCTGATCCCGCGCGAGGAGGCGAAGCTGCTGTTCCGCGCGTCAGAAGCCATGTTCACGTATTCCGAGGCGCTCGACCAGACCGTCGAGGACATCAAGGAGAACCGCCTCGGACATGTGCGCGTGAGCGCCACGCCGCAGCTCGGTCATTCGATACTCCCGCAGGCAATTCAGCGTTTCATGATCGGCAAACCGGACGTCAAGGTGTTTTGCGACGTCGTCGATTCATTCAAGGTGATCGAAAGCGTTGAAGCGCTGGCGGCCGATTTCGGTCTCGCGATGGCGCTCGAACCGGAGCTCGACCAGTCGCTGAAGATGGTGAAGATCGCGTCGATCGAGATGGTTTGCGTCGTACCCCATGGACATCCGCTTGCGCGACGCAAACGTGTCGTGCCGGCCGATCTCGCGCCGTATTCGCTGATCGGTCTGTCGAGTCTGGCGCGCGTCAGCACGCTGATTGCCGCTGCATTCCGCGACGCGGGCGTGCCGTACCGCGTGGCTGTCGAGACACGCTATTCGGAGACCGCGTGCAAGCTGGTAGGCGCCGGCGCCGGGGTCGCGGTGGTCGACGCTCTGTCGGCCGTCGCATATACCGGTCAGCAGCAGATTGTCGCGCTGCCGTTTCGACCGAAGAACACCATCGACGCCTGGGCAATTTCCTCGAAAGACCGCCCTCTGACGCGACTCGCGGAAGAGTTGCTGGTAGAAACACGTGGTGCGATGAAGGCTCTTCGGCCATAGCGCCCGTTACACCTGGGATCCCAATTCGATAGTGGTGTTACATTCAATCTGCCGCACGCGCGGTAACACACGCGGTAGTTCTACCGTATGCGAAGATCGCCTGTTCGAAGCGGCACAGCGGTAC
Organism: Paraburkholderia sp.; assembly: GCF_034668105.1. GTDB lineage: Bacteria > Pseudomonadota > Gammaproteobacteria > Burkholderiales > Burkholderiaceae > Paraburkholderia. The sequence goes on along the minus strand of NZ_JAXDPY010000409.1, from coordinate 330 downwards.
GGCTTCAGCTGGAGCGTGCATCGTCCGCACACGATCATCGGTTTTGCTGTCGGCAACGCGATGAACATGGGGCTGACGCTCGCCGTCCGGGATTGCGGCGCGGTTCGATCTGATCGAAGCCGACATCGGCAAGCTGGTGATGTGGTGGCATACCGATGCCGATCTCGGACGCCCGATGGAAGTGCTCACAGACATGACGAAAAGCCGCAAGCCAGGCTTTCTTGATTATCAGAGCACGCCAGACGCATTCGTTGCGTTGTTTGACCGGTTGAAGGCGGAGCGGATCATTCCTGGGTGACGCGCAGTTTGTCGCCGGCAGTGTGTGGCATT
>NZ_JAXDPY010000408.1:0-10928 GCF_034668105.1 Paraburkholderia sp. | reverse complement strand
ATGCGCCACTACCGTCACTGTGCGGGGGACCCGCTTAAGAATTCGCGGTTTGAGCCGCTTTCTTTTGCCTACTTTTCTTTGCGGCAGGCAAAGAAAAGTAGGTGCCCGCCCCGCACAGGGGCGACGCTAATAGACCAATAACAAATCAAGGAAAGGCCAACGCCGTAGGCATACAGACAAAGCGCCGCGCAGGCAACCAGTTCAAGAAAAAGCCAACGCCCCAGAGCAAACAAACAACAAGCACTGCGTCGGCAAAAAATCAAACCGCCACAAACCCACCCACCTCAACCTTCCCCGGCGCAACCATACCTTCCCCTCGCCGCCCGGCAAAACCAGAACCAGCACCAGCACCAGCACCAGCACCAGCACCAGCACCAGCACCAGCACCAGCACCAGCACCAGCACCACTTCCAGTCTGAAACACAGCCACAGCCGAAGTCAACCTCCTGGCCTGATCTTCCAGTGAACTAGCCGCGGCAGCGGCCTCCTCCACCAGAGCGGCATTCTGCTGAGTCACCTCATCCATCTGCGCCACAGCCAGGTTCACCTGATCGATCCCGGTACTCTGCTCGATCGCCGCAGCCGCGATCTCCCCCATAATCGAACTCACTCGAGAAATCGCTTCAACAATCTCGGTCATCGTCGACCCTGACCGTTCGACCAACTGCGAACCCGCCTGCACCCGCGCCGTCGATGCATCGATCAACCCTTTAATCTCCTTGGCCGCCGCAGCGCTCCGCTGCGCCAACGACCGCACCTCGCTAGCCACCACAGCAAACCCGCGCCCCTGCTCACCCGCGCGCGCCGCCTCGACCGCCGCATTGAGCGCCAGAATATTGGTCTGAAAAGCAATCCCTTCGATTACGCCAACAATGTCAGCAATCCGCCGCGAGTCATCGACGATCCCATGCATCGTACCCACCACCTGCTCGGTCAGATCACCTCCCTGCGCCGCCAGGCTCGACGCCCCTTGCGCCAGCGAACTCGCCTGCTTCGCATTGTCGGCAGTCTGCTTGACCGTCGAAGTCAGCTCCTCAATACTCGCCGCCGTTTCCTCAAGTGACGCAGCCTGCTCCTCGGTCCGCTGCGACAAATCGGTATTCCCCGCCGCAATCTCGCTCACACCGGTATCAATAGACTCCGTGCCATGCCGCACGGCATTCACCGTCTCAATCAACGAGTCCTGCATCTTGCGCAACGCCGCCGCAAGACGACCCATTTCGTTATTGCTCGTCACCTCGATCTGGCTCGTCAGATCGCCATTGGCAATCCGCTGAAACTGCGCGATGGTGGCATCGACCGGCGTAACGATCGCACGCACCATCACCGCCCGCCCGACCAGCGACCCCAGCAGCGACACCACCATCCCCACCGCCACCGCAATGCAGATCGCGTAAAACAGGTCCTGCGCATCCTGATACCGCTGTTGACCGTGCTCGAGTTGCAGCTTCTCAAGCGTGAGCATCGCCTTTTCATACGCGCTATAAACCGACGGCAGTTTGTGCGCCTGCAGCTGCTCAAACGCGCTTTTGTCTCCGGATTTAAGCGCGGCCAGCGCCGGCTCGACGCCCTCGTGCAAGAAGATGTCGCGCTTATCCTGCATGTCCTTGATCAGGCGCTGTTCATCGGCATCCGCGCCCGCGCGGCTCACATAGTGGGCAAGCCGGTCGTTCGATGCTTTCTGGTACTGATCAAAGCGCTTGAGCACCGCGCTTGCGCCGTCCTGATCGTTCAGGTCGACCAACGATGCGTAGGTCGCCAACGCCAGTCGCAGGCGCAGCAACTGTCCGGCACTGCCCTCGAGGTCGGCGACCGCCGGCGTATCCACGGTGTACATCTGCTGCAGCGACGCGTTGCTCGCACGCAACGACAGCAGCCCCGCGGCGGCGCCGACCAGCAGCACCACGCCGAAGAACGCAATCATCAAGGTAAGGCAGGTTCGAATCGACAGATTCTTCAGCATCGGGCTTATCTCCATTGGGCTACCTGACCGAATATCCAGGAAATCAGCCTCGGCCAGGCGTGCTGCGCCCAAGCCCATACGGGCAGGTCCGCAACCTTTGATTTATTAGAATTAAGCGAATGTCACACAATTGGTCTACGGCGCGATTGCAGGAAACTTTATAGTTGATAGTGCATACGTTTGTGATACCTCCACATAAAAGCGGAAGTCAGCGGCCACGCATGCAAGCTTTTTTGCGGGACTACCCGGGTGGTCGGCGGCCGGCGGTCAGTAGAAAGTGACGGGACACACGTCTACGGAGCATCTCAATGTCGGAAATAGGCTCAGCGCTGCTGGTTTTCGCTTTATTGCTGATTAGCACCAGTCTGGGCGTGTGGGTGCGGCCGCTGCTGCCGGAAGAGCACAAGGCTCACGAGACCGTACAACTCATTCAACTGGTTATCGGCATGCTGGTGACGTTTGCCGCTCTGGTGCTTGGATTGATGACGGCGTCCGCGAAAGCCAGCTTCGATACCGAGTCGAATGGCTTGCGCGGCTTTGCGGCTGATTTGATCGAGTTCGACACCACTTTGCGGGAGTACGGTAGCAGTACGGACGAGGCTCGGCGCCTGCTGGGCCAGTACACCGCGGCGGCGATTGCATCGACATGGCCCAGGGAACCGGCTCCGCCCGGTGACTACCCGAGAAACATCGGGTCGCAGGATAACTCGCAGCAGTTGGAGAGCGTGCGCCTCGGCGACATGCTGACTGCGGTGGGAACACAGTTGCGGCAATTGCAGACGCACGATCCGTTGCAACAGCGCACGCTCGATGATGCGTTGAAGCAATATCGGCGAACGGTGGACGCTCGATGGAAGATCATCGAGGAAGCGCACAGTTCGATTTCCATGCCTTTTCTGATGACGCTGACATTCTGGCTGTGTGTGATTTTTCTCAGCTTCGGGTTGATCGCACCGCGCAATGCGTTGGCATGGGTAACTATCTCGCTGGGAGCCGTATCGATTGCCTCCGCCATTTATGTAATCGTCGATCTGGATACACCGTTTTCCGGACCAATCGTCGTTTCCAGTTCGCCGATGCGAGATGCGCTGGCACATCTCACGCGGTGAAGCCCACGTTCTGCCTGGCATCAAACTCAAAAATTCGCCTGGCGCGGTCGACGATCGGTTTATCAACCAGTTTGCCATCCACTGCAAACGCCCCTTCGGGATGCTCATTGCAAGCGGTCAACACCCGCGCCGCCCAGCGGCGCTCTTCGTCGCTCGGCGCGAAGCCGCGATTCACCGGGTCCACCTGCTTAGGGTGAATACAAAGCTTTCCGGTGAATCCAAAGCGCCGCGCACTAGCAACCTGCGCCGCCAACCGCTCGGGATTATCGAGTTCCAGCGTCACGCCGTCGACTGGCGCAGCGAGGCCCGCATAGCGCGATTCGATCACCATTTGCGAACGCACGTAATCCAGCTCAACGCCGAGCCCTTCAATCCCGGCGTCGCCGCAAAAATCAACCGTCCCAAATGCAAGCCGCGCCACCGACGGCACGGCGGCAATCTCGCGCATCGCCACCACGCCCGCAACGGTCTCGATCAGCGCCACGATTCTTACCTGCGACGGCAACCGTGCCGCAACATCGGCAAGTTGCTGTGCGCTATCCGATTTCGGCACCATCACCACCGACGCGCCGGAGCGGCTCACCATCCTCACGTCTTCGGCGTGCCACGGCGTGCCCACCGCGTTCACGCGAACAATCAGACGCGAACGGTCCGCCGTCATGAGCCAGCGCTGCAAGCCCTCGCGCGCATGCTCCTTGGCGGCCGGCGCGACCGCGTCTTCCAGATCGATCACCACCGCGTCGGCGCCCGCGTCCAGCGCCTTCATAAAGCGCTCGGGCCGGTCGCCCGGAACGAACAGGTAGCTGCGTGCGTCCATGTTGCTCTCCTTCAGAAGCACGCGGCCAGGTGCTGCCTAGTTCGCGTGCCAGTCGAGTTGAAACGTTTCGGAATAACTGTAGCGATCCGCCGGGTGCACGCTGATCGTCAGTTCCACCAGTTGCCCACGACGGTTCAGATAACGGCGGCACAACCACAGCGCCGGCGAACGCGCCTTTGCGTTCAAACGCTGCGCGAGCTTCGCCGGCATCGCGATCGCGCGGATTTCCTGCTGCACTTCAGTGATCTGCTCGCCGAACTGTTTTTCGATCAGCGTGTAGATCGGCACGTGAGAGCGGCCGCTCAGCCCCGTCAACGATCGGAACGCCGGGTGGATATACACCTCGGTGTGGCAGATCGGCTCGACGCTGCCTGGCGTGCGACGAATACCTTCGGCCATGAGCCACGTTTCGCCCGGCTTCGCGTTGAGCCGCTCGCGCAGCTCCGCATCGTCGATCTCGATGGTTTGCGTCGAGGCAATCTCCAGTTCCGTATCCGCGGTATAACGGTGCAGATCGCTCAGGCGCTCCATCACCTGACGGTACGCGGTCTCGCTCTGCGTGGCCTTCACGCGGGTTCCGATGCCCGGCCGACGGTCCACGAGGCCGCGTTGCTCCAGTTGCTTGATCGCCTGCCGCACCGTGAACCGGCTCGCGCCGAATTGCTCGCATAACTCGAACTCGGTTGGCAGCAAAGCGCCGATGGGAAACCGCCCGTCCTGAATCTCGTTGAGGAGCGTCTGTGCCAGCTGCATGTAGCGCGGCTGTTGCCCAAGGACTGTCGTAGTGGCCATCTCGGTGTGCAATGAAGTGAAGGAGCGGGCAGTTGTGCCCGCCCGGCCTTATTGCACCACACCCGCCTCCCTCAGCAAAGCAATCCTTTCTGCGTCGTAACCCAACTCGTCGAGCAGCCGCTGGGTATCCTGCCCGATATCCGGTGCGGCGCGCATCGGCAGCGGCTCATCGACCCGCACCGGCGCAGCCACGCCGCGAATCTTGCCGAAGCGCGGGTGCTCCGCGTTCACCACGCATTCGCGCTCGGCGACGAACGGATTCTCCAGCGCCTCCTTGACGTCGAACACCGGCGCGGCCGGCACGCGGCCGCCGAACCGTTCGAGCCATTGCGCGGTGGTCGCGGTCGACAGCACCGCGTCGAGTTCGGTCTGTACCAGCTCGCGATTGGCGAGCCGCGCCTGGAAGTTGCAGAAACGCGGATCGGTGACCCATGACGGTTTGTCGACCACTTCGGCGAGCACGCTCCAGAACTTCTCCTTGTTGCACATCAGGAAAATCCAGCCGTCCTCCGTTTTGTACAACTGGCTAGGCGTGAGCGAAGGATGCGACGAGCGGTTCTCGCGCCCCGTGACCACGCCGCCGTTCAGATACCACGTCGCGACATAGGCGAGGTTATGCAGCGCCACGTCGAAGAGGCTCACGTCGATATCGCGGCCCTTGCCCGAGGTCTTCGCATCGACCAAACCGGCGAGCAGCGCCATCGCCGCGGTCGTGCCGGTCATCAGATCGATGATCGACAAACCGAAACGTGCCGGCGGACTATCAGGCTCACCGGTCACCGACAGATATCCCGCCTCGGCCTGCATCAGATAGTCGTAGCCGGGCCACGCCGCGCGGCTGCCTGTGCGGCCGTAGGCGGATAGATGCGCGCAGACGATCTTCGGATTCGCCTCGCACAGCTGTTCGTAGGTGACACCCAGCTTCACCGGCAGATCGCCGCGCAGATTGTTGAACACGGCATCGCTCTTTGCGACAAGGTCCAGCAGCACCGTACGCGCTTCGGGCTTCTTCAGATCGAGCGTCAAGCTGCACTTGTTGCGATTGAACGCTTCGAAAAAGTGACTATCGCCTTCGCCGAAAAAATAAGGGCCGACCGCGCGGCCCACGTCGCCGCCATTGCCCGGATGCTCGATCTTGATGATCTCCGCACCAAGGTCCGCGAGATGCTGAGTCGCGAACGGCCCTGCTCCGTACTGTTCGATGGCGAGCACGCGCACGCCGGAAAGGGGCAGACTCATACCGGACTCCGTTCGATCAACTGCTTGGCGATGATGATGCGCTGCATCTCGTTGGTGCCTTCGCCGATCACCAGGAGCGGCGCATCGCGATACAGTCGCTCGACGTTGTATTCCTTCGAGTAGCCGTACGCGCCGTGAATGCGCATGGCCTCGATGCTGTTCTCCAGCGCGGCTTCGGTGGCGAAGTACTTCGCCATGCCGGCTTCCATATCGCAGCGTTCACCGCGATCGTACTTTCGCGCGGCGGCGTCGACCAGCAGGCGGCCGGCTTCGGTGCGCGTCGCCATTTCGCCGAGCTTCAACTGAATCGCCTGGTGCTCGCAGATCGGCTTGCCGAACGTCTTGCGTTGCTGCGAATAGCTGACCGATTCTTCGAGCGCCGCTTGCGCAATGCCGACACCGCGCGCGGCGACATTGATGCGCCCGAGTTCGAGGCCGCCGAGTATCTGCTGCAAGCCTTTGCCTTCCACGCCCCCGATCAGCGCGTCGGCCGGCACATGAAAATCGTCGAACGACAGCTCGCAGGTATCGATGCCTTTGTAACCGAGCTTTTCGAGCTGCCGGCTAACTTCGAACCCCGGTCCCTTCTGCACCAGTAGCAAGCTCATTCCCTTATGACGCGGCTGCGCGGTGGGGTCCGTCTTCACCAGCAGCGCGAGTGTGTTGCCGTGCTTGCTATTCGTGATCCAGGTCTTGTTGCCGTTCACGATGTATTCGTCGCCGACACGTTTCGCGGTGGTGCGAATCGCCTGCAGATCCGTGCCGCAGTCGGGCTCCGTCAAGCCGATGCCGCCGCGCCATTCGCCGGTGGCGAACTTCGGCAGATATTTGCTCTTCTGCTCAGGCGTGCCGTTGCGTTGCACCAGCATCGCGAGGATCAGATGTGAATTGATGATGCCGCTCACCGACATCCAAACACGTGCGATCCGCGCGATGATCTGCGCGTAGGTGCGAGTCGACAGGCCCAGGCCGCCATATTCGGGATCGATGATGCAACCGAACAGGCCCATCTCCTTCATCTTCTCGACGATCTCTTCCGGGTAGATATCGTCGTGATCGAATTTGTGAACGTAGGGCCGCACTTCGGTTTCAAGGAAGCGGTCCAATGAGTCCAGAATCAGTTGATCGTTGTCCAGCGTGTCGAGTTCGGTGGCGGTCATGATGACGTCCTTGAAGATTCGGTGGATCCGGCGAGCGTGTCGGCCAATGTGCGCGCTGGCCGTTCGTCGAGTTGCAATACGGCCTGAGCGATCTGTTCAGCAACGCTTCGGGATACGGTGCGCTGAGCGTTCGCGTAGAACTTGGTGACGATGTCGTCGTTGCTCACGGGGCGGTCGGCACACCCCCGATTGATTGCTTCGCGATGCGCGACGCGTGTGCCGTCGCTGCGTTCCACTACGACTTCGCCGGTGTAGTGACGCGGGAAGGTCGAGTCCGGATCGATTTCGTAGTCGACGCGTGCAGCCAGCGCCAGCACGGCGGGATCGGCAAGCGCGGCCGGTTCCAGTTCGTCGAGCGTGAAGCGGCCTTTGAGCAACGCGGTGGCGACGATGTACGGCACGCTGAATTGCGCGTCGTAACTGGTGACCGGTTTGCGCTTCGGCGCGAGCGGCTCGCAGACGACCTCGACCGTTGCGCGCGGCACCTTGGCGACGACACGCGTGATCGAGTCGAGCGAGTCCGCGGAGAAACGATGCTCGCGATGCAACGCGATCGCGGCATCGGCCACTGCGTGCGTAAAGTGACAGGCGGGCAGTGGCTTGATCGCGACTTCGTCGATTTGCCATGTGCTGCCGAGGCCTTCGGTCGCAAGCTGCTGATCGGCTTCGTCGAGGGGCTTGCCCAGGTGACTGGCGTACAGACCGAAGCGTCCTTCGTACGCCGCACGCGGACCGGTGAAACCGTGCTTCGCGAGCGTCGCGGCGGTGATGCCGGACGCGGCGGCGAAACCGGGATGAGCGCGCTTGGTCCACGCGCCGCCTTCGAGGAACTCGAGGCTGCCGGCGGCCATCGACAGAACGATGCCTTGTGCGTGCGCCATGCGCGCTTCGTCTAGGTGCAACAGGCGCGCCGCCGCGACCGCGCAACCGAACGCGCCGACAAGGCCCGTCGGATGAAAGCCGGCCTGATGGAAACCGCCCTTCGCGGCGGATGCAACGCGCGTCGAGACTTCCATCGCGACGATATAGGCGCTGAGCAGATCCGCGCCGCTCAGGTCGTCGCGGTCGGCGAGCGCAAGGGCGCACGGTAAGGCGCTGGTCGTCGAATGGATCACGCCGCGTGAATGCGTGTCGTCAAAATCGAGGCCGTGTATCAGCACGCCGTTCATCACCGCGGCATCGCGCAGCGCGAGACGCCTGCCGTAGCCGATCACGGGCGACGTGCCGCTGCCGAGCTCGGAGAATGCCGCCAGCGACACACCCGCATACGGATAACCACGCGACGCTATGGCGATGCCGACAGCGTCGAGAATCAAGTGCTTGGCGCGCGTCTGGATAGCGCGAGGAACATCGCGCAATTGCAGACTCTGACCGAAACGCGCGTACTGATCGGAGAGCGTGACGGATGGATCAAGTGAAGTCATTTCGATTTATCCTTGCTGCGTAGCGGGCATCGGATCGGATTGGGTGTCGAGGCTCGGCGAGATCTGCTCGAGCGCATGCTGATTGGTCTCGACGCGCAGCAGCAGAATGCCGACCACCAGCAACGCCAGCACGCCACTCACCATCGCCAGCACACCGGACACGCCAAACGAGTTGTAGAGCAGCACCGCGAAATACGGCGTCGTCATCGAGGCAGCGCGTCCGCATACGCCCGCCGTGCCGGTTCCGCGCAAGCGCAACTCGGTCGGAAACAGTTCGGGGATGTAGGCAAACAGGCCGAGCGTCGCGACTGTGTAGATGCAGGTGATCAAGACAAAACCGACCAGACTGATCGCCCAGCCCGCGTGCATGTTGGGATAGACAAAACCGACCGCGATGGTCGCGATCGCGAAGACCACGAGACCTCGCGCACGGCCCAGGCGGTCCGCGCACAGAAAGCCGATCACCGCGCCGCCCGGTGCGCCGAACGCCATCAGCGTCGTGAAGCCGAGCGACTGCACGATGGTCAGCCCTTCTTTCACGAAGAAGGTCGGCAGCCACGCGACAAAGCCGTACACCGAAATGTTCACCGCGACCGCCGTCAAGGCGGCGACCAGCGTGCGGCCGAGCATCGCGTGTGAGAACAGGGCGGAGAATGGCGCTTTCGGCACTTCAAGACTTTCGGTGCGAGCGACCGGCGGCAGCGGCCCCTTCTGACGCTGCACCTGTTGTTCGATCGCGGAGACCGTCGCCTCGGCTTCTTCGGCACGGCCCACTGATTCGAGCCAGCGCGGCGATTCAGGCATGCGATGCCGCAACACCCACACGATGATCGCGCCGACGCCCGCAATCGCGAACATATAGCGCCAGCCGAGCAGCGGGATCACGACGTAGCCGACTGCCGTCGACACCAGCAAGCCGGAGTTGATGATGAACGCGAGCAGCGCGGTCCAGCGTCCGCGTGAAGCAGGCGGAATGAATTCGCACAAGGTACCGGCTGCCACCACCAGTTCGGCGCCAAGGCCGATGCCCATGATCAGCCGCAAAGCGATCAGCCAGCTCATGCTCGGGACGAAACAGGCGGCAATCGACGCAATGCCGAAGATCAGCAGGTTGGTCTGATACGACGAGCGCCGCCCGAAGCGGTCGCCCAGATAGCCGGCGAAACCGGCGCCGATCAGCATGCCGAGAAAGGTCACCGAGATGAACAGCGCGTTCAGCTTCAGGTCGGAGAAGCCTGACTTCACCATTGCACCCAGGGCACCGGCTGCGAGATAGATGTCGAAGGCGTCGAGAAAAGCTCCGGCGCTGATGAGCCCTAGAACCTTCCAGTGGAAGGACGCGATAGGCAGGCGATCGAGTCGCGCGCCTGAATTGACAATACCGATAGCCACCTTTGTCTCCTTGGTGTGCATGCGGCTCTGCTAGTGCTTGCCGCATTGCGACGCGTCGTTCGAGCGCCGCCGGGATTCGCGCGCCGCCTGCTCTTGCTGACAGGTTGGCGCTGGATGCTGCAGTTTTGTTTTGTCTGGCTGCGTGAGTCAGTCGTCGGCTCGTTGTTGCAGCGATTCGAGCCGTGCAGGACTGTCTGTCAGTCAGTCGCCTACGCCGTTGCCACGCGTGGGCACCAGCGCGCTGCGCACGAAGTCCATGATCGCCGTGCCGTCCTGCTTGAACGCGCGAGTCTGCACGGTGACGATGCCCTGCCCCGGACGGGATTTCGATTCGCGTTTTTCGAGTACTTCAGATTCCGCGTAGATCGTGTCGCCGCAAAACACTGGCGCGGTGAGGCGGATCTCTTTCCAGCCGAGGTTGGCGATCGCCTTGCCGCTGACGTCGTTCACCGACAGCCCGAGCACCACGGCAACCGTGAGGCCGCTATTGACGAGCAGGCGGCCGAACTCGCTTCTGGCCGCGTAGGCGGCGTCGCAATGCATCGGATGGAAGTTCATCGTCAGCAGCGAAAAGTGGATGTTGTCGGCTTCGGTGATGGTGCGTCCCGGCCGGTGTTCGTAGATGTCGCCTACGTGGAAATCTTCGAGGTAGCGGCCGTAACTGGCGCGGATGCGGGTGGTTACTGCAACGTCGGACTCCATGCTCGTCTCCTGTTTTCGGGTAACTTGTACGCATTTGTTGCTTTGTCCGTACAAAGTATGAATTGAGTATTGTCGGCGAGAGAGCGAAAGTCAAGACGGTTTGTGGAGGCCGGGGCGCAATCCGTGGCAAACGTGCCGCTGAGGCACGCTGGACCATGCTGGAAGGTTTACCCTCGGTGGCAGTGGAACGCTGTCCGGTAGCGTACCGATAGGCTGAATATCGAAGGAGGCGCTGTGTGAACGGGACGGACTCGCGCCGTCAACCAGGCGGGAGACTTGCCCCTGACTCAATAAAAAACCCCGCTCAAAAACGGGGTTTTTGCATTCACA
>NZ_JAXDPY010000407.1:0-6905 GCF_034668105.1 Paraburkholderia sp. | reverse complement strand
CCAGACCCAGTTCCCACGGCGTGCCGGCATGCTTCACCGACGACAACGGCGAAGCGCCCGTGCCGCCGTCGTGGCCCGCGATCACGACGTGATCGGCCTTCGCCTTGGCGACACCCGCGGCAACCGTGCCGACGCCCGATTCCGACACCAGCTTCACCGAGACGCTGGAGGCCGGGTTCGCGTTCTTCAGGTCGTGAATGAGCTGCGCCAGATCTTCGATCGAGTAGATGTCGTGGTGCGGCGGCGGCGAGATCAGACCCACGCCCGGCACCGAGTAACGCAGCTTGCCGATGTACTCGGATACCTTGTGGCCCGGCAGTTGACCGCCTTCGCCCGGCTTCGCGCCTTGCGCCATCTTGATCTGGATCTGATCAGCCGACGCGAGGTATTCCGCCGTCACGCCGAAACGGCCCGACGCCACCTGCTTGATCTTCGAGCGCAGCGAATCGCCGTCCTTGAGCGGGATGTCGACGATCACTTCGTCGCCGATCACCGACTTCATGGTGTCGCCGTTCTTGATCGGAATGCCGCGCAGTTCGTTGCGATAACGGTTCACGTCCTCGCCGCCTTCGCCGGTGTTCGACTTGCCGCCGATGCGGTTCATCGCGACAGCCAGCGTGGCATGGGCCTCGGTCGAGATCGAGCCCAGCGACATCGCACCGGTGGCGAAACGCTTGACGATGTCTTTCGCCGATTCCACTTCGTCGAGCGGGATCGCCTTGGTCGGATCGAACTTGAATTCGAACAGGCCGCGGAACGTCATGTGGCGCTTGGTCTGATCGTTGATCAGATGCGCGTATTCCTTGTACGTCTGGTACGAGTTGCTGCGCGCCGAGTGCTGCAGCTTGGCGATCGCATCCGGCGTCCACATGTGTTCTTCGCCGCGCACGCGGTACGCGTATTCGCCGCCCGCGTCGAGCATGTTCGCAAGGATCGGGTTGTCGCCGAACGCGTCGCGGTGCAGACGGATCGCTTCTTCCGCGACGTCGAACAGGCCGATCCCGCCGACCTTCGACGAGGTGCCCTTGAAGTACTTCACCACCAGGTCTTCAGCCAGACCGACCGCTTCGAAAATCTGCGCGCCGGTGTAGGACATGTAGGTCGAAATGCCCATCTTCGACATGACCTTCATCAGGCCCTTGCCGACTGCCTTGGTGAAGTTGTAGACCGCCTTTTCCGCCGACAGGTCGCCCTTCAGGCCCGCCGCGAGCTGGCCGAGCGTTTCCATCGCGAGGTACGGGTGCACGGCTTCCGCGCCGTAGCCCGCGAGCAACGCGAAGTGGTGGGTTTCCCGCGCCGAGCCGGTTTCCACGACGAGACCCGCGCTGGTGCGCAGACCGTGCTGGACGAGATGCGTGTGGATCGCGGCCGTTGCCAGCAAGGCCGGAATCGCGACGTTGTCGCGGTCGGTCTTGCGGTCCGACACGATCAGCATGTTGTAGCCGGACTTGACCGCATCCACGGCTTCCGCGCACAGCGAGGCCAGGCGCGCTTCAATACCTTCCTTGCCCCACGCCACCGGATAGCAGATGTTCAGTTCGTACGAACTGAACTTGCCGCCCGTGTACTGATCGATCGCGCGGATCTTCGCGATGTCCTTGAAGTCGAGCACCGGCTGCGATACTTCGAGCCGCATCGGCGGGTTGATATTGTTCGTGTCCAGCAGGTTCGGCTTCGGACCGACGAACGACACCAGCGACATCACCATGTTTTCACGGATCGGGTCGATCGGCGGGTTCGTGACTTGCGCGAACAGCTGCTTGAAGTAGTGATAGAGCGTCTTGTTCTTGTTGGACATGACGGCCAACGGCGAGTCGTTGCCCATCGAACCGACGGCTTCCTCGCCGGCTTGCGCCATCGGCGCCATCAGGAACTTGAGGTCTTCCTGCGTGTAGCCGAACGCCTGCTGGCGATCCAGCAAGGCAGCGGGTTCGCGGCGTTCCGTCGCGACGTCTTCGGCCTTCGGCTCGATTTCGTCGAGCTTGATGCGCACGGCGTCGATCCAGCTCTTGTACGGCTTGGCGTTCGCGAGGTTGTCCTTCAGTTCCTTGTCGTCGATGATGCGGCCGTGTTCCATGTCGATCAGGAACATCTTGCCCGGCTGCAGACGCCACTTCTTGACGATCTTCGACTCGGGGATCGTCAACGTGCCCGCTTCCGACGCCATGATGACCAGGTCGTCGTCGGTGACGATGTAGCGCGCCGGACGCAGGCCGTTACGGTCGAGCGTCGCGCCGATCTGACGGCCGTCGGTGAAGGCGATGGCGGCGGGGCCGTCCCATGGCTCCATCATCGCGGCGTGGTATTCGTAGAACGCGCGGCGGTTGTCGTCCATCAGCGTGTGCTGTTCCCAGGCTTCCGGGATCATCATCATCACAGCGTGGACGAGCGGGTAGCCGGCCATGACCAGCAGTTCGAGACAGTTGTCGAACGAGGCGGTGTCCGATTGGCCCGGATAGATCAGCGGCCACAGCTTCGGCAGATCGTCGCCGAGCACGTGCGACGCGATCGCGCCGGTGCGGGCGTTCAGCCAGTTGACGTTGCCCTTCACCGTGTTGATTTCGCCGTTGTGGGCAATCATCCGGTACGGGTGAGCCAGTTCCCACGCCGGGAACGTGTTCGTGGAGAAGCGTTGGTGCACCAGCGCCAGCGCCGACACGGTGCGCTCGTCCTGCAGGTCGCGGTAGTACACGCCGACCTGGCCGGCCAACAGCAGACCCTTGTAGACGACCGTGCGCGCCGAGCAGGACGGCACGAAGTATTCCTTGCCGTGCTTCAGTTTGAGCGCCTGGATGCGGTGGCTCGCGGTCTTGCGGATCACGTACAGCTTCCGTTCGAGCGCGTCTGTCACCATGATGTCCTTGCCGCGGCCAATGAAAATCTGCCGGATCAACGGCTCGCTCGCCTTGACGGTGGGCGAAATCGGCATGGTGGGGTCGACCGGCACGTCGCGCCAGCCCAGCACGACCTGGCCTTCGGCCTTCACCGTGCGTTCCAGTTCCTGTTCGCAGGCGAGACGCGAAGCGTGTTCCTTCGGCAGGAAGACCATGCCGACACCGTATTCGCCGTGCGGCGGCAACACGACGCCCTGCTTGGCCATTTCCTCACGATAGAAACCGTCCGGGATCTGGATCAGGATGCCGGCACCGTCGCCCATCAGCGGATCGGCGCCGACGGCGCCCCGGTGGTCGAGGTTCTCGAGAATCTTCAGGCCTTGCTCGATGATCTCGTGACTTTTCTTGCCCTTGATATGGGCAACGAAGCCGACGCCACAGGCGTCATGTTCGTTTTGCGGGTCGTACAGACCTTGCGCGGCGGGAACCGGGTGAGCGGGTTGCTGGTGGTCGTTCATGGGGACACCGTCTGTGAGGGGCCGGTCAGGCCGTTAAAACCGTTTTTCTATTGCCGCAGTTCGCACCGCAACCGCGTCGGCGAATTCAGTACGCAAGATGGTGCACATCCCAAAAAGCGCCGGAATTCGGAATATACGCGACGAATCAACGGAACAGCAAATAAAACGTGATGGTCGATCCCCAATTATCAAGTTGGTGCATTGCGGTCATTTTTTATTGGTGCCACATCAAAAAGTGCAAAAGAAAACGGCATTCGAAAATGCCGTTCGGAGTAAGGCCCTTTGATTCGAAACGCTTTATTGCGTCTGCGGCGTTTCGCGCACCTTGCGCGGCCGCCCGCGCGGTAGCGGCGATACGCGCCGGTTAGCGGCCCGCGCCGCCCACTCGCGGTAGGTATCGCTGCCCAGAACCCAGCCTTTCAGGGTGGCCTGCTGCAGCTGACTGGCTTCACGTTCATCGAGCGGCTGCTCGCACAGTTCTCGGTAAGCGCGCTGCCGTTCGAACGGCGTGTTGCCGAGCGACCAGTAGAGCGGGTGGTCGGTAATCAGGCTGTCGAGCGTCAGGCCGATGTGATGGCGGTAGCTCGACCAGCGATAGTCCTCGGGCGCGCTCACCAGCCCCGCGCGCACCGGCGACATCTCGACAACGCGGCTCGCCAGCAGGAAATAGCGCTCGCCTTCGATCACGGTGGCGCGGTAGCGGCCTTCCCACAACGTGCCGCGGCGCGCGTAACGCCGATTGAAGTGCGCCACGTAGCGGCGCCCTACGGCCTGCATCGCCTTCGGCAGGCTCGACTCCTCGGTCGGCGTGACGAGCAGTTGCACCGAGCCCGGCATCAACGCATACGCGTGGATGGACAGGTGGTGGTCGCGTGAAGCCGCTTTCAAACAGTCGATGAAAAGCTCGTAGTCCTGGTCGTCGACGAATGCGGGCTGCTGATCGAGTCCGCGGAGGATGACGTGCTGAGGCTGGTCAGGGACATAGAGACGTGCAAGCCGTGCCATGCTGGAGTATCCAATAGTCGCGTTGGTACATACCCGAAGGTCCGAAGAACCGCGCGCGCCCGGGGTTCGGCGCAGCACGGCTAAGCCAGAAACCGCGCGGAGCCTAGGGAGAAAGCTCTAACCGCCGCGTATGGTTTGTTTCAAACGTTGTAGTCATAATGAGCGGGCCTTTTCTGGAGGAGCACATATGAAATTAAAACAGGCCGTAACGGGGATCGCGGCGCTAGCCTGTATGACAACGGCAGCGCACGCGCAATCGGCCGGAAGCTTTTACATCACATCAGGCTGGTTCCATCTTGCGCCTCAATCGAGCAGCGAGCCGTTGAGAGTGACAAGCATAGGCGGCAGCCCGACCAACATCACCGAAGCCAATACGGGTGCATCACTCAGTTCAGCCGACACGATCGGCTTCACCGCCGGCTACTTCGTTACCGACCACATTGCTACCGAGTTCGTGATCGGCGTCCCGCCTTCGTTCGACCTGAACGGCACGGGCAACCTCGAACAATTCGGCAAGCTCGGTCAGGCGAAACAGTGGAGCCCGACTCTGCTGTTCAAGTACTACTTCAACGCCCCGACCGCTACGTTCCGCCCGTATCTCGGCGTTGGTGTGAGCCGCATCTGGTTCACCGACGAAAAGATCACCAATGGCGCGTTCGAGGCGGGTGTTCTGCATGGTCCGACCAGCGTCTCTACGGATAGTTCGTGGGAGCCGGTGTTTAATGCGGGTTTCACCTATGCGTTCAACCAGCACTGGTTCGCGGGTGTCTCGATCTCGTACCTGCCGCTCAGCACGACTGCCAAGCTGAACACCGCCGCCAACACTCCAGTTGGTACGTTGAATGTGCAGTCGCAAACCAAGATCAAACTGAACCCTATCGTTAGCTACGTCAACATCGGTTACCGTTTCTAACGCGTCACGAAATTGGGGCCGTTGAGTTAGGGTAGTCGAATTTTCGGGGCTTGGACAACGCCGTCATGCATTCAATGACGGCGTTTTTGATTCGCGCGCGGCCGGAGACCATTTGCAGCGTACGAAGCTCACGCCAGTGCGCGAGCGGAAGCGTTTGTAAATTTGACCCATCGGTGGGCCAGCTCGTGCAATATCTGCTGAGGAATGTGGGGCGGCGCCACGGTGTAGAGGGGCTGCCGGTTTGGCACCGAAGTTGCGTCTTCAGGGTGTTTCCCGCGTGACAACGCGTGTCTGCGTGACAGCGTGGGACCCTTCACCCTCATCGACGGAGCGACCATGACAGCACTTCCGAACACGCGAGACGCCCTCGGCGAATCCTGGACCACCACCAGCCGCCGCGCGCGGCGTATCGCTCGCCATAGCCGCCATGCAGCCGAAGATATCGCAGGCGAACTGCGTAACTTGATGTCGGAGCTGGAATCCACGCTGGCAGACGGCACCCAGGCAGACGCCGTGGCGCTGCGCGGCAAATTGCGCAAGCAGCTCGACGCAGCGCGTGCCCGCTTGAACGACACCCGCGAAGCCGTTCGGGACCGCGCCGAAGTCGCGATTGCCGACGCCGACGATTACGTGCATGAGAATCCGTGGCAGACGGTGGCGATCGTCGGCGGCGTTGCGTTGATTGCGGGCGCGCTGTTCGCGGCGCGGCTGCGTTAGGCGCGGCTGCGCGAGCCGCGGCTGCGTGAGCCCGCGGGTGCGTGAGCCCGCGGGTGCGTGAGCCGCGGGTGCGTGAGCTGCGGGTGCGTTGGGCGCGGCTGCGCTATGCAAGTTCGGGTGAGCGCGGGCTACGGCAAGTAGCGAGTCGGCAGGGCGTCGCGTTTAACGGCTCGGCGGCACGCGGCCGGAAAACTAATGCCAGAGACACGAGCTTCTAGCGTAGGTCTCGGGTCGCATGCGGCCCGCGATCTCGCGCCGCTAACTGGCACAGGGCCTCAGGCCGGATCTCGATCCGCGCAGCCCGCGGTAGTCGCTAGTCTGTACAAGTATCCAAAATAGCGCCTATACACCACGCGCGCACGCGCCGACACGCGCCGACACGCGCGACGCTGACGGCGTAGCACCTCCCTCGGCGCGGATTGCGGCCCACGCCGCAACCATGTAGCCGCCCACCCCTGGCCGCAGCCTATCAGTTGTCGTCGATCACAAACAGCCGCTGGTATTCCTTCACCGCATAGCGATCCGTCATTCCCGCGATGTAGTGAGCGATCAGCCGCGGTTGCATCGACGCGTCCGTTGATTGATAGCTGGGTGGCAATAGCCTCGAATCTTCCGTGAACGCATCGAACAGCCCGGCCACCACGCGGCGCGCCTTGTTGGCCATGCGCATGACGCGATAGTGTCGATAGAGGTTCTTGAACAGAAAGCGCTTGAGCGTCGCAGCCTGCGCGGCGATCGTTTCGCTGTGCGCCACCAGCGGCGGTGCGGCCCGCACGTCGTCGAGCGAGTCCGGCGCGTGCCTTGCAAGATTGAGCAAGGTCGTATCGATCAGGTCGACGATCAACGTGTTGATGATGCGGCGCACCGTCTCGTGAATCAGCCGTCGCCCTTCGATCTGCGGGAAATCGCCACGCGCCG
>NZ_JAXDPY010000406.1:0-13460 GCF_034668105.1 Paraburkholderia sp. | reverse complement strand
AGCAACAGAATCCTAAAAACGGGAACAGATTTATGCAAACCGACGTGCGGGGATACCAAGCCGTCTCCGTCTATTGACTTGACATAATATAAATTATCAACCACATGTCTTGTAGAGGCTAAGTTGTAATGTCCGCTTCTAGCCAAGTTCAAATGTCCGCTTTTGTGGCGCGTAAGCTGACCAGTGGCCGGTACCCCGGCGCTGGAGGCTGTGATGGCTGCGACCGAACGGATAACGATGACGATGACGATGACGATGACGATGACGATGACGATGACGATGACGATGACCGAGCTGGACCGGTTGAAGATGGTTCAGGCGATCGTTGAGATGGGACTGAAGCCCGGTCGTGCCGCCGAACGGCTTGGGCTCACCGAATGTCATGCCGTGATGCTGGCGAAGGAAATCAGTGCGGCGCTGGATGCGCGATGCCGGGCTGTGCATTCCACGCTATTCCATCCGTGATCTATGCCGGCGAGCGCCACGCGCGCGGCGCACCTGGCCTCTTTATCAGCCGGCTTCGCCCACCTCTTTCGGATCGGGCAGTTTTTCGCCGCTATTCGGCTTCGGCGGCGCCGGTTCATTCTTCAGCGAATCTTTCTGTTCGTCGCTCAACCGGCGGTCCGCAGCGGTCGGGTCGGTCTCGGTCTGACGTGGCGGCGTTGTGCGTGAGGGCTCGGTAGCCATATAAACTCCAGTTCGGTAGGTAGACTGCTGACCATCAGGTGCGTGATCCTTCCTGCAGAAGCATGCAGCGTGCCGCAGATCAGCGAACCTGCGCGGGCGCTGGCGCTTCCCGTCTGCCTCATCTGTCGCCGCGCTGATTCACGCCAGACAGATTGCATTCGCCTGAGCCTTCGGGCAAAGCGGCTGCTACGCTATATGCCGCGCGTCGATCGACTGGACGTTGCCCACGCGCCAGAGGCGTATCAGAAGTTCGCCTATTGAGGCAGTCCCGGAGACTTCGTTTGTGACTGTGAGGAGTCGACCAGCGCACTGGACGAACCGGCCCGTACTCCGTGGACACGACGGCGCGTCCTGACGGCAAGCAGAAAGCCGACGCCGCCTCCTACTTCCTGCGCGGCACCGCCGCATTCAGAAACGGATTGAAGCCGGCCGACTTTGCAGGCCGTTTCGGGCTGTCCGGGCGAGTTCGCGTGGCTGGCTGCGCACTGCCCGCCAGTTGCGCAAGCAATTCGCCGCCGTCTGCTTCATCACCCTCGTCCGGCGCGTCGCGTTTTTTTCGGGTATTGCGTCGCGGCTCATGCTGGCTGGCGTCTTCATCGGTAGCCGGTTTTGTCACCGCCTGCCCCTTGCTGATGTGCTCGACGATGACCATAAACGAATCCAACGCCGATTCCGGAACGGCGCCAGGCATCATGGTCGACACCACAATCTCGTGGAGCGAACGCCCGTCTACGGCACGGGAGGCCGGCGTGGTTTGCCAGTCGACGCCCGCCTGCGCGAAAGCGCCAATCACGCGCTCGAGCACCGCTGGTGACAGGACACCGCCGTCATACAGGCCGATAACCGCGCGTTCAGCGATGAGAAACGGCGTCGATGGGGTGCGTTTTGCCACGAGCGTCGACCTCCCCGGCTATTTCGCGATCGCTATGCGCGCGTTGACCTTGATGGGCGCGCCGTTGTCGTCGAACGGAGGCTGCGGGACGAAACTGCTTCGGTTCTGAGTTCATGACACCTCGCGTGAACACGGTTTGGTCCCGGATACCAGCAACGCGCGTACCCACTCCGTGATCGGTTATCAGTGCCCTCCCCTCCCCTCAATGACTCGCCCCCAGATAAGCCGCCTTCACCGAAGGATCGTTACGCAACTGCGCCGCCGGACCATGCGCCGCGATCCGGCCATTCTCCAGCACGTAGCCGTAATCAGCCACATTCAGCGCTGCCGCCGCAAACTGTTCAACCAGCAGCATCGTCACACCTTCGCTCTTCAGATTGCCGATAATCCGAAACACTTCCTCGACGAGAATCGGTGCGAGTCCCATCGACGGTTCGTCGAGCAGCACGATATCCGGATTCAGCATCACCGCGCGCGCCATCGCCAGCATCTGCTGCTCGCCGCCGGAGAGCGTGCCGGCCAGTTGATGCCGGCGCTCCTTCAGCCGCGGGAATAATTCGATCGCCCGCTCCAGATCCGCATTCACATCGCCGCGCGGCCTCGCCCACGTGAGACGCGGGAAAGCGCCGAGAAGCAGATTGTCGGTGACGCTCATAGTCGCGAACACGCGCCGGCCTTCCGGCGAATGCGCGAGCCCGAGCCGCGCGATGCGGTGCGAATCCAGCGCGTCGATGCGCTTCGCGTCGACGCCCGCACCCATCGTGATCTCGCCCGCGGTGGGGCGAATCATGCCGGAGATCGCGCGCATCGTCGTAGTCTTGCCCGCGCCGTTCGAGCCGATCAACGTGACGACCGACGCCTTCGGCACGTCCATCGAAATGCCATGCAGCACTTTGACCTTGCCGTAACCCGCATGCAGATTTCTGATCGATAGCATGTCTGTTCCTATGGGAAACGTGAGCGTCTTCACGCAGCTTGCCCGGCAGCCTGGCCGCCGAGATAAGCCTCGATCACTTTCTCGTTCGACTGGATGTCGGCGGGCTTGCCTTCGGCGATCTTCTGCCCGAAGTCCAGCACGGAGACGCGGTCGCACACGCTCATCACCACGTCCATGTGATGCTCGATCAGCACGACGGTAATGCCGTGATCGCGCACCTTGCGGATGATCGCGACGAGTTCCTTGATATCCGGCGCGGTGAGCCCCGCGGCGGGTTCGTCGAGCAGCAGCAGTTGCGGGTCGAGCGCAAGCGCACGCGCAATTTCAAGCAGCCGTTGCTTGCCGTACGGCAGGTTGCGCGCTTCTTCCCCGGCGACGTTTTCCAGCCCCACGAAACGCAGCATGCCGAACGCACGCTCACGAGCGGCGTGCTCTTCGCGCTTGTAGCGCGCCGACCTCAAACCCACCTCGGCGAGGTTCGTCCTGAACGTGTGATGCAAACCGACCAGCACGTTCTCGAGCGCGGTCATTTCGCCGAACAACTGGACGTTCTGAAACGTGCGCGCGATACCCGACAAAGCGATCTGCGACGACGTCTTCCCCGCGAGCGACTGGCCGCGATACGCGAGCGTGCCGGCGTTCGGTACATAGATGCCGGTGAGCACGTTCATCATCGTGCTCTTGCCGGAGCCGTTCGGTCCGATCAAGCCGTGAATCGTCCCACGCTGCACGATCAGGTCGACGTTGTTGAGTGCCTTCAGTCCGCTGAATTGCATCAGAATACCGCGCAGTTCAAGGATGTTCCCGCTCGCGTCGCCCGCACGCACCGCCTGAATCGCGTCACCGCCAATCACCGCCGGTTTCGTCGTATCGACGCTCACCGTGCGAACCCGGCCGTGCATCACGATCTTGCGCACGAATCCGACCACGCCGTCCTGCAGGTAATACACCACCAGCAGAATCATCAGCCCGAAGATCGTCAGCCGCCAGTCCGCGAGCGTATCGATCCGATATGAGAAGGCAGCGAGTCCCACCGTGCCGAGTACCGGAATCGCGACCTTGCGCGGCGCCGATACCTTGCGCGCCAGCGCCACCCCCGCGCCGATCACGACGACCGCCGCCAACGCCGAGGCGACGATGCGGAACATGTCGATATCGTCGAGCAGTTTCGGCAGCAACACGATGATCGCCGAGCCGAGCAACGCGCCGGTGCGCGTCTTGCGCCCGCCCATGATGATTGCGAGCAGGAACAGGATGGTCAGTTCGAAGTTATACGTGTTGGGCGATATGTACTGCTCCGAATACGAGTACAGACAACCGGCGAGCCCCGCGAAGCCCGCGCTGATCACGAACGCGTACACCTTGTAGCGGTACACGGAAACGCCCATGCAGTCCGACGCGATCGGACTGTCGCGCAGCGCCTCGAACGCGCGGCCCAGATGCGACTTGAGCACACGATGCACGACGATCAGCGACACCACCAGCAGCCCCGCGACGAGCCAGTAATATTCGACCTCGTTCATCGGCCGCCCGCCGATCGACGGCTTCGGAATCTTCACGCCCATCGGCCCGTTGGTCAGAAAATCCATCTCGTTGATGAGGATCTGGAGGATCGTGCCGAATGCGAGCGTCACCATCGCGAGATAGGGGCCGGACACGCGCAATGCCGGCAACGCGAGAATCGCGCCGAAGCCGGCCGTCACGAGGATCGCGAGCGGCGCGGTGACGAAGAACGGCATGCCGAGCTTGAAAAACAGCACGCCCGCCGTATAAGCGCCCACGCCGAACAATCCGGCGTGGCCGAGCGACACCTGGCCCGTATAGCCGACCACGATGTCGAGACCGAACAGCAGGATCGCGTAGATCATGATGGTCTCGACCAGATGGATGTAATACGGGTTCCCCGACAACACCGGAAACACCGCCAGCACGACCAGCGCGAGTCCCGCCGCAATGAGCTTTTTCGGATTCACGGCGCGGCCCTCACACTTTCTTGATCGAGGTCTTGCCGAACAGCCCGGCAGGTTTCAACGCCAGCACGATCAGCAGCAGCACGAGCCCGGGCACGTCTTTATAGCCGGTCGAGATGTAGAACCCGGTCGTGGTCTCCGCAATGCCGAGGATGACGCCGCCGACCACGATCCCCAACCCACTCGACAAACCGCCGATGATCGCCACCGCGAACGCCTTCAGCCCGAGCACGGCGCCCATCGTCGCGCCGGTCAGTGTGAGCGGCGCGATCAGCACGCCGGCAAAGGCGGCGGTCAGCGAAGAAAGCGCATACGAAAACGTGATCACGAGGCCGGTGTTGACGCCCATCAGCGCGGCGGCGTCGCGGTCGTTCGCGGTGGCGACCACCGCTTTACCGAAGATCGTCTTGCGGTTGAAAAACTCGACCGCCAGCATCATCACGAGGGCACCGCCTACCACCAGCAGTTCCATCGGCAGCACGTTGGCGCCGAACACCTTGACCGGCGCTTCCGGCAGCGGTGAAGGAAAGCGCAGATCGTCGCGGCCCCAGACGTTTTCCGCGACGTTCTTGAAGATGATGCCGAGCGCGATCGTCGACATGATCCAGCCGAATTCGGATTTGATCCGGATGGCGGGCCGCACCCCGATCCGTTCGACGAATGCGCCCTGCACGAGGCCGAACACGCAAACAATCGGAATCATCAGCCAGTAATTGACGCCGAGCGTGACGAGCGTGAGGCCGACCAGCGCGCCTAGCATCAGCGCGTCGCCCTGGCCGAAGTTGAGCGTGCCGGATGTGGCGAACGTAAGTTGATAGCCGAATGCGATCACGGCGTAGATCATGCCGAGCGCAATGCCGCTATAGATGAGCTGCAGAAGAATGGCCATGGTCGATCGCCCGAGGGTTCACCGCATATAACGCAAAGCCGCCCCCGCCGTCAGGCGGGCGCGGCTCACGGACAGCACGCTGCGCTTGCCCTGCGCGGCTCTTGTACCGGTTGTTGCGCCTGGCGCCGCGCTCAGTTCGTCGCCTGCTTCGTGCGCAACTGGCTGCCGCCTTTCTTGTCGGCCTCGTACGCGTAGACCACGCGACCACCCTTGACCTCACCGACCACCGGCACGTTCGGGCTGATCGCTTCGTGGTCGTCGTGCGTGAATGGCTTGTCATAAACCATCACGACGCCCTCCACCTTGCTGTTGAGGTTTTCGAGCGCGGCACGCACTTTCGGGCCGTCCGTCGAGCCGGCCTGGGTGATCGCGGCGGCCAGCAGGTAGATCGAGTCATAGCCTTGAGCGGCGGACACCGGAGAATCGATGCGGTTGTTCTTCGGCTTGAACTCTTTCAGGTAGGCGTCGATGAACGCCTTGCGCTTCGGCGTGTTCGCTTCCTGAATGAAGGTCTGCGGCATGCGCGCGCCTTCGCCGTTGGTGCTGGCATTGTCGATGTAGTTAGCCATCGAGAGTGTCCAGCTGCCGATCAGCGGCACCTTCCAGCCGAGCTTGGCCATACCGTTGGCGATCTGCGCGAGTTCAGGCCCAATGCCGTAGGTCAGCACCGCTTCCGCGCCGGCCTCTTTGGCCTTGAGCAACTGCGCGGTCATGTCGACGTCCTTGATATTGAATTTTTCGACGGCGACCGGCTTCACACCTTTGGCGGAGAGCGCTTTTTCGAGGTCTTCGCGGCCGAGCTGGCCGTAATTGGTCGAGTCGGCGAGAATCGCGACCTTCTTGAAGCCGCGTTTGGTGACGGCTTCCTCGACGATCATCGGCGCCTGAATGCGGTCGGCGGCGGCGTTGCGGAAGACGTAGTTATCGGGTTGATCGGTGAACTGCCTGGTCACGATACTGCCGGTCGCGACATTATTGAAAACGGGAATTTTGGCTTCCTGGAAGAAGCGCTGCGAGGCGAGCGCGACGCCGGTGTTGATGTAGCCCACCACCGCGACAACTTTTTCCTTGTTGATCAGTTCTTGCGCGATCTGCACGCCGCGTTCGTTCTTCGCTTCGTCGTCGCGTTCCACCAGCACGATCTGGCGGCCGAGCACGCCGCCGGCCTTGTTGATTTCAGCGGTGGCGAGGCGCACGCCGTCGCGCATGCTGACACCCATTGAAGACGACCCGCCGGTGAAAGGTCCGTCGACACCGATCTTGATCGGATCGGCCGCGTAGCCGACATTGGTAAGGGCACAAAGCGCGAGCGCACCCACTACGCTCTTCAAGCGAATTCCCATGACTGTCTCCGTAGCATGTCTCTTTTATGCCCGGGAGCCGGGTCATGGCTCTCAGGCGCGCCGACTTAACCGTTCTTTGGGAGCCTGACTGTTAATCGGTGAGCCAGTATAGAAAATGTAATGTTCCAGTAATATGAGGAGTTACCCGCTTGGTGCAATCCCGCAATCAAACGCTCGCCAGGTAAGCGGTTCGGCCGGTCCGGAATCCACGAAGAAATGACACCCCAGTTCAATGTAGTGGGAGTCCCTCTTTCCCGATGGACGGTCCTGGCGCCTTAAGTGCCGAGCGCTTTTTTCCTGGTGCCGCTGATAGGCCTTTCAATGAATATCAATCGGTTTTACATCGGCGCAAACAGGGCACTGCTCGATTCAATCCGTGTGGTGGGCACCTTCACGTTCTCGCCGAGACAATCGGCACGATATTTCAATCTGAGGCGCGCTTGCGCCAACTGGATGTCCGATGGATAGTTGTTTTCGTCGCCAGCCGACGGATCGTAGCCGACCGATTCCAGTTCGCTGAGTTCTTGCATCAGTTGAGCATGCGTGACCGGTTTGCTCAACGGCTGGAAAGGGTAGTCGTTGCATTCGGCGGCCGTCAGCTTGCCGGCTGCCGACGCCGCGCCGCTTGCCAGCAGCACGCAAAGCGCCACTGCGGATTTGCTCCAGAAGGGTTTCATGTCGTGAGTTCCTTACGCGGTGTAGTGAGAATCCAATGTTGGACCACCCGACGTATCGAACTGCAATGAAACACATGAACATTTAGTTAGCCGGATCGTGACACCTGGGTACGCCCAATGTCGACGAAGCAGGATCAGCTCGCATCCGCGTCCATGACCGTGACGTTTTCTCCCTCCCCTCCTTTGTTGATTCGATCACCTGGTCGAGCTGCAATTGGGTCAGCGCTTCCCGACGGATCGAGCCCCTCGCCAATGTCGAGGTCTGGCCGGATCTTGAGTGTCATCACCGCCCCAAGCAGCAGGAAGAGCAAGGATCCGACGAACGGCAGGCTCCAGTTTCCGGTCGCATCGATCACCGCCCCGAACACCACGGGCGAAATGATCGTGGCTAAGGCGGCACCCGTATTGAGCATGCCGCTCGCCGTGCCCGCATGGCGTTCGGCCACGTCCATCGGCACGGCCCAGATTGGCCCGATGGTCAGTTCGAGCATGAAGAAGGCGCCGGACAGGCACAGCGTCACGATGGTCAGGTCCCGGCTGATCATCACCGGAATCATGAAGACGAACGCACCCAGCAGACTGAACGCAATCACCCCCTGACGCGCGAGCTTGAGGTTGCCCGTACGCTTTAACACCCGGTCGCTCAGGAAGCCCCCAAGGACGTCGCCGACCACGCCGGCGAGAAACACGCCTGAAGAAAAGATCGCGGATTCCTTGAGATTCAGTCCGTAGCCGTGCAGGAAGAAGAGCGGCACCCAACTGAAGAACAGCGTGTTGCTCCACACCTGGCAGAAGTACACGAAGATGGTAGGCGACATGCGGTGCAGAATGCGGCGCCAGGGAGTAGCTTGACGCTCCTGCGACCGATGGACCATGCCGACCGGCAGACACGCGAGCTCTGCTTCGTTGACGCGCCGATGTGCGCGCGGATCGTCCCGGTAATACACGGTCCACACGACGATCCACACCGCCGTGAACACGCCCACGAGGATGAACGACAGCCGCCATGAATAGAGCGTGGCGAGCAACACAACCAGCGTCGGCGCCGCGGCATTGCCGAGCCGCGACGACGAATGGGTGACGCCTTGAACGAAGCCGCGGTCCTTAGTATGAAACCAGTTCGCAATGGCGCGTGCCTGAGCGGGCAGAGCCGCGCCTTCGCCGACGCCGAGCAACAAGCGCGCCGCGCACAGCGAGGCAAGACCTCCGACCATCCCCGTCGCGATGGTCGCGACAACCCATATCGAGCCGCAGATCAGCAACGTGCGGCGCGCGCCCATGCGATCGGCGAGCCAGCCGCCGATGATCTGAAAGATCGCATACGTGTAGCCGAATGCCGAGAAGGCGACGCCCAGCGTGGTGTTCGACAGGCCGAGTTCGGCTTTGATCGGTCCGGCTGCGGCCGCGAGGTTAACCCGATCGAGATACAGGATGAATGACATCGCACATAGAAGCGCGAGCACACCCTGCTGAACGTGCGTACGCGGGGAACGCGTCAATTTTGGATTCATGTCTCCTCCGGAAGATTGCCGGCTTACGCGCAGCGCGCGCAGCCAGTCTGTTTGGGTTGTGGGACAACAGAACGTGCGACGCTCAGACGGCGGCGGGCTGCCGCGATCGAACCATGCGGCAGGCGACATCGAAAGCGCGCGCCATCGCGGTGCCGCTCGCCTTGCCCTGGCCGACGATGTCGTACGCCGTGCCGTGCGCCGGGGTCGTCAACGGAATCGGCAAGCCGCCTTCCACGGTGACGCCCACGTCGAAGCCGAGCAGCTTGGTCGCGATTTGCCCCTGGTCGTGATACATCGTGACAATGCCGTCGAGCTCGCCGGCTCGCGCACGCAGAAAGATCGTGTCCGCGGGATACGGACCCGTCGAGTCAAACCCCTGCGACTTCGCGAGCGCCATACCCGGCTCGATGATGTCGCTCTCTTCGGTGCCATAGTTGCCGTGGTCGCCGTTATGCGGATTGAGCCCGCACACGCCGATCCGAGGCGCGTCGGTTCCGGACGCCCGCAGCGCTTGAGTCAGCATACGGATCGCATCGGCCACGGCGCGAGGCGACAGATGCGCGGAGACTTCCCTGAGCGGCATGTGCGAGGTGACGCGCGCCGTCCATAGCGGCTCGAGCACGTTCAGTTCGCCACAGACGCCCTGGTGATCCAGCAGCTTCGCGAACCAGCGCATTTCGTCTTCTTCCATCATGCCGCCCGCGCGCAGCGCGCTCTTGTTGAGCGGCCCGAAGCAGACGGCGTCGGCGCGCCCATCGACGACGTATTGCACGGCAAGCCGCAGCGAATCCAGCATGAAGCGGCCACTGGCCTCGCTGATGACGCCCGGTGGGAACACCGCGTCGCTGCCGGCCCAGGACGGAATATCGAGCCAGTCGGCCGCTTGCGGCAACTCGACGCCGGCGGCGGACGCACCGCGCGCGAGGGCGTCGTGATTGCCAAGCAGGGTGATATGCGCCTTCTGGCGAGTGGCGGGATCCGCCAGCAGGCGCACGATGATCTCGGCGCCGATGCCGGCGGCGTCGCCGATGCTAAGGACAATTCGAACGGGTTGCGAAGACATGGAACTCCAGCGAGAACGATGGGATCGCTACACTTTCCAGGTAGCGGTGACGCCTAAAGATAAAAAGGATCGGCGCCCAACGCCATCGCTCATTGGGCTATGCAGGTTTCGAATTCTGCGAAACCGGCGCGGCGAGGAGTTCGATCACGGACAGCGCGGAGGATGAGATCGATTCATGCGGCAAGTGGCACAGCAGGAACTGCCGCGTGGCCCACTCGCCCTCGATCGGCAGCACGCGGAAGCGCCTGCCGCCCGCCAGCACCCGGGCGACACCAAGCGGCATGACGCCGATCCCTACGCCCGCGGCAACCATGGCGGTCATGCTGTCGAAGCTGCCCACCCGGATGCGCATATGCAGGACGTGAGCGCTATGGTTCGCGAGACGGCCGAGCGCGACTGATATCGCGGAACCCTCGGTCAGGCCGATCACGTCGTAAGCGAACAGGTCATGGAGCGTGACCCGCTTGAGTTCGGCGAGCGGATGATCGGCGGTTGTCAGCACGACGAGCCGGTCCTCCCGATACTTCTGGGTCGGAAAGTCGAGGTGACCCAGCGAGGCCTCGTAGATGCCGATATCGACGACATGACGTGACAGCGCCTGCATGACGCCGTGACTGTTCAACTCCTGCAGATCGATCCGGATGCCGGGATACGTTGCATGGCATCGCTGCACATCTTGCGCGAGGAACTGAAGAACAGCCGACGTACAAGCCGCAATTTTCACGATGCCGCGATCGCCCTGGCGAAAGGCAGACGCGTCGTCGTGCATGCGCGCGGCCGAATGAATCATGCTGCGCGCGTGGGCCAGCAAGGTGCGCCCCGCGTCGGTGAGGGTCATGCCGTGAGGGCGGCGTTCGAACAGTGCCACACCGAACTGCGATTCCAGTTCGCTGATGCGCCTTGAAGCCGCCGCCGGCGCTAGCGCAAGACGGTCCGCTGCTTTGGTGACGGCGCCGAGTTCGGCTGTCGCTTCGAATAGACGGAGCGTCGTAAGATCAAAACGGAGGTTTTCAGCAGCGCGGGGCATCGGAGTGAAATCGGTGGCGGCAACGGCGTTGATTGTATCGGGCACGGCACGAAGCCGAACCGCCGCTCAGTCATTCCGTTGTTTGCCGGTGCCTAAACGTGGGCAGAGCGGCATGGGAGCGAATCCTCCATCGATGTTTCGCGAGCATTCGCGAGGACGGCGGCCCGCCCAGGCCATCGGCACACGCTCAGTTCCGCGCTCGCTCAATCGCGCTGACAGCCAGCTCGCGCGCGAGGTCGGCATACAACTCGGCCCATTTGCCGAGCAAGCCGGGATCGTCGGTGAGAAAGAGCGGATGTTCGGCCCATACGCTGACGTCCGCGTCTTTCCAGGCCATTTCGAAGATTCGCAGATCTTCGTCTTCGCTCACGCCGCGATCGACCAGTTCGCGGAACGACGCGAGCTCGCTCAACTGCATGTTCTCCGCCGGGACTTTGTGAATGGCAGCCAGTGCACTGGCCGCGCGTTGGCGGGCGTCGTCACGATCGTCGGCAAACAGGAACACGATGCTTGCTTCGTGGGCGCTGCTGAACACGGCCCGATAGAGCGAAGTTTTGCATCGAGCGCTGAGTTGCGTGCCCATGGTGACCTCGACTGCCGAAGACGGCTCGTTATCTGGACCGCTGAGTTGGCCGCTGAGGTGGCCGCTGAGTTGAGCGATGAGTTGAGCGATGGATTGAGCGCCGCCGTATTGTGCTTCGAGTCGGCGCGGTCGGTTGCGGTATCTGTCGCTGCTCCAGTACACATACATTCCGCATATGACCAGGGAGGCCAGCGAGAGAATTCCCACACCTCCAAGTACTGCCAGATCGGCGTGCGCCATTTTTTCAGGCCCCCTTTAGTCCAGCTTGTACTTCGTCTCCCTGTCCGGCGCCCTCCGGCAAATTCAGCAGAATCCGGGGCCGCCGCGTGTCGCTCTGCTCTCTTCATCGGATGGCGTAAGCCCGTCAGCGGAGAGGCGATGCCTGGAGTATCCGGCGGGGACTCTCAGCGATCAACTGGGCACACCTCTCTATTGACCAAAGCGGCTCGCTATAGGAGTCTAGTGGGCTGTAGTCGCCATACCTGAACACTCATTGAGTGAGGACTTTGGCCTTTTGAATATAAGCCTGCTGATTTTCAGCTCAGCCATGGTTCTTGTGACTTCGAGATCGCCGGGAATCGCCTTCTTCCAGTAATCAACTTCCGCATTTGCATAGTCGAACTTTGTATCGACTTTCGCACCGTCGAACGACACGCCGGCAGGCAATGTGATGGACGTGACCTAGTCGCCGGCTTCGGCACAATGGGCAGAAAGCGCATAGGTGTTGGCCCGTACGCGATGCACAAAGAGAGTGCCCGTTCCGCATGCACGGTGCGCGCCGTCACTGCAACGGGGCAGACGCCCGCTGCAATGCCGCAAAATGCGCCTCTTTCTGTTTGGCACGCTTCTCGCTTTATAACGACGGCAAGGAGCCGGCGCATCATCCGGTTCATAGACAATCTGGAAATGGACGGCTAGGGTTCCGGCCTGCTTCACGCAGGTGCTGGTCCGAGAGCTGTCGACCTCAGGCGAGGTTACACGGCGGGACAAAAGCCCGGGAGAGAACGCGATGTTTGCGCTGCTCCCTGCCGTCGCTAACCGTCCCTTCCGAGGTCAACCTCATGCGCAAGCTCGTTCGCTTTCTCGGCATCGCCGCTGTCTCCCTCGCCACCCTCGCCTCAACTTCCACATTTGCCGCAGGCCGTACCGACTTCAAGGTCTGCTGGACCATCTACGCCGGCTGGATGCCGTGGGGTCAGGCAAAGACTCAGGGCATCGTCTCCAAGTGGGCCAAAAAATACGGCATCAATGTCGATGTCGTGCAACTGAACGACTACGTCGAATCCATCAATCAGTACACCGCCGGCAAGTTTGACGGCTGCGCGATGACCAATATGGATGCGCTGACCATTCCGGCCTCGGGCGGTGTCGATTCGACTGCGCTGATCGTCAGCGACTATTCGAACGGCAACGACGGCGTGCTCATCAAGGGCAAGGGTAAGCAGATTGCCAACCTGAAGGGCCAGCAGATCAATCTGGTCCAGTTCTCCGTTTCGCACTACCTGCTCGCACGCGCCCTCGAAAGTGCGCATATGAGCGAGCGCGACCTCAAGGTGGTGAACACGTCCGATGCCGACATCGCCGGCGCGTTCGCAACGCCCGCGGTTCAGAACACGGTGACGTGGAACCCGATGCTCGCTGACCTGAAGGCACAGCCGAACGTCACCGAAGTCTTCGACTCGAGCAAGATCCCCGGCGAAATCATGGACATGATGGTGGTCAACACCAAAACCCTCCATGACAACCCTGCCCTCGGCAAGGCGCTGACGGGCGCGTGGTTCGAGATGGTCGCGCTGATGCACGCCAATGGCGCCGACAGCACCGCCGCGCTCACTGCGATGGCCAAAGCATCGGGCACCGATCTCGCGGGCTTCAGGGGCC
>NZ_JAXDPY010000405.1:0-20379 GCF_034668105.1 Paraburkholderia sp. | reverse complement strand
CCCTGGCGAAGCGGACGGCGCACTCGCCGAAGCCGCGGCGCGCAGCCGGTCGATACGCGCGTGAGCGAGCGCGGCGAAGCGGCCATTGGGATAGGCCTTCAGATAGGCCTCGTAATCGCTCGGGTAGTTGCTGTCCTTGATGGAATTCCAGAAGGTAATTTCGTATTGCTCGCTGCTGTCCTTTGGCAGAATGCCTCTGCTGTGCAAGACGGCAATGGGTTCGTCGCGGGTGGCGGCGATGAGCGCCGCGCTAGTGCCAGGAGCTGCGGGAGGCTCGCTCAAGCTCGCAGTCCCGGCAAGCGATGACGCGATCCAGGGTACCTGCTCCCCGTTGGTGGCCGTGCTAACGGACGTCGCTACGCGTTGAAACATTCCCGCGAGGTTCCGTGATGAAGAAGCGTCGTTGAGCGCCCGCAGCAATGCATTCGTATAGACGCCATGGCGCATGCCGTCCGCCGCAAATCCGCCCGGCGCTGTCGGATACGCGACCACGGTATTGGCGGGCAAAGCGGCCCTATTGAACGTGACGCCGGCGGTGAAAGGATTGTTCAGGCAAGCGTCGAGAATCACGACATTCAGCTGTCCGGCACGCGGCGCGCGCATTGCCTCTAATACGCTATCCAGATCGACGCCCTCGCTCACCAGCCGGGCCGGCGCGCGTGCGTCGAGGCCGGCGGGCACGAGCAGCGTTTGCCGGCCGATTTGCAGGCCGTGTCCCGCGAAATAGAAGAGTCCGATGCCGCCATCTCGCAGACGTTGGCGGAATTCGCTGATGGCATCGCGCATTTGCTGCGGCGTTGCATCGGTGCGCAAGATGACGTCGAAGCCGCGAGCGCGCAGCGTGTCGCGCACGGCCTCAGCGTCGCGCGGCGCATTAACGCGAAGCGGGTCCGCGTAACCGGCGTGATCACCGTACGCGCCGTTGCCAATCACCAGTGCAATGCGCGCGGGCTGCGTATCCCTCCCATGCAGTGCGAGCGGCACGATCGACGCAACCGCCATGCGTGGAGCCGCCGCCCCAAGTTCTGCGGCGTCACGCTGCGTCGCGGCATGGACGCTGCCCGCCTGCGCCTGAATTGCCCCGGCCATGCACACCAGCAGGAATGTTCGCCACATATTCGTATCCTGTTTGTTCCGGACAGAACATAGGGTTTCGACGACCGCGACGCCCGCGTCAGCCATTGAAGCGGATCGCACACAGCATCGATGCCGCGCGCGACTTTCCATCGACAACCTATGAATAACGATAGCACGCGGTTTGCGCGTCACAACTGTCCGCACATCGTCAATGCGTTATACGGTTAACGAGTGTGGCGTATCTTTTTGGCAAGTTACGACCTAAGCTGATTCACAAAGTAGGGCACTACGGCCGTTTTAATCATGTGGCCGCTCATCTACGTCAATCCGCCACGTGGATCCACGCGTATCCACTGAACCACGCGAGCGCCCGCGACATCCAGTCGGATCGTCCGGCTTGCGCTTTACGCAGCCGGGGCGGCCCGATCCATCTTCGGGAGAGTGCGCAATGCGAAGAGTCCTCACACCTGGCGTGCTCGACATCCGTTACGGAGCGAACGCGTGGCTTGCAGCGCTTCGCGAGGCTTTGCGCGTCACGCTCGTCATCCTGCTGTGCGGCGTGTCGCTGTGCGAAACCGCGCTTGCCGAGCAAACCCCCTCGCCGCCCGGCGCCGAGGAATACATCATCTGGCCGTCGGATGGCACGGTGATTCACGGCGGCAAGCTATGGGTTCGCATGGGCTTGCGCAACATGGGCGTGTGCCCGAAAGGTGTCGCTCTTCCGAACACCGGTCATCACCATCTGTTGATCGACACCGATTTGCCGCCGCTCGACCAGGAAATTCCGTCGGACCGCAACCACCTGCATTTCGGCGCGGGTGAGACCGACGCGCGGATCGAGTTGCCACCGGGCAAGCACACGTTGCAACTCATTCTTGGCGACCACAATCACGTGCCCCACGTGCCGCCGGTGTATTCGAAGAAGATCACCATCACCGTACTAAAAGACTAGCTGTCCCGTTCATTCAAAGCGGGTCCGTCAGGACGGAGAGACCAACATGGACAAGATCATCGCGCTCGCGGCGTTTCTGGCATTGGCG
This sequence comes from Paraburkholderia sp., assembly GCF_034668105.1. GTDB lineage: Bacteria > Pseudomonadota > Gammaproteobacteria > Burkholderiales > Burkholderiaceae > Paraburkholderia. The sequence goes on along the minus strand of NZ_JAXDPY010000405.1, from coordinate 18,262 downwards.
TCACTGGCCGCGCCGATTCCCGCCACGGCCGGCACGACGCCGGCGCCTGCCGGCGCGCATGCCTATATCGGCTATCCGAACGATGGTCAGGTGGTGCCGGCCAATAAACCGTTCCGGGTGTGGTTCGGCTTGCGCTATATGGGCGTCGCGCCGAAGGGCGTCAAGTACCCGAACACGGGGCATCATCATTTGCTGATCGATACCGATCTGCCGCCGCTGGACCAGGAAATTCCGTCGGACCGCAACCATCTGCACTTTGGCGCGGGTGAAACGGAAACGATGATTCAACTGCCGCCCGGCAAGCACACGCTGCAACTGCTGATGGGCGATGACATGCATATCCCTCACAATCCGCCGGTGTACTCGAAGAAGATCACGGTCATTGCACGTTGATGGGGTAGCGGTGCGGTTCTCTCTTCAGTGTCACGTCGAAGCCAACACCGTGGCGCCCATTGTTGGCTGCGATCCACCAGCGCCAACCTGCCGCTCCGTAGCCGTCGTACCGCACGCGACGCTCTACGATCCCTGAAACCCCTTTATTACAGCCGTTCCGAACATTTCTTAGGATCGGAAAGCAAAACTGGCACAGCCCATGCGTTAGTGACACTCGAGCAGACAAGATGCTCGAACCCAACCGCAACACTGTGCTGTTTCCCTTCCAGGAGATTTACCATGAACACGCTGATGATCAAAGACCTGTCCATTACCGAACAACTCGACAGCAAGGCGATGAGCGCCGTGCGCGGCGGCCACGGCTATCCGTCCTCGTCGTACTTCAACTTCACGCCGGTGTATGCGCCGAACAACAGCAAGACCGTCAACGCCACCCAACTGATCAGCAACGAAGTGAACATCCAGAACGCCAACGGCAACAACGCAGCGTTCGTCGCCGGCATCACCACGACGATCGACCCGCACGTGAGCTCGAGCAACAACATCAACGTGTACTGAACGGCGTAGCCGCCGCGGAGGCGCTCATGTCTCCGCGGGACGCGCAAGACTCGCGCGTCAAAAAGATTTCGCATCCAATCGTTCTTTCCACACGACCCCAGCGTCACCGCCCGATCCCGCGCCGACCTTCCCGTACCGCTTCGATGGTGAAGCCGGGCAGGACATGCTTTACTTAAATAGCGCGTTCTCCTCGTGCAACGTAGCCGGCGTCATCGGAGAAAATCGTGTCAGCGTTGCTTGATTCAATCGGCGGTCAGCGCTTTTTCTATGCATCGTCGCCTGGCTGCGCGGAGCGCCCATTGGCGCGTGCGCGCAACGCGGCCGCGGCGCTGCGTGGACTCTGTGCCGCAACGCTTTGTGCGCTCGCGCTGTGCGCGTGTATCGATGTCAGCATGCCCGACTACAAGCGGCCCGACACGCCCGCCAAGGCGTCGTGGTCGGATCAGAAAGGCGCGCCGGTATCGGCGGCCGCAACCATCGATCCCGAGTGGTGGAAAGGCTTCCACGATCCCTACCTGGACACACTGATTGCGAAAGCGATCGCGAACAACTTCGATATCAAGGTGCTGGCCGCGCGAATCGACGTGGCAGGCACGCAGATCGGCGAGGCCAAAGCAGGTGCATTGCCGACCATGGATCTCGGCGGCGGTGCCGATTTCGAAAAGACCACGGGTCAAAAGCTTATCAAACAGTACAACGTCGCTGCGCAGGTGAGCTGGGACATCGATATCTGGGGCAAAGTGGAGAAGGGCGTGCAGGCGCAAAAAGCCGAGTTCCACGCCAGCGAGGCGGACTGGCGCGCCGGCTATCTCGAGCTGGTAGCGAATGTCTCGAGCACCTATTTCCAGATTCTCCAATTCGACGACCAGATCGAGCAGCAGCAACAAACGCTCGTGACGAACCGCCAGATTCTCACGATCTACGACGGCCAACGCCGCAACGGGCTCGTGCCGCAAACGCAGGTGTTGCGCCAGCAGGCCGAAATCAACCGCCTGACGAATCAGTTGCTCGAACTGCGCCGTTCGCGCGCCATCGCGAACAACGCGTTGTGCACGTTGCTCGGCGTGCCGGCGGGCGAGTTCCAGTTGCCCCAAGGGCATTTGCAGCAACGCGTGCAATTGCCTGCCGTGCCTGACGGCCTGCCCGCGCAACTCCTCGCGCGGCGTCCCGACGTGGTGGCCGCGGAGTTCAGAGTGCTGGAAGCCTACGACCTGGTCGGTCAAGCCAAGCTCGCGCAATTACCTACCATCAACCTCACCGGCCACGGCGGCACGGCAAGTTTCGCGCTGACCGATCTGCTGAAGTCGTTCACTTACGGATTCATGCCCAGCATCAATATTCCATTGCTCGATCCCGGCGTGCGGGCGCATGTGAAAGTCACGCAGGCGCAATCGACGGTCGCCGAACAGCAATACCGCGTGGCCGTCATGGGTGCATTCGAGGAAGTGGAAAACGCACTGGTCAATCTGAGCTCGCACAAGGCGCAGCGACTGGAATTGCAGCAGGAGGTATCGCGTCTGCAAATCGTCGCCGATCAGATTCAGTCGCAATTGCGTCTGGGCGTGGTGTCGCAGCTGGAGGTTTTCGAAACCGAACGGACCTTGCTGGAGGCGCAACAGGAATTACTCGCCAACCATCAACTGATTCTGTCCGACACGGTGCTGCTGTACAAGGCGCTCGGTGGCGGCTGGCCGAGCGTGGACGTGCAAACGGAAGTAAAGGAGCACTGAGCTAATCCGGGGCATGGCGCGCACGGCGCATTTCGGCTGCATACGACGCATGAATGGCCTCTCCAACCGACGATCTGAAAATTGACACTCGCCATGTGTGACTTAATATTTGTAAGAAGCCGGATTCCGCGCGGCTCGTTAAAAGATCCGTTATTCGCCGTAGCTCTTCTTTCCGTTTCCGTTGCGCGCTCGCCGCAGCGGGTAAACGATTAGTGATCCACATAAAATGACTGCTGGCGAAGCTTCGATTGCTGAGATGCGCGCAACCCAGGAGGCCACGTTCGACGTGGTGCTGTCCCCGGTTGCGTCCGCGCAGCGTCCCGCGCTGGACGCGATCCGGATCGTCGACAGCCTGTTCGCGATTGGCCGCAGCGAGGTGCCGTTTACCGACTACCCCGCCGAGCGGCTTACCCGTCTGTCACGCCGCCATGCGCGGATTTTCACGGAACAGGGCGCCGTCTATGTGGCCGATCTCGGCAGCAAGAACGGCACGACGCTCAACGGTGTCCCGGTGCGGCAAGCGCCGGCACGGGTGCGTGGCGGCGACGAATTGTGCTTCGGCGGCGAGCTCTGCTATCGCGTGGGTATCGAACCGCGCGCGCGGATCGTCGCCGCCGCGAGTGCGCCGCCCGCACCCGGCCTGCTGCTGGAGCCGCAGCGCGGCGACCTCGATCTCCAACCCATCGACGTGCAGGCGTTCCCCTTTCTCATCAGCAAGGCCGACGAAGTCTTCTCGCGCTACAGGGACCGCTATCCGCATCAGGTCAACTACATCTCGCGCCGTCATGCGCACATCTTTCTGAAAGGCGGCGAGCTTTACCTTGAAGATCTCGGCAGCACGAATGGCACATTCGTCGGCGGAAAGCGGCTCGACGAAACCGCTGTGGCGCTGGTAGAGGGAGACCTCCTTGCATTTGGCGGCGACCACTTCGTCTACAGGGTGACGCTGCAAAATCCCCCTGAAGTCGAGCCGACCGTGACCCAGTTACTCGTCAACCCCGCTGTCGACGCCGCCGCCGATCCCGACAAGACCACGTTCGTCGGCGCCGCGCATTCGTTCCTCGATATCTTCTGCGTCGACCCGGCGCTGCAACGTGAAGACGAAGTCAACGAGGCGGCGCAGGCCGCCTCTGCGCAGGCGAAGCGCGACACGCTGACGGGCGGCGCGAATGGCACAAGCGGCACGAAAGGCAAGCACGGCGCAAACGGCGCGCAGGGCACAAGCAGCAGCACGCATACGAGACAAGGCAACAAGGTAGCGAAGGGCCGCCCGCAGCGCTGGCGTCTGGTAGCCGGTGAACTCAGCAACGCCTTTGCGGGTGGCGATCACACGATGGCAGGTCGCGCCGCATGGTGGGGTGGCGCGGCAGTCGCTATTCTGGTGGCCGCGGCGCTGACGCTCTACATGCGTGGCTCATCGGAGCGCGAGTTGAGAAACCTGCTGGCGAGCGGAGATTACAGCGGCGCGGTGACAGCGGCAAACGGCTATCTGACGAGCCATCCCGCCGACACGAAAATCGGCGCATTAGCGACCGAAGCGCTGCTGAAGGCAAAAATCCCCGGCTGGCTGAACGCGCTGCAAAAGGCGCAGTTCGACCAGGCCGACGCGCTGCTCAAGGAGATGAGGTCGTTGAGTGCGAATAACGCGGACGCTTCCGCTCTGGTCGGCGAATTGCAATGGGTGGGCGACCTGGAGCGTTTCGTGGCGGGGCGCGGCGGCGTCGACGCGCCGATCCGCATATACGCGGACGAGGCCACCATCGGCGGCCTGCTGCAACGCTGGGAGGACGACCCGCGAAACCATCAGCGCGCCCTGGACCGCATTGCCTCGTATGTGCCTGTTTTTGCGGAGCCGTATGCGCAGGCACTGAGCCATCTGCGCAAACTGGAAAGTGACGACTCGGTGTACCTCGCGGCCATCGATCGTCTGAACGGCACGATTCGCACCGAATTGGCACGCGACAAGCCCGATGCATTGCCTGCCGTACTCGACGATTACGCGCAGCGTTATCCGCGTCTCGCCGGTCTCGACCGTGTACGGACGGATCTGCGGCAGTACACCGATGTGCTGAATGCAGCGCTGAGCCGGCAACTGACGCCGTTGCTCGCCTTGATAAAGACAGTGCGCTTCAGCACCCCGCCATTTCAGGCGCAGTTTCAGCAACTGGCCGCGAGCCGTCTGCCGTCGCCCGACGTCATTCAGCGCCATGACGCGGCGAGCGCGGCGTGGCGGCGCGGCGACGCCCAGCAGGCGCTGGGCGAATTGCAGGCCATGCCTGCCGGGCCGTGGTCCGATGTGATCGCAGCGGAACTGGCACACAAGAAAGGGCTGCGAGACCAATTCGCGGATTTGCAGAAAACGCGCGCAAGCAAGGACTACGACCAACGCTTGCTGTCGTTCTACGCCAGTCTCGATCCGGCGGCGGACGCCTGGTTCGTGCAATCGATCCAGAAAGACGTCGCCGCGTTGCACGACAAAGCGCTGGCGCGCGCGCAAGACCTGTTGCTGCGCGCGCAGAGCCTCTGGAAACAGTATCGGGCGAGCGGTCCGATCGGCGGCACGCAACGGCTGGAAGCGGGGATTTCACCCGGTTTTCGCAGCGAGGCGCGGCTGTTGTCCGATGCGCAGTCTGCCGCGCAACAGGGCATGCGCATCTATACCCAGCTGAAAGCGGATCATCCCGCCGACTTCGACCGCCTGCTCGCGGATATCCAGGCCGAAGCGGATCTGCAGCGCCGCTCGCTGACCGAGTTGCGCATGGTGCTGGATCCCGGGCTATTGAAGGCGAAGCTGGCATTGATCGGAGGCGGGCAGAGTGAAGCGCGACAGTCACCCTAGACCGTTGTCGGAGGCGCTGGAGGACCACAGCGTCGAGGGCATCGCCATTCTCACCGCGGAGCCGGTACGGCTCGCGCGTGCGCTGATCTGGGCGATGGTCGCGCTGGTGGTGGCCGGCTTGCTGTGGTCGTTCGTGGGCCGCGCCGACGTGATCGTCAGCGCGCAGGGCACGCTCTCGCCGGAATCGGAGGTGCGCCGCATCTATGCGCCGATCGACGGCGAACTCGCCGATCTGTACATCGCCGAGGGGCAGCCGGTGCAAAAGGGCGATGTGCTGGCGCGGCTGAATGCGCGCGGTGCGATCGAGGCAGCGAGCAACGCGCTGCAGGCGCAACTCAAACTCGAAGACGCCGAGCGCGACTGGAAACAGTTCCCGGAGAAGAAAGTACTGATGGAGCGCAAGGCAGCCGCGCTGAAGGCACAGATGGAGGTGGAAGCCCATCTGCACGAAAATCGCGTCTCGGAAGGCACCAGCAAGCTCGCCGAAGGCCAGAAGGCCGAACTCGACGAAGCGCGCAGCGTGCTCGACAATGCGCGCCGCACGCGCGAAGCGGCGCGTCAGGAACTGGACCGCTACTCGCGGCTTTTCGCGCAACCAGGCGGTGGGGGCATCGCCGAGTTGCAGGTGGAGCAGAAACGCACTGCGGCGATGGAAGCGGATAACGCTTACCGTGTCGCCCAATCGAAACTCGCTGAACTGGATTTCCGCTTGAGCCACGAATACGCGCAGGCCAATGCGCAACTCGAAACCAGCGGCCAGCAGACCACCGACCTGCAACTCCAGTACGACTCGGCCGTCCGCGACATCACCGACGCGGAAGACAAGGTGCGTCTGCAACTGCAGACCGCACGCCTCGTGGCTGAAGCCGCCGCGCGAATCCGCTTCGAGAACATCGACAAAGACAATTTCCTGCTGATCCTCGCGCCGGTCTCCGGCGTCATTACCGACGTGACCTCCACGCAACGGGGCGACAAGATCCAGGCGAACGCGCCGCTCGGCGGCATCGCGCCGAAAGATGCGAAGCCCGTGCTGAAGATCGAAATCGCCGAACACGACCGTGCTTTTCTGCACGAAGGCCAGTCCGTCAAGCTGAAATTCAACGCGTTCCCGTATCAGCGTTATGGGCTGATCAGCGGCACGCTGGCCTATATCTCGCCGGCCACCAAACCGTCGTTGCAGGACAAACAGCCGGTGTACGAAGGCCGCGTCACGCTTGACAAGAACTACTACCAGATTGCCGACACACGCTATCCGCTGCGCTATGGCATGACGGCGAGCGCGGAAATCGTGGTGCGCGAACGGCGCCTGATCGATCTGGGTCTCGATCCGTTCAGGCATTTGGCGGGTTGAGCGCGCCGACTACACGTCAATTAAAGGAGCGGATGACATGACCGCGATAGTACGAATCGATGACGAACTGGTGGACGTTTCCGAGTTCATTCGTCTTCTGAAATTGACTGGCCAGTTCGAGAGCCTGATCGAGCAGATTGTGCGCGACAAGCTCACCGTGCATGCGGCGAAGAAACAGGGCATTGCCGTCACGGCGGACGAAATCCAGCAGCGCGCCGACCAGTTCCGCCGCGTGCGCGGCCTGCATCGCGCGACGGATATGAATCAATACCTCGATGCGCTCAACGTGAGTCTCGACGAGTTCGAGGCCTTCATTACCGACGGGCTGTATCAGGAGAAGATGCTCGACGTGGTCGGCAACGAGGCCGCGATCAAGGATTACTTCGCGCTGAATTCGCCGAAGTTCGACGCAATCGAGGTGAGCCATATCGTGCTCGATAGCGAAGGCAAGGCGAAGGAAATGATTTCGTACCTGCATGACGATCCCGACAGCTTTGCCGACATGGCGCGCGAGCATTCGATCGCGGATACGCGCGAAGCCGGCGGCGTGATCGGCAAGGTGTTGCGGGGATCGTTGAAGCCGGATATCGAGGCGAAGATTTTCAATGCGGCGGTGGGCGATCTGCTCGGGCCGTTTGCGTCGGCGGATCGCTCATGCTTCGAGATTTTCGCCGTGACCGCGAAATATCCGGCGACGCTCGATGCAGATGTGGCCGCCGAAGTCAGGCGTCTGTTGCGCGAGAGCTGGCTGATTGCGCGCGCTCAGGAGCATGTGATCGAAGCGCGCTAGCCCCGTAGTTCGAATCGCGGCGCGCCGCAACGCAACACCGAGACACCAGACAACACCAGACAAAGCCACGCCGAACCGAGGTCCGCAAGCCCATGGATGCACCCCAGACCGCGCCTTCCGCTGCCGAGTTTCTGACCTCGGTGGAAATCCTTTCGCCGTTGTCGCGCGACGAGATCGAGCGTCTTGCCGAGTATGCGCAGGCACGCTTCTATTCGTTCGGCGAAACGGTCTGCTCGGCGGGCGAGACGGCTGACGGTCTTTACGTGGTTCGCTCGGGTTCAGTCCGTATCTTTACCGAGGAACACGGCAAGGAGACCAGCATGGGCGTGCGCAAGGCCGGCGAGATCTTCGCCGACATTGCGATGTTGCGCTCGTATGTGCACGAGGCTTCGGTACGGGCGTCCGCGAAAACCGAGTTGCTGTTCATTCCCCGTGTCGCGATCGAACCGGTGATTGCCGGCAATCAGGCTGCGTTAGCCTTTATCGCGAGTTACGTGGCGATCAGTTCGGCCGGTGGGTTCGTGGCACAGTTGTTCGATCTGCGCGGCAAGCTCAATAAGGCGGAACTCGAAGAATATGTGCGCAGCGTCGGCGTGAAACGGGTGGCCGCGGGCAAGGAAATTCTCAAGCAGGACGGGCGCGACGACCGGCGGCTCTACGTGGTGCGGCAAGGCGGCGTTCGCATCGTCCGTCATGAGGAAGGTCACGACTACACGCTGGCGACGCTCGGCGAAGGCGAAATCTTCGGCGAAAAAGCCTGTTTGATGCGTCAGGAGCAAATGGCCTCGGTAGTGGCAACGACCGAAACTCGGCTGCTGGTGATCCCGGAACGCACGGTCCATTTCATTCTGGAGCGCAACCCCAAGCTGCGCGAAGTGCTGGACGAGCGGATTCGTTACGGCGACCGCGAACTGCAGCGGCAAAAGCGCCTCGAACAGCGGCGCAAGTTGCCGTTGATGCTCGATCTGCAGACCAAACCCGAGTTCGGCGAAAAGGTCATCAAGCGCTTTGCGCTGGTCGAGCAGGCCGAAGAAATGGATTGCGGCGCCGCGTGTCTCGCAATGGTATGCCGCCACTACAACATTCCCATGACGCTGGGCAAACTGCGCGAACTCGCCAACGTCACGACACAAGGCGCGACGCTCGACAGTCTGGCGCGCGCCGGCGAATCGCTCGGCTTCACCGCGCGTGGCGTGCAATGCACGTTCGATTCATTGCGCGGTTTCGATCTGCCCTTCATCGTGCATTGGGAGGGATACCACTATGTGGTGGTGTACGGGCTTTCCAAGGAATACGTGTGGGTCGCCGACCCGGCAATCGGTTTCAGGAAAATGACGGTTGAAGATTTCGAACGCGGCTGGAGCGGCACGTGCCTGCTCTTTACCGGTGGCCCGAATCTCTTGCAGATGTCGGCCGCGCGTTCGCCATGGATACGATTTGTCGGCTACCTCCGGCCGTACAAGAAGATTCTCGGCCACCTGTTCCTTGCCACGTTCGTGATTCAGGTACTCGGCGTGATTCCACCGCTGATCATCCAGAATATTCTCGACGGCGTGATCGTGCATCAGAACGTCAGCTTGCTGCATCTGCTGATTGGCGGCCTGATCATCGCCAATGTGTTCTCGCAATTGATGTCGTCGATCCGCGCGTATCTCGCCAATTTCATGGTGCGCAACATGGACTTCGCGATGATGTCGCAGTTCTTCAAGCACACCCTGTCGTTGCCGTTTTCGTTTTTCGCCAAACGCAAAACCGGCGACATCTTCGCGCGCTTCCAGGAGAACCAGACGATCCGCGCCTTCCTCACCGAATCCACGGTGACCACCGCGCTGAATCTGCTGATGGTGTTCATCTACTTCACGATCATGTTTGTCTACAACGTGAAGATGACGCTGGTGCTGATCGGGTTCGTGATCCCGATCATGGCGCTGACCGCGCTCGCCACACCGAAGATCAAGAACTACGCGCGCGAGGTGTTCACGGCGTCGACTGACTCGAAGTCATTTCTGATGGAAGCGCTCGCCGGTGTCGAGACCGTCAAAGGCATGGGTATCGAACGGCCGGTGCGATTGCGCTGGGAGAAGAAATACGCCAAAGCACTCGAAGTGCAATACCGGGCACATGCCTTCAGCATTCTCGTCGGCCTCGGCAGCCAGTTGCTGAATGCGGCGACCACGATCGCGATCCTCTGGGTCGGCGCGAATCTGGTGCTGGCGCGCGAAATGACCATCGGTCAGTTGATCGCGTTCAATGCGTTCATGGGCAGCGTGCTGGGTCCGCTGATGGGATTGGTCGGCTTATGGAGCATGCTGAACGACGCGGGCGTGGCGATGGAACGCCTGGGCGACGTGCTCGATATCGAGCCCGAGCAGAAGCCGCAGGATTTGCCTTCGCGCGTGATGCTGCCGGAGCTGCAAGGCGAGATCAGCCTCAACGGGGTGTACTTCCGCTACGGTGAGAATGATTCGGCCTATGTACTGGAAAATATCAGCTTCGACATCAAACCCGGCGAACTGGTGGCGATCGTAGGCCGCAGCGGTTCCGGCAAGACGACGCTCGCGAAACTGCTGGTCGGCTTTTACGCGCCGACCGAGGGCAAGATGACCATCGACGGTTACGACCTCGGCGTGGTCGACAAAGCCTATTTCCGCGCACAGATCGGCTATGTGATGCAGAGCAATCTGCTGTTTTCCGGCACGATTGCCGAGAACATTGCAAGCGGCGACGACGCGCCCGAACGGCGCCGTATCGAGGAAGTCGCGAAAATGGCCGACGCGCACGCGTTTATCAGCAAGATGCCGCTCGGCTACGAACAGATTGTCGGCGAACGCGGCATTGGCTTATCCGGCGGCCAGATTCAACGGTTGTGCATTGCACGGGCGCTGTATCACGATCCGCGTCTGCTGGTATTCGATGAGGCCACCTCGGCGCTGGACTCGCAATCGGAGAGCAATATCCTCGGCAATATGCACGACATTCTGAAGGGCCGCACGGCGGTGATCATTGCGCATCGGCTGAGCACCATCATGCGCGCGGACAAGATTCTGGTGCTGTACGAAGGGGCGATCGTCGAACAGGGCCGTCACGATGAGCTGATCCAGCGCGGCGGGATGTACTACCAGCTGGTCCAGAAACAGTTGAGCGCATGATGAAGATACTCGACCAGGTAGAGGAAGCCAGCCCGGCGATTTCGTACGCGGGGTTGATCGAGCGCATCGAGATCTTGCGCTCGACGCTGCGCTGGTCGTCCCGGCTCGAGCGCGCCGACATCGACAAGCTGCTCCGGCAAGCCACCTCATTGCGCGACGAGGTCATGCAACTGTCGCACAAGGAGCGCTTCGTGCAGGCCGCCACGGCCGCCGAACCCACGGCACCTGCCGATCAATCGCGTGGCGCGCGTAGAAAGGCCCTGATCGAGCGCAGTTTCATTTTCGAGGGGACCTTCGGCGACAATCCGCGTTTGCTCGAATCGCTCGAAATCGCGGAGAAAGCCGCGCCGACCGATTTGCCGGTGTTGATCGACGGCGAGAGCGGCACGGGTAAGGAACTGATGGCGAAGGTGATTCACGCGAATGGCTCGCGCCCGGACAAGCCGTTTATCTCCGTGAATTGCGGCGCGATTCCAGACAATCTGCTGGAGTCGGAATTGTTCGGGCATCGCAAGGGCGCGTTTACGGGGGCCTCGAATGACCGCAAGGGCAAATTCGAAAGCGCGCATACGGGCACGATCTTTCTCGATGAGATCGGCGAGCTGCCGCTCGCCGGTCAGGTGAAGCTGCTGCGCGTGCTGGAAGCGCACGAAATTCAGCGCGTGGGTTCAGATGAAACGATTGCCGTCGATACGCGGATTGTCGCGGCGACCAATCGCAATCTTCGGCAGCTGAGCGAAGAGGGCAAGTTCCGCGAGGATTTGTTCTACCGTCTCAGCGTGATTCACGTCACATTGCCGCCGCTGCGCGAGCGGCGTGATGAAATACCGCTGCTGATTGCGTGGTTCGGCGACGAGGCCGCGGGTACACTGAAACGCCGGCCTGTCAGATTGACGCCGCGTCTGCGGGACTTTCTGCTGAACTATGCGTATCCGGGCAATATCCGCGAATTGCGCAACGTGATGTATCGCGTGTCGTGTCTGGCGGGGGAGATGGCGGATATCGATCATCTGCCGGTGGATATGCGGCCGGCCGCGCCTGGGTCAGCGGCGGCTTTGTCCAATCCAGCCGCGGCGAGCGGGCAGGAGCCCATCAGCGTGGCGAATCTGATGTCGCTCAGCGACGCGAAGCGCGCCGCGAGCGACGACGCGGAAAAAGCCTTCCTGGAGCGCGGGCTTCGCGAAGTGAGCGGCACGGTTGCAGAACTGGCCCGGCGGATCGATATGAACCGCTCGCATCTGCAAATGCTCCTGAAGAAGCACGGCCTGCATTCGAAGGATTTTCGCAACCGCAATGCACCGTCCCCGAGTAAAAATGGGGCTGACGAGCATGATGACGAGGATAGCGATAGTTGAGGCCGCGCTTTCAGGGCGCCGGATTCAGCAGGGTTTTCTCGGACGCATACGGATCTTCCGCTCGCACCACCACGGCGGTGACATTGTCACGTCCACCACGCGCGATGGCCAACTCGACCAGTTCGTCAGACGCGCGCTCATAGGCCACCGAGGTCAGCACCTCCAATATTTCCGCATCGCTGATCTCGTTGCTCAAACCATCGCTGCATAGCAGAAAGACGTCGCCGTCCGCGACTTCGATCGCATCGTCATCGAGTTCGAGTACATCGGTCGCGCCGACCGCGCGCGTGATCATGTGTTGCGCCGGGTGATGGCGCGCCTCTTCGTCGGTAATCACGCCGAGCGATTTGAGTTGTTCCACCTGGCTATGATCGCGCGTCAGTTGCCGCAATTGCCCTTCGCGATACAGATAGAGGCGACTGTCGCCGGCCCACAGATAGCCGCAGAAGCGGTCGCAGGCGAGCAGCACGACGACCGTGCTGCCGATCCGCTGCACCTGGCGGCGCGCGGCTTCATTGCGCAACTGGCGATTGACCGCTTGCAGCCGGGCCCGCGCGTCGGCGATACCGGCTTTCATGGCGAGCGGCGGCGCGAGCCGGCTCAGTGTCTCGATCACGAGGCGGCTCGCCAGATCGCCGACCGCGTGCCCACCCATGCCATCGGCGACGGCCCAGCGGCCGGGTTCCGGCTGGGCGAGGCAGGCATCTTCGTTGATTTCACGGATGCGTCCGGCGTCGGAACGCGCGGACGACATCCATCGAAACTGGCTCGGACAGGTCACAAGGGCTACACCATATCGTTTCTGCTGCGTGCGTCCGGGGACACGTTGATGTTCGAGTTCGCGCCGGTGTTGCGCACATCCACCGACTGGAACGTGTTGATCATCTGGTTAGCATAGAAGTTGTTCGAGATGTCGTACAGGTTCACAACCGGACCGATGCTCGGCGTTTCCCGCACATAAGGCTGAATCCAGCCGTACACCCACGGCGCACCGCCGCCGCCGCGGATCGCCGCCATCGCTTTGCGGTCGAGCGCGAGGTTCAGGGAAAGGTCGTTCACTGTGATAGAAGCCATGTCGTTCTCCGGTTTGCCACGTGCGTCTGGCGCGCGGTTGAAAAGGAATGAACGCGATGGTGCAAGTGCCATGCCAATTTGCGGCTCACGCCCGCGCTTTCTCGCAACGCGTTGATAGCGCGGCGATTCCGGGTGCTGGTGGATGGCGCATGAGTTCATGTGACCGCGTAGAGGTCGGAATGCAACCAACATCCGTGCGTGTGCGTGGGTGCAGGACCCAACACATTGGGCGCCAGGTCTCGGACCTTAGCCGACCCCGTCATGGCAGCTCAGTCAACGCTCCGGATGATCGACCAAGGCCAACACATGGGTTGGTTTTCTGTCGGCTCACAGCGGACACATGCCGCGCTCAAAACACCTCGTCGTTCCGGCCAGCCCTTTAAATAAAGGCTTTTCGGCACATGGCCCGGATGATGCAAAAGCTCTCGCAACAGTGTTGGATATTGAAGCGAGAGCGGCCATGAACACGAACCCACTTCCGGCGAGCAGCGAATGCCGCGACGAATGCCGTGACGACGTGTCGACCATCGACCTGCCGATCGGTGCGCATCTCGTCACGCAACGGCGCGGCTACGAACACCACGGCATTTACGTCGGCAATGGCCGCGTGGTCCATTACTCGGGCTTCGCGAGTTCGGCGCATCGCGGCCCGGTGGAGGAAGTGGACCTGAGCCGCTTCGCCGCCGGTCATTCATTGACGATCCGCTCGACGTCGAGCGCCCGCTACGTCGGCGATGAAGCCGTGCGCCGTGCGCGCTCCCGCCTCGGCGAAAACCGCTACCGCCTGCTGACGAACAACTGCGAACACTTCTGCGCATGGTGTCTGTCTGGCGAGAGCCACAGCGACCAGGTGCATTGCTGTTTGAGGCATCCCCGCACCGGCATGCACGCGCTGGTGTGTCTGGTGAAGGCGTTTGTCGAAAGCGTTGCGAAGGATGGTCACGTTGCCGCACAACTCGCGTGAGCGAGCGGGAACGAGTTCAAGCGTTGACCAATTCACTAATTCAAGGATCAGGGAGCACATCATGGTTGCCGCGGAAAAGACCTTGCACTGGGCCGTCGATAAATGGCTCGCACCCACCCCGTCGATGCCCGCGCGTGTCGTGCGGTTCTGCCACAGCGCGTCGCAACATCAACGCTATGTCTGCGTGGAAGCGCTGCGGCCAGGCGGCTTGCTGTCGATCTTTTTCTTCCGTCACAACGACGGCTCATGGAACGTGTTTCCGCCGCAAGCCGAGCGGCCCGCGATGAACGGCCATCGTCTCGCGTCGGTTTGCTAGCCTGGTAGGTGCGAGGCCGCTTCCTTCATGATCCACTGACTGAACAGCAGCATGGCCGGCGTCATCGCTTTGCCCTTCAGCCACGTCAGCCAGTAACTGCCGGCATGCACTTCCACCTCGAACGGGCGCACCAGCCGGCCCGTATTGATCTCGTGATCGAACATCAAAGCCGGCGCCAGCGCGATACCCGCACCTTGCATGGCCGCTTCCACCATCAGTCAGCGCGGGAAAGCCGATAGTTGCGGCTTCACATAAGGGGTCCCGCCGCGTTGACCGCCTTCGCGCGTAGTATCGGTCCGTTGGCACGTACGACGGGTATGACAGCCCCGCGTCATAGCGTAAAATTTCCCCTTCGATATGAAGCAACCCTTACCAAGCCAACTCATGCCAACGCCTGCGGACAAATCAAACTCAAGGGAAAGCGAGGGCGTTGCCGTCATCGATCGTGCTTGCGCGATTCTGTTCGCGTTCCGGCCGGACGATGCCGCGCTCACGCTCGCCGAACTCGCGGCACGCACGGGGCTTTACAAGAGCACGCTGTTACGGCTCGCGGGCTCGCTGATCCAGCACCGCCTGTTGCTGCGTCTCGACGACGGCCGCTATCAACTCGGCTCCGCAACCTTCATGCTCGGCGCGTTGTATCAGCGCAGCCTGAACGTCGGCGATATTCTGGTGCCGCTGATGCGCGAACTCGCGGAAACGAGCGGCGAAAGCGTGTCGTTTTACGTGCGCGACGAGGCGGTGCGTGTGTGTCTGCATCGTGTGGACTCGACGCATGCAGTGCGTTTTCACGTGCGCGAAGGGGATGTACTGCCGCTGGAAAGCGGCTCCGGCGGCCTTGCATTGCTGGCGTTCGGCGGCATGCCCGGCGACCCATACGAGAAGATTCGCGAGGACTTCTATTGCGTATCGATCGGCGAGCGCGATCGGGAGACGGCCGGAATCTCGATGCCGGTATTCGGCGTGCGTCAGAGTTTGCGTGGCGTGGTGACGCTCGCGGGCCCAAGCTCGCGCATCGATCAGGCTTTCTTCGAGCGCAATCTTGCCGCGCTATTCGATTGCGCCGCGCGCGCAACAGACGCGTTAGGCGGCGACTCGGGCGCCATGCGCAATGCGCAGCGGCGTGCGGCCGAAGTTCAGGACAGGTGACGTTCAGGCTTACCCGTATAGGTGTAATTCATCTGGCGCGGCATCGGGCCTTTGTTGCGCTCGTTGCGTCCGCGTTGCTCCCATGCATGCGACAGAATGCCGACCGCGCGTGACAGGCAGAACACGCCGCGCGCCAGTTCCGGCGCGAAACCGAGCTCGGCGTAGATCACGGCGGTTGCACCGTCGATATTCATCGGCACGGGTCTGTTCTTGCGCTGCTTGAGCAAGGCTTCTATGCCGCGTGCGATAGCGGCGTATCGTCCGCTGATACTTTTCTGTTCGACGCCGTCGTCCACGAGCGAAAGAAGCCGGATTGCCCGCGGATCGACCGGATGAAAACGATGCCCGAAGCCGGGCAAATACTTGCCATGTTCGGCGGTAAAAGCGTCGACGCCTTGCTCGACGGCTTGTTCCAATGCGGCGCCTGCTTCCATGCATTCAGCAATCGAGTCGTACAGTTCGACCGCCTGCTGACCCGCACCGCCATGCACATCATCCAGCGCATTGATCGCCGAGGCCATCGCGCCGTTCAACGGCAAACCGCAACTGGTCGCCATCCGCGAGATCGCAATCGACGGTGCATGCGGACCATGATCCACCGACGCCACCAGCGCCGCCTCGAACAAACGCGCTTGCGCGGCGTCAGGCAGCTCGCCGCGCAGCATGAGCCAGATCATCTGCGGGAAGCTGACGTTGCCGATCAGCTCCTGAATCGGGAACCCGCGCACCTTGATCGAGCCGGGATGAATATCGATGATCGAGGTGCTCCAGTACTCGGCGGCGAGCTTGGCGGCGTCGAATGCTTGCGTCATGTTCAGATCACTCCTTCGGAGCGTAGGTGGTCGATTTGCGCGTCGTCGTAACCGAGCGAGGCGAGGTGCTCGCGCGTGTGAGCCGATAAAGCTGGCGCGGGGGTGGTCGGCGCCGTGTCGGCATCGGAGAGACGAAAGCCCGCACGCGTCACGCGTTGCCGGTCGGTGGCGCCGTCGCCGGCGAATTCGCGGATGAAGTCGCGCGATTCCAGATGCGGATGCGCGAGAATCTCCGGCACCGACATCACGCGCCCGGCCGGCACACCTGCTTCGAAAAATTTGGCTTCCCAGTTCGTTGCGCTGTCAGTTGCCAGCGCCGCTTCGATTTCTGCCTTCAATGTCGCGCGATTCATTTTGCGTGCGTTGCGCTCGGAGAAACGCGCGTCGTCGAGCAGATCGGCGCGGCCGATCAGATGGCAGAGGCTCGCGAACTGCTTGTTCTCGTTCGCGGCGATATTGAGCGGGCCGTCGCCCGTCTTGAAGGTGCCCGAAGGCGCGGCGGTAAAGTTTTCGTTGCCCATCGGCTCGGGCGTGACACCGGCATTCAGATAGTTCGACACGACCCAGCCCATCGTCGCCAGCGTGGACTCCAGCATCGAAACGTCGAGCATGCGGCCGTTTCCGCTCGCGCGGGCATTGACCAGCGCCGCGCAGATGCCGAACGCGGCCGTGAGGCCGCCCACCGTGTCCGACACCGGATAGCCAACGCGCAACGGCGCGCTGTCCGCATCGCCGGTCACGCTCATCACACCCGAGATACCCTGGATGATCTGATCGTAGGCGGGGCGTTTCGAAAACTCGCCGTCCATGCCGAAGCCTGAGATCGCGCAATACACGAGTTTCGGATTCACCTCGCGCAACGCGTCGAAATCGAGGCCGAGCCGCGTCATCACACCGGGCCGGAAATTTTCGACCAGCACGTCCGCGGTTTTCACGAGCTCACGCAAAATGGCCTTGCCGCGCGGGTCTTTCAGATTGAGCGTGACGGACTGCTTGCCCGCATTCACCGCAACGAACGAAGCCCCCATATTGCGCATCGAGGCGTCCTTGTCGGCGCCTAAGCGCCGTGCAAGATCGCCACCTTCGGGGTGCTCGACCTTGATCACTTCCGCGCCGAGCAGCGCGAGCTGATACGCGCAAAACGGTCCCGCCAACACATTCGATAAATCCAGTACCCGCACTCCTGCCAGCGGCAGCGTCATCTTCGAAGCCTCTTGTTCAATGCGAAATTTCGTCGAGATTGCGGTTGTTGGTACGCGGCCCGAAGATGCCGATCGCGCCCATCACCATCACCATCGACACGGTGATCAACGCGAACACGCCTGGCACCTGGAAGTGGCGCAACGCGAAGGCGATCATGAAGCCGGAAAACATCGCGGATAAACGCGACATCGAGTACACGAAACCGACGGCGCGTGCCCGCAAGCGCGTGGGGAACAGTTCGGTCTGGTACGCGTGATAGCCGACCGAGAGCAGCGTGCCGCAGAGCGTGATCAGCACGCCGAGCGTCATCAGCATCGCGGGCGAGGTTTGCGTCGCGAACAGGCTGCCGAACACGGCGATACCGAGCGCCGACAACACGATCAACGTCTTGCGTTCGATGCGGTCGGCAATCGCCATACCGATCAGCGGACCGAACGGATTCGAGATCGCGATCACGAACGAGTACAGCAAGCTGTGCGTGATCGTCACGCCTTTGGAGACCAGCAGCGTCGGCACCCATGACGCGAAACCGTAAAAGCCGATTGCCTGGAACAGGTTGAACACGAGCATCGTGATCGC
>NZ_JAXDPY010000404.1:0-4519 GCF_034668105.1 Paraburkholderia sp. | reverse complement strand
CTGACTCTACCAGCTGCATGCGGAAGGCTTCAGCCTTCTTCACTAGATTCGCAGGCACTTCTTCCACCGAATACTTCGCGCCCATGGTCTCGTCATGCCAGACAATGGCCCGCATCTCGATAAGGTCAACGACGCCCTTGAAATTTGCCTCGGCGCCGATTGGAATCTGGATGGCTACCGGACGTGCGCCCAGCCGCTTGCGGATGGTCTCGATCACATGCTCAAAATCCGCGCCGGCCTTGTCCATCTTGTTCACGAAGCAGATGCGCGGCACCTTGTACTTATCGCCCTGCCGCCATACTGTCTCGGTCTGCGGCTGCACGCCGGAGACGGAGTCGAACAGCGCCACCGCGCCATCCAGCACGCGCAGCGAGCGCTCCACCTCGGCCGTGAAGTCCACGTGGCCCGGGGTGTCGATGATGTTGACGCGGATGTTCTTCCAGGTGCAGGTGGTCGCAGCGGAGGTGATAGTGATGCCACGCTCCTGCTCCTGCTCCATGTAATCCATCGTGGCCGTGCCCTCGTGCACCTCGCCGATGCGATGGGTGATGCCCGTATAAAACAGGATGCGCTCGGTCGCCGTCGTCTTTCCGGCGTCGATGTGCGCCATGATTCCGATGTTCCGGCAACGATTTAGAGGTACTTGGCGAGCCACAGTCTCTTCTCTCTCAACTTCCCGCCAGCCCTGGGCCAGCGATAATTGCCACGGTTATCTGTTACCTGCTCCAGCTAGCGACTTCTCTTGCAATTACCAGCGATAGTGCGCGAATGCCTTGTTGGCTTCGGCCATGCGATGGATGTCTTCCTTCTTCTTCATCGCTGCGCCACGGCCGTTCGCCGCATCCAGCAGTTCGTTGGTCAGCTTATCGACCATGCCCTTCTCACCGCGAGCGCGACCATAAGTCACCAGCCAGCGGATCGCGAGCGAGGTGCGACGATCCGGATTGACCTCGATCGGCACCTGGTAGTTCGCGCCGCCCACGCGCCGGGTCTTCACCTCAAGCAGCGGCTTGCAGTTCTCGACCGCCTTCTTGAACAGCTTCAGGGCTTCGTCGCCGCCCTTCTGTTCCAGGTTGGTCATCGCGGTATAGAAGATGGCCTGCGCGGTCGACTTCTTGCCGCCCCACATCATCGAGTTCACAAACTTGGTCACCAACGAGGAGTTGTAGACCGGATCGGCCGCTACCTCGCGCTTGGCAATGTGTCCTTTTCTGGGCATCGCTTCCTAACCTTTTCCTGACTTCGCTGCTTACTTGGCTGCTGTCTACTTTGCTGCGGTCTACCTGGCTGCGGTCTACTTTGCTGCAGTCTTGGGGCGCTTCGCGCAATACTTCGAACGACTCTGCTTGCGGTTGGCCACGCCCACCGAATCGAGTGAGCCGCGCACCACGTGATACCGCACACCGGGCAGATCCTTCACACGGCCGCCGCGGATGAGCACGATCGAGTGCTCCTGCAGGTTGTGGCCGATGCCGGGGATGTACGTCGTCACCTCGATACCGTTGGTGAGCCGGACGCGGGCCACCTTGCGCAGTGCCGAGTTCGGCTTCTTGGGGGTCTGCGTGTACACGCGGGTGCACACACCACGCCGCTGCGGAGAGCCCTGCAATGCCGGGCTCGCGGTCTTGTACCGCGGCGCCGTGCGACCCTGCTTCACCAGCTGATTAAATGTCGGCAATCCAGTACTCCTTACCCTTTTCTCAAACCAATCACAGCCCACGCCAACGGCGAACGTCGACAATGCCATACCGGCGCATGGTCGCGTATCTCCGCTTCGCGTCTGCTTCGCTTCCTATCTCAGACAGGAACCAGGACGTTAGCCGCACGTGACGCGAACCCGGGAATCGCTCCCGGAATCCGATACCAGTCCAGCTTCGTTTCGAAGTTCCGGCCCGCATAGCCCTTCCAGGTGAAGGGTGTCGCAGGCACCGATGCGATCTTCGCCCTCTAATTTCAGAGGAACCGCAGAAGAGGCCCAAACCCAACTTGCAGCCTTACATTCTGTGGGATCCCGGTCTGGCGCCCGCCTTGCGCTGGTACAGAGCATGCGCAGGACGTGCCTCGGGGAACCTTTTAACAATAACAAGCGTTGGGGAAGTGGTCAATAAAAGGCGTTGAATTTGTGCACGAAATCTGCCTTTGGATGCGTTTTTGGCAGTGATTCGGCATTCAAGCGTTGTTTCTGGGTACAGAACCGTGCCGGAACTCGCCAGCCGAGGCGCCATGCCCTGACATGCTGCATGCAATTCTAATTTGCGAACCGATAAATCGTTTCACAACACTGACCAGGGTGTGGACTGCCAAGCTCAAAATGCTGGTAGCATCCGTCGCATGAGTTTTCTGTGCCGTCGTAGCCTGCCTTTTCTGCTTTGCCTCTCTACAGTTCCATTCACGGCCCTGGCGGCAGATGCGCCGAATAGCCATCCACCCGCAAATCCGAAGGTCCGGGCGATCCTGGGCGACCTCGGGAAGGTCCAGAACGTGGGAGAAACCTCGCTTTCCCCCGACGGCAAGCACCTGGCCTGGGCGCAGAAGGGACACGACAGCCCCGGCCGGATCATGGTGAGCGATGCGCGCGGAGAAGGCGCCGAACAGTTCGACACCGGCAAGGACTGCACCGCAACCGATCCGCAATGGTCGCCGGACTCCCGTGCGCTGCTGTTTGAAGGCGATTGCGGCAAGGACGGCCAGAACGACCTGTTTGTGACCACGTTGAATGGGCAGCCGCAGCAGATCACCCATTTGAAGGGATACGTGGAGCACGCGGCATGGTCGCCGGACGGCGAGCGGATCGCGTTCCTCTATGTGCCCGGCGCCACTCGGCCGGCGGGAGCGTTGGCGGCGATGAAGCCACCGTCCGGCGTGATCGGCGTCGAAGGCCTGGAAATACAGCGGGTCGCGGCGGTGTACTCGCGCGGCGGCGAGGTGGAGCTGCTCACCCCGGACAAGCTGCACGTTTATGAGTTCGACTGGTCCTCGGACTCCAAAAAGCTGGCCTATGTGGCCGCGCCACCGCCGGGGGAGAACAACTGGTGGGTGGCCCAGCTTTACACCGCGCCGGCAACAGCCAATGCCCAGCCCACCAGCATTGTTGACCCGCAGAAGGATCCCGGAACGCTGCACGGTTTGCAGATTGCGGTGCCGCGTTGGTCGCCGGATGGAGGGCAGATCGCGTTTATCGGTGGCTTGATGAGCGATCAGGGTGCCACGGGCGGGGATGTCTATCTCGTTCCATCGAGCGGCGGGAGCGCAGTCGACATCACTCCCCATGCGAATGTGACCTCGGTATGGCCGCACTGGGTAGATGATCACTCGCTGATCGTCTCCGAGGTCGCAGGTGGCGCTAGCCGCGTTGCCGGATACCATCTCACTGGATCGGGCGCTGCTGTGACATTGGCGGACGAGAAGACGCTCCTGGGAGTCCCGGCCGGCATCAGCGATGGGCGCGAAGCGATGAGCCTGTCGATCGCGAAGAACGGCACCTTCGCGGTGGCCAGCAGCTCCTTCGAGAAGCCGCCTGAGGTCTACGTGGGCGAGCTGAAGCCGGACGCGCAGCTCACGCAGGTGACGCACGTGAAC
The DNA here is from genome assembly GCF_034668105.1 of Paraburkholderia sp. Taxonomy (GTDB): domain Bacteria; phylum Pseudomonadota; class Gammaproteobacteria; order Burkholderiales; family Burkholderiaceae; genus Paraburkholderia. The sequence goes on along the minus strand of NZ_JAXDPY010000404.1, from coordinate 940 downwards.
GAGGCGCTCAAGCCCGCCTGGGGCAAGGCCGAGTCCATCGAGTGGACCAACGACGGCTTCCGCATCCAGGGATGGCTGATGCTGCCGGCACACTATGACCCGGCAAAGAAGTATCCGCTGGTGGTGATGGTGCACGGCGGGCCCTCAAGCGCCGTGCTGCCGCGCTGGCCGGGCGCAGGCTTCGGTGGCGCGCCGCTGAGCGCGATGAATTATTTTGTGCTGGAGCCGAATCCGCGGGGCAGCTATGGGCAGGGCGAGACGTTCACCATGGCCAACCGCAAGGACTTCGGCTATGGCGATCTGCGCGATATCCTGGCGGGCGTCGACGCGGTGGAGAAGAAGTACCCGAGCGTGGACGACAACCGGCTCGGCCTGACCGGCTGGAGCTACGGCGGCTTCATGACCATGTTCGGCGTGACTCAAACACCGCGCTTCCATGCGGCTGTGGCTGGCGCGGGCATCGCAAACTGGCAGAGCTACTACGGCGAGAATTCGATCGACCAGTGGATGCTGCCCTTCTTCGGCGCGAGCGTTTATGACGATCCGGCGGTCTACGCCAAGAGTTCGGCAATCGATTTCATCCGCAAGGTGAAGACCCCGACGCTGGTGGTGGTGGGCGATCGCGATGGCGAGTGTCCGGCGCCGCAGTCCTTCGAGTTCTGGCATGCATTGAAGGCCGAGGGAGTGCCGACTCAGCTGGTGGTCTATCCGAACGAAGGCCACGGCTTCCGCAGCCCCGAGCACCGGATTGATGTGCTGGAGCGGACGCTGGGCTGGTTCGACCAGTATCTGGGGAGCTCGGCGAGTGGGACGGCGGGTGGGACTGTTGGGCGATAGCGCTGGATAACAGCGGCGGGATGGAGACAGCAGATATCCCTCCGCTGCGCTTCGCTTCGGTCGGCATGACGGAGGTATTGGCCCGCGGTGAGCTGATGCGCCA
>NZ_JAXDPY010000403.1:0-8554 GCF_034668105.1 Paraburkholderia sp. | reverse complement strand
CGATTTCGTTTTCCAACGTGCCTTCCATCGGCGCCTTGTATCGACGTGACTTATGTCGGCACAAGGCGCCGATTTTCATTGGCGTCGAGAATTCGCGATCGACCCGCGGCGGGACCGTCGGTGGACTTTCGCGATCGTTTTCAGGACCCCGTGCAAAGGTGCCGGACCTAGACTTCTCAGCAATGCAGAAACGCAAACGCTTCATGCAGACGCTCTCAAGTCCATCCGCTTGAACGATCGACGTTCGAGGCTCAACGCTCAACGTTCAAGGCTTAACGATCAGGAGAATCACCATGTCCCGCATTGCCATTCCGACACCCGAACAAGCCCCCGACGCATCGCAGCCGGTCCTCGAAGCCGTCACCAGGGGTCTCAAGATGACACCGAACCTGTTCCGCATCATGGCGCTGAGCCCGAATGCGCTGAACGGCTGGGCGGGCCTGCAAGGCCCCTTGGCGAAGACGCTCGATGTGAAGACCCGCGACGGTATCGCGCTCGCGGTCTCTCAGGTCAACGGCTGCCAGTACTGCCTGTCGGCGCACACCTACGTCGCCAGCAACATCGCGAAGATCCCGGACGATGAAATCCGCCGCAACCGGCTGGGGCAGGCCGACGATCCACGAACCGCTGCGGCCGTGGCATTTTCCCGGACATTGATGACGACCCGTGGCAAAGTATCCGACGCCGATCTGGCAACGGTGCGCGCCGCGGGATTCAGCGATGCGAACATCGTCGAAATCATCGCATTGAGCGCACAGTACATGCTGACGAACTTCGTCAACAATGTGTTCGATACGGAAATCGACTTCCCGGTCGTGGACCTCGAAGTCAAATGACCAGCACGAGGAGCTTCGGCTCCTCATCTTTCAGGAGACAGCTCATGACCCGCACCGTCGCCGAGAAGCGCGCCGCCTTTCGTGCCATGCACACATCCGGTTGTTTCGTCCTGCCCAATCCGTGGGATGCCGGCAGCGCCCGTTATCTGCAGACGCTCGGCTTCCAGGCCGTGGCCACGACCAGCTCCGGCTTCGCGTGGTCGGTCGCTCACGCTGACAATTCATTGCCGCGCGATGCGATCCTCGCGCATCTGCGCGCTATCGTCGAGGCGACCGATCTGCCCGTCAACGCGGACTTCGAGAATGGCTTCGGCGAGGATCCGGCCGGCGTGGCTGAAAGCGTCAAGCTGGCTGTCGCAACCGGCGTTGCCGGTCTGTCGATCGAAGATTCCACCGGCGACGACCGCGGTTCGCTTTTCCCGATCGAGGTCGCCGTCGAACGGCTCCGTGCGGCACGCCGGGCGATCGACGAAAACGGCGGCGATACGCTGCTGATCGGCAGAGCGGAAAACTTCTTCGCCGGCTTGCCCGACCTTGACGACACCATCGCGCGTCTGAGGGCTTATGCCGCGGCCGGCGCCGACTGCCTGTATGCGCCGGGCATTTCGACGCGCGAGCAGATCGAGGCAGTTGTCGCCGCGGTGGCGCCCAAGCCGGTCAACCTGCTGATCGGTTCGACTTCGACGCTCACGCTGCAAGACGTGGCCGCGCTCGGCGTGCGGCGGATCAGCGTGGGCGGCGCACTGGCCCGAGCCGCGTGGGGTGGCTTCATGCAGGCAGCGCAAGGGCTGGTCAAAGGACGATTCGACGCCTTTGAAGGCGCAGCCTCCGGCTCGCAACTCAATGAAATTTTCAAGGACCGCGCGTGAGGCGCGGCATGACACCTGGCATGACACCTGGCATGACACCCGGCGTGTCACCCAACATCACACCCGGCATGAGGCCCAGGCATCGGGCCGCGCATGCCCCTTCACATGGAGATGAGCATGGCTCGTGAAATCATTCGTGTCGAACCGTTGTCGACCTGGCTGGAGAACTTCAAGGCGCCCACCTCCGCGGTGACACGCCATGACGGCACGGTCTACGTGTCGGGCTTTCCGCCGTTCGATCCCGCGACCGGCGAGATCGTCGACGCGCCGATCGAACGTCAGACCGAACTGGTGCTGGAACAGATGAAGCTCTGCCTGGAAGCGGCCGGTTCATCGCTGGCGCATGTGCTCAAGTGCAACGTCTACTGCACGTCGGTCGAGAAGTTCGCTGTCGTCAACGCGATCTATCAACGCTACTTCCCAGTCGATCCCCCGGCGCGAATCTTCGTGAACGTGCCCGCGTGGCCAGGTCATTTCGACATCGAAATCGACTGCATCGCCGCCGTCGCATAGCGCCTGCGATTCAAAGTACCAAGCCTGCTGTCACTGCGCGTCACTACTCGTCACGACTCGGCGCTGACTTGCGCGAGCGCCGCGATCAGATCTCCAAAGCGTTCGCCCTGCACCAGAATGTGACCTCTCAACGCGGCGGCGGCCGCTTCGCCGTCGCCTGCCGCCAGCGCATCGACGACGGCCTGATGTTCGTCGAAGGAGGCGGCGACGCGGCCCTTCACGCGTAACTGCAGACGCCGGTACGGACGCAGCAGCTTATGCAGCGCCTTCGCCTGGTCGTGCAGAAAGCCGTTGTGGCTGCCGTGATAGATCAGGCAGTGAAAGCGCTCGTTCAGATGGTAATACTCGTCCGGATTGCCGGCGTCCCGCGCTTTCTGACAGGCGGCGTGAGCCTCGCGCAGCGTCTCCAGTTCCTGCGCATTCATGCGCCTCGCGGCGAGCCGGCTGCACATCGCCTCGAGCTCGGCCATCACCTCGAACATCTCGATCAGCCGGTGCAGACTGATTTTCGCGACCACCGCGCCGTGCCGCGGCCGCATCTCCACCATGCCTGCGGCAGCCAACTGGAGCAGCGCTTCCCGTACCGGTGTTCGGGACACCTCGAAGCGCGCGATCAGTTCCGCTTCATCGAGCCGCGCGCCAGGCGGGAGATCGCCGGTCGCAATGGCTTCCTCGATGGATTCCCGCAGCCGGTCTGTCAGCGTGAGCTTGTTTGTCATGTTTGGACTCCGGATGGAATCGAGTTGACCATAACGAGCCTGTCGGCACCGTACGCGTAAACGATAGTTGAGAACGGTGTGAGTCGAATTATAAATACATGAGGCGGCTATAAATATAAAAATTACCCCTTACAAAATATTGACAGGGCTCCCGGACATATCCGCGGTCTTCGACCGATGACAGTCCGTCCATTCCATACGCGCGCGCACTCCTTTTCCTTGACCCGTGTTCGGAGGGCTGATCATGAAGATGCAGTTCGTAGCTGTGTCGGTGGGAGTCGGTGTAGGGATTGCGTTGATCGGCGGCTGCGGTCACGGCGACCATGACAATGGGCCGCCGCCCCCGGTGTCGCACGGTGCGGGGTTCATCAAAAGCTTCCAGATCATTTCGAGCGCACCGGCCTTCGCCGGCGCGACGCCGGCTGGCGCGGCGGGTCCCTACCAGGTGATCACCGCGCTCGTGCATGGCGAGCTCGATCCGAACAATCCGCTCAATGCGGGCATCGTGAACATCAAGAACGCGCCGGTGGGCAGCGACGGTTACGTCGCCTATACGACCGACGTCGTGATCCTGCGCCCGCAGAGCGCGTCGGCCGCGAAACGCGTGCTGTTCTACGACGTGGTGAATCGCGGCAGCAAGATCGGCGCGGCGTCTTTCGTAGGCGGCGGCGCGCTCGATACCGGCGCGGCGCCCTCGTCGAGTTTCCCGTCGCTGCTGCGTAACGGCTATACGATCCTGTGGAGCGGCTGGCAAGGCGACGTTCCGGTCACCGGCAACGCCACGACCGCCGGCGCGGGCCTGCTCGGCGCCAGCTTCCCCGTTGCGACCAACAAGGACGGCACGCCGATGACCGGCATGAGCCGCGAGGAATTCATTCCGGACTATGCGGGCGGCCCGCCCACCACGATTCCGTTGACGTACCCGCCGGCCAATCTGAACGACAAGACCTCGGTCACGTTTACCGCGCGGCAGTCGTGGCTCACTGCCTACGGCAGCATTCCTGGCGGCCTTGAAACCTATACCGCGCCGTCCCAGCCGGTGACGACGTGGAGCTACGTCAGCACGCCGAACAATGTCTACGAAGGCAATTATTCGGTGACGTTCACGCCACCCGCGTCCGTGCCGGGCCCGAACGGCGCGCAGGTTCCGCCTGACGCCGGGACCATTTACAGTTTCGTCTATCAAGCGGCGGCCCCGACCGTCGACGGCATCGGCTTCGCCGCGTTGCGCGACCTGGTGTCGTTCCTTCGCTACGATACGGCCGACGCCCAGGGCGCCCCCAATCCGCTCAACGATCTGAAGAACGCGGGATGCGTGGCGTCATCATGTTCGACCAGTACCAACTTCGATATTGCGATCGGCGAGGGCATCTCGCAATCGGGCCGTTTCATGAAGGACTTCCTGTATCAGGGCTTCAACGCGGACAAGAACGGCAAGATGGTGTTCGACGGCCTGTTCCCGATCATCTCCGCCGCGCGCCGCACCTGGACCAACGCGGCGTTCGCGCAGCCGGGGCGCTGGTCGAAGCAGCATGAAGATCACTTCATGCCGGGCTTCCAGTTTCCGTTCACTTACGCCACGATGACCGACCCCGTGAGCGGCGCCTCCGACGGTATCCTGAAGCAGTGCACGGCAACCAACACCTGCCCGAAGATCATGCAGCTCGACGGCTCGTTCGAATGGTGGGGCGGAGCGGCGTCGCTGGTGGTCACCGACGGGCGCGGCAACGACATCCCGTTACCGCCGACTGTCCGCTACTACCTGGTCGCGGGCACTCAGCACGGCGGCGGAAGCGGCGTGACAACCGGTAATTTCATCGTGCCCGCCGCGGGCAGCCAGTGCCAGTTGCCGGGCTCGCCGGTCGAGGAAACACCGGTCGAACGCGCGTTGATTCCGGCTCTCGTCAACTGGGTCGGCAAGGGCACGCCGCCGCCCGCGTCACAGTACCCGACGGTCGCCTCCGGCAATCTGGTCGCGCCGACCCAGGCGGCGCTGGGCTTCCCCTCGCTGACCAACGTGACGGTGCCGAGTGGACCGGCCGCGACGCCCACGCCGCTGCAACTGACTTTCAACGGCGAATACAACCAGCTGTTCGTGACCGACTATAGCAACGCGGTGCCGGTGGTGAACACGGCGCAGGCCTACACCATTCTCGTGCCGAAGGTGGATGCCAACGGCAACGAGACGACCGGCGTACTGGTGCCCGACGTCAGCGCGCCGCTCGCCACCTATACCGGCTGGAATTATCGTGGCGCGGGGCATGCGATCGGCGACGGCTGCATTTCCAACGGCGGCGCGATTCCGTTCGCGGTGAATACCGCCGCGCAGGCCGGCGGCACCGATTCACGCGCTACGCTGGCGACGCTCTACAACGGCAGCCGCTCGAAGTATCAGGCGGCGGTTGCGGCCGCGGCGAACGCACTCGTGAGTCAGGGTTATCTGCTGCAGGACGATGCCAATAACGTGTTCATCGCGAACGCGGCCGGTGTGTCGGCGACGTTGCTGCCGCAACCTTGAGAGACCCAGCGTGCCGAGGCCGAACGCCGTGATGCAGAAAGCAGGGCGATGCACCGCCGCCGGGTGCGCTGCCCTGCTGATTGCCGCCTGCGGCGGCGGGGGCGGCGGTGATGGTGGTTCGGGCACGTCGGGTGCCGGCGCCGCTCCGGCCGCCCCGGCGAATGTTTCGGTGTACCCGAATAGCTTGACGCTCGGTAGCGTCAATGCGGTTTCGCTGTCGCTCAGCGCCGCGACAACGACCACCAATGCGATGCTGACCAGTCCGGTCGTCGCGCCGCTGCTGACGGCCGGCGACAATCCGCTCGTTTCCACGCATCTGGCGGCTGGCGTGCCAGGTGCCGGCACGGCATGCGTGTCGGCGGTGACGGACGGTATCGGCACCGTGGCCGGGGTCAATGCCGGCGTCAACATCAAGAGTGTGGCCGTGCTGCTGGACGATACCTGGAGCGTGTCGGCCACACCGTCTGCGAACTGGATGGCACTGGGGGCCGGGGGCGCCGTGTTCGACGGCTGGGAAAACTGCGGCGCGAAAGCCGAAGGCGCGCCGTCGCCTTCATCGAAGTTGACGGTCAACGCGGATGGCAGTTTCTCCGACAACGTATTCGACGGCAATCCTTCCACTACCGTCACGACGATCAACCAGAGCTTTACCGCGGCACAGGCGGCCTCGTTATTGTCGGACGCCGGCTATCTCGACAGCAGTCAGCCGGCTGATCCGCAGACTATCCGGCTGAAGCTCTATCACAACGCCGCACAGCAAACCGTGCTGGTCGAACAGGGCATTCCGGCGAGTGGCGCGACGGCTCGGAACCCCGGTTTCATTGCGATCTACTTCCCGCGTTGAGCGGTTCTTTCGCCGCGTCGAAACCGATCAGAGCGTGCTGCAGGCCGCACATGCTGCCCGAACCGAGTCGCCAGCGTTCCGCTCGCGCCGTGAAGTGCAGAGGGCAGGGTACACGGAACACGGTGGCTAGTGCAGCGCTTGCGTCGCGGTGCCATCGTGCGAGGGCGGCATGATTCGCGGCCCGATCAGCGCAAGAATTGCGGGGTCCTTGATGAAATCGGCAGCCGAGGTTGCCGCGAGAATCACATCCGGCGACTGAGGACGGGCGATGACAAAGCCCTGCACGTAATCGACCCGCATCGCCTGCAGGATCTCGAGTGTTTGCGCGTCTTCAACCCACTCCGCGATGCTTTGCATACCCAGGTTGCGCGCCAGCCCGATGATGGCTTCGACGATCGCGGCGTTCGCCGAAAGCTCCTGCATGTCCCGCACGAAGCCGCCGTCGATTTTCAATGCATCGGCGGGCAGGTCTCTCAGGTACGGGAACGACGTGTAGCCGGCGCCGAAGTCATCGAGCGCGACCTTGGCGCCAAGGCGCTGCAGGTTGTCGACGAGGCGCCGGGTGTTGTTGAGATCGTGCAGCGCCACGCCTTCCGTGATTTCCACGCATAACATCGGCACCGCGCTGCGGTACCGCAGGAACAACTCGCCGAGCTCCGTGACGAAGTGTTCGTCGTTCAACGACGCGCCGCTCACGTTGATGGAAATGAAGCGCGTGTGCGAGAGCTTCGCGCGATGTTGCTCGATCCAGGCCAAGGTGGTTTCCATCACCCATTTATCCAGCGCGGAAATCGTGCCGTTGGCCTCCGCGGCCGCGATCGCCCTGGACGGCGGGATGATGGTGCCGTCAGGCGCGCGCATACGCAGCAGCACCTCGAAATCGAGCGCGTCGTACGGGGTTTTCAGCGACATGATCGGCTGCATTTCGAGGAACAGCCCGGCCAGCGGTAACTCGCCGTTAAAGCGTTCGATGAGATCCAGATCGCGCGCGCGTTCGACGAACATGGCGGCATCGCGCGTATAGACGACCACCCGCCCGCTGCCGTTCAGTTTGGCTTCCCGGCAGGCGGCGTCGGCGGTGGAGATCGCATCTTCGGCGCTGAGCCCCGGCGGCGCCTCGATCAAGCCAAGCGACGCGCGAACGTGAAACGCGCGCCGGCCGATCCGGTAGGGCTCGCAGTCGATGACATCGATGATCGTCTGCGCAATCGACTCGGCCTGCCCGAGCGAAGACTCGCGAAACAGAATCACGAATTCGTCGCCGCCGATGCGGCATACGCGGTCGTTCGGGCCCATTTGCGATTCGATGCGCAGACAGACCTGCTTCAATACCTCGTCGCCAATGTGATGGCCGAACAGATCGTTGATCAGCTTGAAGCGGTCGAGATCCAGGTAACCGATGATCAGCGAGCCCGCCGGCTCTCCCGCCGTGCTTTCCGTGCGGCCGATCTGTTTGTCGATACCACGCCGGTTCAACGCGCCGGTCAGCGGATCGTGATCCGCCAGAAAGCTCAACGTGCCGATCGCCTGATGCCGCTCGGTGACGTCCTGGATCGAGCCTTCCAGTTGCGCGCCTGCGTAGGCGGCCCTGACCAGATAGTGGCGCCGTTTGTCGCCACCGGATCTGGGCGCGGTGACCACGCCTTCATAGGCGGGCAGGCCGGCGCCAGGCGCGCTCGCGACGTCTGCGACGACGGCGCTGCCGTGGCGCGACAACTCGACCTCGGCCGAGTCGTTGTTCAGGGCACGGTTATAGATCGGTTGCCAGCTGTCGGCGGCGAAATAGTCGTCCCAGTGCCGGCCTGCCGCGCCGCCTTTCATCTCGAGCATGGTTTCGAGTGCCGAGTTCCAGCGCACGAAGCTGCCGTCCGAGGCCAGCGTGAAAAGACCGACCGGCGTGGTTTCATAAGCGTGGCGCAGTTCGGCCTGCACGCGCAGTCGCTCGGCCCGTTCGGCGCGGATCTGCTCGGCGATCGCAAGCGCCGCCATCAGACTGGATACCAGCGCCGCGGTGACGCTATTGAATGCCGGAAAGAACACGTGCGTCTTGAAGACGGCGCTGGCGACCTCGGACAGGCTCGCGAGCAGCGCGACGGCGAGAGCCGCGCTGTACCAGAGCGCGGTTCTCGACGGCGCGACCGTGAGGATGCGGGTGAGCATGAATACCAGCACCGCGATCGCGAAACTGGCGATGCCCCACATCACGGGGAGATAAACCGGCACAGGCAGCAGTATCGACGCCAGCAGCAGGACCG
>NZ_JAXDPY010000402.1:0-8339 GCF_034668105.1 Paraburkholderia sp. | reverse complement strand
CAGGCGGACACGATGCCGGTATATGCACCGCCGATGTCGGTCGACAGCGCCCACGGCAGGACCCCAGCAAAGCCTGCAAACCCCAAGCCGAAGCTCGTCATCAGCACGACGGCCCACGGGTTGTCGAGCAATGTACCGATATACAGAAAAATGGCCGCCAACAAGAAGCCGGCCATGATCACGACGTTGCGCGCCAGGTACAAGGAGCCGCCTTTGCGGAACAAGGCATCGGAAAAGCGCCCGACCGACAGCGCCGAAACAAATATGAAAACCCAGGGTATCGATGCGGCATAGCCCATCGCGTGCAAGCTCATGTGCAGATGCTTTTCGAGAAAGAACGGCATCCAGTAGAGATAGAACTGGATCACATACAAGGCAAAGAAGAAGGTCAGCCCGACGCCCCAGAATGAGCGCGACCGGAATAGCGCACGCCACGGCACGGCGTCGCGCTTCACCTGTCCATCGACTCCCGCAAGAATATAGTCCAGTTCGGCCCGGTTGACGCCCTTATGTTCGGCCGGATGATTGCGCGTCGACCTATACCAGAGTACTGCCGCGACGATACCTAGCAAGCCGCTGACGATGAATATCCATTTCAGGCCGAAAGACTGCAGGATCCAGACCGCTACCGGCGGCGTGACGATCGAGGCGCCATAGGTGCCGGCCGTTTTGACGCCATTCGCAATACCGCGCTCGCGTACCGGAAACCAGTGCAGGTTGTACTGATTCAACGCCGGAAACAGTGGCGCTTCGCTAAAGCCGAAACCCGCGCGTATCACAAGCAACGAAAGAAAGCCGCCCGCGTAACCGGTCAGTATCGTGAAGATCGACCAGGCCAGCACGACCAGGGTCACGCCTAGGCGCGTGCCGATCCGCCGGATCAGCAACGCGCCCGGGATCTGCAACGCCGCATAAGCCGCCGAGAATGCGCTGGTGATCAACCCCATCTGTACCGGTGTCAGCTTCATCGTCTCGAGGATGGATGAGGTGCTGACGGCGATGTTGGAACGATCGATATAGGCGATCAGGCTCAGCATGAATACCAGACCAAGGCCCTGCCACCGCGCTGTGGTTGCGTGTTCGGCCGATGCGTTTGGCACGGCCAGGTTCTGCATTGTCTCCATTGCCCCCTCCAGGGTGTCTTTGTCGGAAAAGCTTTACCGTCCGCTTCCGCGGGGTACGTGTTATATGGGATGGCCCGAGTCGCCGCGCTGTTGTCTGTCAGCGATTTTTCTCTTCGCGTATGGCACCAGTCCGCCGCTTGCCATGATTTCCAGCGCGCTGGCCGACAAGGGCGTCGCAGTAAACGTTGCCCCGCTGGTCTGGTCGACAATCGCGGCGCTTCGCAGGTCGACATGGAGACGATGCCCGGAACTCACACTCGTCGAAATGCCTGGACAGACGAGAATCGGCAAAGCGTTGTTGATCGCGTTGCGCAGGAAATAGCGCGCGAATGAATCGGCGATCACCACGCGGATACCGGAGCCGCGCAGCGCAAAAATCGGCCCCTCGATTGATTTCCCGCCGCCGCCGAAATTCTTGCCGGCCACAACGATTTGATATTGGCCTGCAAGCGCCGCAGCGGCGAACTCCGGATACATGTCGGCAAAGCTGGCCAGCGCCAGGGATTGGCTGTCGAGCGCATTCGAGCTTTTGAAGCGCACCGGCATGATGTCGAGTGCCTTGACATCGTCGCCGACCACAAACGCGGAGCCCGTGATTTGAGTTTCCATATGATCTCCTCTGGACTGCTCTAGAGCGTGCGGGGGTCGGTGATGACGCCACGCAACGCCGAGGCCGCGACGGTTTCGGCCGATGACAGATAGACGAACGATTCTTTGCTGCCCATGCGGCCCAGCATATTTCTGTTCCCGGAACTGATACAGGTTTCGCCCCCGCTCAGGACGCCGCTGTGCTCGCCCATGCATGGACCGCAGCCCGGCGGGAAGAACAGTGCACCCGCGTCGGTCAGGGCGCTGACCGCCCCCGAGTTGAGCGCGCGCTGCCATACCTCTCTCGACGCCGGAATCACCAGGAAGCGCACGCCGGGTGCGATCTTGCGTCCGACTAACATGTCGGCCGCGGCGGCGATATCGTCGAAGCGACCGTTGGTGCAGGTACCGATGACAGCTTGCTGAATCGGTGTGCCCGCCACCTCGCCGACCGGGTGGATGTTGTCGATCGCGTGGGGACATGCCACCAGCGGTTCAATCGCGCCGAGCTCCACTTCCATGGTTTCCAGATAGCGACAATCCCGATCGCTGTACACGGGGGTGAAGGGACGCTGTGCGCGCGCTTCGACGTAGCCGAGGCTGACCGCGTCCGGCTCGATGATGGCCGATTTGGCGCCCATGTCGGAACAGAAATTGGTAAGCGTAAAACGGCCGTCCATTGCAATGGACGCCAGCGCCTCGCCGCCGATCTCGATCGTCTTGTAGACGGCCTTCTTCTCATAGCCGAGCACGTTCATCAAGGTCAGCGCGATGTCCTTGGCCGTCACCCTGGGCCCCAGGCGACCCCGCAATTCGATGCGTATCGTCTCCGGCACCATCAGCCAGGTCTCGCCCAGCGCGACAGCCACCGCCGCATCGGTCTGCCCGACACCGATGACAGCCGCACCGAGCGCGCCGCCCGTGGGCGTATGCGACTCGTTCATCACGATCAGTTCGCCCGGCAGGATCAGGCCTTTCTCCGGCATCACGACGTGCATGATGCCGGTGCCGACGTCGTTCATATCTGTCACCTTGAGCTCGCGTGCGGCGGCCCGGATGTCGGCGTGCGTCTGCGCAATCGCGATATTGCTTGCCGGGCTCTGATGATCCAGCATGATGGCAAACCGCTCGGGCCGCGGTATCTCGGTGACGCCGAGCTTTTTCAGCGTGTTGAGCACCAGTTTGCCCTGCACATCCATGGTCGAAACCTGGTCGACCTTGCAATCGAGAAAATCGCCGGGCTTCACGGTAGCTTTGCCAGCCGCACGCGCCAGGATTTTCTCGGTAATGGTCATGCCCATACGTTAACCTCGATTCGATGTTTTGAAAGACACGGGGCCGCGCCACCGGAATGGGATGCCGTCAAAGCGGATTGGGAATGGCGAGGTCCTGGACCATCTTTGCGCGCTGTGCGCATGCCGCGACCAGAAACGACAGGTCGGTGCCGGTCGAGACATAGCGCGCGCCCATGCCGACAAAATCGGCGATCAGCTGCGGACGCGATGCGAGTCCGCCCACCCCGGCGAACTTGCCGTGCCTGTTGCATGCGGCGATGACGCGCTCATAGGCGTCGCGCACGTTCTCGTGCTCGTACTCGCCGGGGATCCCCATATCCGCGATCAGATCGTTGGTGCCGACAAGGATCAGATCGACCCCGTCCACTGCGGCGATCGCGTCAACCTGCTCGAGCGCGCTCACCGTTTCTATCTGCACCACGACCATGGTGGCGTCATTCAGGGCGGCATTGGCCGCGGCAGTGGGGAAATTGCGGTACTGCAGATGGGGCAGTCCGGAGTTGGCCGAACGCTCGCCCAGCGGCGCGAACCTGGCATATGACACGACCCGTCGTGCATCCTCAGCCGAGAGAATGTGCGGCGCGATGATGCCTTGCGCCCCGCCATCCAATACCCGCGAGATGTATTCCGGTGTTTTGGCCGGTACCCGAACGAGCGGCGCGATGCCGATTTCCAGAGCCGTCATGCAGATTTGCGCGCATGCGTCCAGCGTGATGCTGCTGTGCTCCAGGTCGACATAGAACGAGTCGAAACCGGCGGTCTTCGCGATTCTGGCGATTTCGACGGTGCGCACCAAACGGACCATCATCGACGACGCGACACCTCCCTGGCGCATTTTCTCCTTCAAATTGTTGCGCACGATTGCATTGAGTTCGTTTGACACAGCACCTCCCGATAAGCGTCACACCCAAACAAGGTGAAAATACGAACAATAAAGATTCTCTACATGTGAGAAACTTTATCAATCTTCTCGGAAGAGTGCAAGTCCGTGCAAGCCGTCGGAAGCGTTCATTGCCCGCCCCGAATTCACTTGACGAAATCTGCGATGTCACCGGGCGTCATGTCTTGGCCGTGACGCAGTTCTTGGGCTTTTACGTGGCCGGTATGCTGGCCAGGACGTGGCGTGCCTAAGCGAAAACGCCGGACGGCCCCCAAGGGGAAAGTGGCGCGAGTCGTTCACCCAGCGGGAATGTGGCGCGAGTCGTTCATAATGGAGGTTCATCGGAACCTCACATTCCCCGACTCTTCATGACCAACCGTATTCGCCCATGAGTGGCCTCGCCCGTCTTCTTTCCTTGCTCGATCTTTTCACCCCCGACATGCCAGTGTGGCCATCGGATGCATTGATTGAGCACATGGCCTGCCCTGCGTCGACTGGCTACCGGTATATCAAGGCTCTGCACGAGGCGGGTTTTCTGACCCGCGTGGCCAACGGCTCCTATGCGCTCGGCCCGCGCATTCTCGATCTGGATCGCACGCATCGCGTTTCGGATCCGATTTATGTCGCCGGCACGCCGGTGATTCGACGCCTCGCGCACAAGACCGGCTTTAGCACTTTGTTATGCGAGTTGTTCGGCGATTCCGTGGTATGCGTTCAACGCCAGTTGAATAGCGAAAACCTTGAGAATCTGTTTGATCGCGGCCAGAGTCGGCCTCTATTTACCGGTGCGGCCGCCAAAGCCATTTTGGCGTGGCTGCCAACGCATCAATTGAAAAGTCTGTTCGCCAAGCACCGCGAAGTCATTCAGCGGGCCGCCCTCGGGGACGACTGGGAGAGTTTTCGCAACACGCTGCGGGACATCCGTGCAATGGGCTACGTGCGCACCGTGAGCGAGTTTCATACCGGGATCGCCGCGATCGGCGCGCCGCTTTTTAACCGACAGCGCGACGTGGTAGGCAGCCTCGTTCTGGCGGTGTCCACGCTAGACCTTGATGAGCCCGCGTTTGCCGCCTTGGCGCCCGAGGTCGTCGCTGCCAGCCAGACAGTCACCCGGGCCCTGGCGGAGCCGCATATCAGCGATGTGTTGGCGGCACGCGCGCTATGAACGAATGGCTGTGGCGCAGCGTGAAGTAAAAAAATGGGGTTTTGTCGCGGTAAGGAGCGCGGAGGAACTGCGATCTCTATGCAAAGCACTGCTTATGTTGCCAGGTCGTAGAATTGATCGGCGCCAGACGGATGGGTTCCGCGAGCACATTTCATCTACACAACGTACTCGAGTGCGTCAACGAGTCGAGCAGCCATTCCTCTCAAACATCCTTCGAGGTCGAGCGTCGCGATCGACTCATCGTCGCTCGTCGCGTCAGCAAGACCGGGAAGCCCGGAGACCGAGGTCTTCCGCTCGAATCACGGAGCAGGTTGCGCCTTGGCAGGCAACGTCACGGGCCGGATTCTTGCTATCACTCCCGTGCATCATCAACCAACGCTCATCGCTGGGAACCCACATGCGCCTGCTAAATCGTCTGGCTGTTTCAATGGTTTTGCCGCTGGCCTCCTGCGCGGTCGGACCATCAAGTTCAAGCGATGGGGGCTTCGGCGCGTCGCCCGCCATGCCGGCTCCGGAATCGTCGTTGGTTCCGATGGTCAACATCGCGCCGGTTCAGGCGCGCCCCGACGGTTTCATGCCCACCGCTCCCGCCGGCTTTGCCGTTACCGAGTTTGCCGCTGGCCTCGCGCACCCGCGCTGGCTTTACACGCTGCCCAACGGTGACGTACTGGCAGCGGAAAGCGACGCGCCAAAAGAACACGATGAAGGCAGCGGCCTATTCGGCTGGGTCAGAAAGCAGGTCATGAAGCGCGCAGGCGCCGGTGTGCCGAGCCCCGATTGCATCGTACTGTTGCGCGACGCGGACGGCAGCGGCGTCGCGAGGACGCAGACCGTGTTTCTGCGCGGCCTGCACTCGCCGTTCGGGATGGCGCTCATTGGCAATCAACTCTATGTTGCCGATACGGACGCGCTGCTGCGTTTCGACTATGTGACCGGCGCCACCCAGATTACAAGCCCCGGGGTCAAGGTTGCCGACTTGCCGGCTGGGCCGATCAACCATCACTGGACCAAAAATATCCTGGCCGATCGCTCTGGCGAGCATCTGTACATCACGGTGGGATCGAATAGCAACGTGGGGGAAAATGGAGTCGACGCCGAAGAAGGTCGAGCGCGAATCCTTATGTTCGACATCGACACAGGCCGCTTGCGGCCCTATGCGACAGGATTGCGCAACGCCAACGGACTTGCCTGGCAACCGGATAGCGGCGCGTTGTGGACGGCAGTCAATGAGCGGGACGATCTCGGCAACAATCTTGTCCCGGACTACATGACCGCCGTGAAAGATGGCGCGTTCTATGGCTTTCCCTACAGCTATTACGGCCAGCACATCGACACCCGCGTCAAACCTCAACGCCCCGATCTGGTTGCAAAGGCCATCGCGCCTGACTATGCCCTCGGCAATCATACGGCTTCGCTAGGTCTTGTCTTTTACGACCGGACGCTGTTCCCGGCTCATTATCGTGGAGGCGCTTTTGTTGGTCAGCATGGCTCATGGAACCGTAAGCCGCGTACCGGCTACAAGGTGGTGTTCGTGCGATTTGTCGATGGGAAACCTGTCGGCGTACCTGAAGATTTCCTGAGCGGCTTTCTGACGGCAGACGGCCACGCCGTGGGTCGGCCCGTCGGCGTCGCACTGGACGCGCACGGGGCCTTGCTGGTGGCTGACGACGCGGGTAACGCTGTCTGGCGAGTAGCGCCGCGTAACAACGTCAAATCAGCGGACATCGCGCCGGCAGGCAAATAACACAGCCCTTGGCCGCCTTGCTGCAAAGCCGGGCGGACGCAAGATTGTCGTGCCGATTCGACCCACTCCGCTCCGTCGCCGAATTATCGAACGGCCGCTAACTCAACAATCATCGGCCGTTCGCAAAACCCGTTGACCGTCTCTTCATGGCCGGCTGCTGTGCCCTGCGAATTTCACGTACCGTTCGATCTTGCACGGCGGTGATCGGCAACGCGCGACCCCGGCCCGGACATTCCCCTCGGATTCTGACTGTCCCGTCGCCGGACGTCGCGGCCATTCTCCATCGACGCGAATAGTTGCGCCAGAATCGCCACGACGAACGCGAAGAGCCAGATCAGCCACCTGCAAATCCCGATGGATAGCTGGTGTGTCTCCACAAAACGGATTCACCGAGCTTCATAACTTGACAGACCGCTTTTGTAATCTTGGCCAAGTCGGCATTTTCATCACGATAGCCGTACCAGTCGCCGGTCACGGCATCTTCAATTTTCCTGTTGGCGGGATCGGCCTCGACAAAGCGATTCTGGTGCAAATAGAGGCGTCTCACTGTTTCATCTTGCCGGTAGCGTTCGTACCTGACTCGCCTTGGGGGGACATGCCTTTCTCACGCTGCTGCATCAAGGTCCCGCTTGCGGGCCTGGCGTTGCCGGCGTCCGCGGCCCGGCCCATGCTTTGGCTCTCTGTGCCCGACTGCGGGGTCTGTGAACCCTGGCCTGCGGGTTTCTCGCCGCTACCGTTGGATTGCGCGAACGCGCAAGTGCCAGCAATCAAGGAAATTATGCCCAGTACCGCCACTTTCCGTTCCATTGTCGTCTCCAGTTAGGGTCGCGCTAAGATCGCTGTCTCCTAGCATATGAGTGAGCACGCAACGTACCCGCCGCGGCCTGCGGGCCGCTCGATTTGTACGGCCCCGCATCACGTCGCCGGTCGCCATTCGTCGGCCGTAAGTGTCTGATTCCGGGCGTGAGATTTGCTGCCATAACGGCGTGGTTGCGCGGGATCAGCTGCCCCCATCGGGCGACGTTGTGGCCGCCCCCGATCCAACCGATCCTCCGGAGGTTCACATGGATCGCACCGAACATCCCGGCAATGCCGGCAAGGACCAGCCCTGCCAGTCCTGGTTGCTGCGCGTGTTGCTCACCCTGCTTGGGGTCGCGTGTGTGTCGTGCGGCGGTGGCGGCGGAACGACAGTCAATGCGGGAACAACCGGGGGAGGCGGAGCCGGAGGGGCGGGAAGTTCGGGCGGCGGCACCGGAGGTTCTGGAGGCGGAGCCCCCGGTACCGGCAGCAGTTCCGGTAATCGCGCGGCATCGACCGACGTACTGACCTACCACAATGACCTGGCGCGCACGGGCCAATACCTTGTCGAAACTTCCCTCACGCCGGCCAACGTCAACGCGTCAGGCTTCGGCAAGGTCGCCTTTCTGCAAGCGGACGGCAAGGTCGATGCGCAGCCGCTTTACGTCAGCAACCTCAGCATCGGCGGGGTGGCCCACAATGTCGTCTATGTCGTCACTGAACACGGCAGCGTCTACGCGTTCGA
>NZ_JAXDPY010000401.1:0-7982 GCF_034668105.1 Paraburkholderia sp. | reverse complement strand
ACGGCTCGCCTTCATGCAGCGTGACCGTCAGATACATGTCCTTCTTGTCCGGCGAGATCGACACCTGGGTCGAGTCGATATTGAACTCGAGGTAGCCGCGATTCAGGTAATACGAGCGGACGTTTTCGAGGTCGCCGGTGAATTTGTCTTTCGCGTACAGGTCGTTCTTCGTGTACCAGGAGAACCAGTTCGGCGTGGACAGCTGCATTTCATCACGCAATGTGTCCGTGCTGAATGCGCTGTTGCCGATGAAATTGACCTGGCGGATCTTCGCACTCGGACCTTCCGCCACCGAGAACAGCACCGACACCCGGTTGCGGTCGATCGGCGTGATCGTGGTGGTGACTTCGGCGGCGTAGTAGCCGCGCGTGAGGTACTGGCGCTTCAGCTCCTGCTCGGCCTTGTCGACGAGTGCCTTGTCGTAGTACTGGCCTTGCGACAGGCCGACCGCGTGCAGCGCCTTGGTCAGGTTGTCCTTGTCGAATTCGTGAATGCCGGAGAAGTCGATCGTGCCGACGGCCGGACGCTCCAGCAATTGCACGACAACGACATCGCCTTCGGTCGAGATCTTGACGTCGTTGAAAAAGCCCGTGGTATACAACGCGCGAATGGCGGCAGAAGCCTTGTCGTCGCTAAAGGTGTCGCCTTGCTTGATGGGCAGGTACGCGAACACGGTACCGGGTTCGATGCGTTGCAATCCTTCGAGCCGGATATCGCGAATCACGAACGAATCGCTAGCGTGCGCGGAGATCGCCACCACACTTAGACCGACGAGAGTCACCGCCCTGCTACGGCGTGCAGATGAAGTTTGAACAAGCATGCAAAGGGAAGCCAAGTGATAGAGACACAACGTGGAGACCCGACCGACCGCAATACGCTGTGTCGCATATCGATCGAGGGCGCGGGAGATTGAGACGCGGGCTCTATTGCACCGTGATAGCGGACAGATCACCGACCTTTGCGATGCCGCTCACAAGCGCCAATACTTCCGTCATGTGGGCAGCCTCAGTGCGTTGCATGCGAAACGAGAGTTCCGCGCCGCCGGGCAAACGGAATGTAAGGATCAGATGGGCTGCCGCACCTGCGTCCTTGCCAACTTCCCAGGCCTCACACGGCATGGCGAATTTCACGCTCTTTTTCTTGCTGCGGATCCGCTCCGAGACGCCGATCGCATTCGACAATGCCGCCAGCAACTCGTGCATGACCGAGCAATGCAACGCAATGCTCGAAGTTTGATTGGCCTTCAACATCAAATACTGGCCGTCGCCCGTCAATTCGAAGCCGCGTACGGAGTCGATCGCAAGGGAGGGTCGCGGTGCCATTGAGCACTCCAGAATCAAGCAAGGACTGAAGTGTAGGACGCGCTCCCATGTCTTGAGTTACGCGGTATTAACTAAACTTTCCTTTGCCCGCTATCTGTTACTGAATATTCACGCCAGCAAATTGATGTGCCCGGCGAGCAACGTCGACCCGGGACATGACTCGTCGGATAGAAAAGGAAACGCAACGTGAATTGAGCGCCGCCGCACGACGCGGGAACGACATGCCCCGGTTTTTTTCGAGTACTTCGGAGCGCGTTCCCTGTTCGGACTATTGCAAGCTGTTGGCGGTCGCGGAACCGTTGAGTTCGGTCTCGTCGCGGCGCTCAGCTGTCTGCGCGTCATTTGGAATCGGCGAACGAAGATCGCTTTTGATGAACCTGGCAAACCGGGCTTTCGCCTCGACAATGTGCCGGGTCGCCGCTACTGTCAGTTGCTGATCGTGAATGGCCAGAATTTCTTCGAGCATACTCGCGACATCCGCGCTGATTTGACACACTCCGTCGTGCTGCGCCCTGCCGGCGGCCTGATCCAATGCAGCCTCCGCTTGTCGATACAAATCGACAGGTACCTTACCGAATCCAGCTTCTTGTAAGTAGTACGTCAGGCATACGACCCGGTTCAGCTCATTGATCAGATGAGCGTTTCCTTGTCCTTTGCGACAGACCGCAAGAGCGAGGTGATTCGCGAGCGAGATATCAGAGGCCGCCTGGTTCGTCATTGGGAGCAGCATCTGCTTGCTCGGGTGACGCCGACCAAAAGAAGCGCGGCCCGTGGGCCGGCGAGTACTATGGGACATTGAGAGTGTATCGAATAGAGAGTTGCGAAACGGCCCTACTGACATGCGAATAATCGACATTCACGGTTGGGTCGCGTCAATTCTATAGCGATATCGGCAAGGCCGCATTGACGATAAAAATTACAACGGCATTGTGCCGTTTACTCGCATGGGAACTCGGAGGCCACTTGCAGAAAGGCCTGAATCAATCGGATACGGACTGACGTGCGTCCCCATATCAACCCGACCACGCGCTTCTGAAAGGGATACGGCAGCGGCCATTTGGCAAGTGAGAGATCGGGGAGCGGTTTGGTCGTCCAGTCGGGTACGAGCGAAACGCCGAGACCGCGGTCCACCAGCGCGGCAATCGCGCCGAGCCCGTCCAGCTCGCAGCGTTGATGCGGGGTAATGCCATGTTGCCGAAGATAGCTCTCGGCGAGCTGGCCGCCGACAACATTGCGGTCGTAACGGAGAAACGGTTCCGTCTGCAACGTGACGTGCGGATCGGTCACGTTCATCGCGGCAGGCGTCAGCAGCACGAGCGGCTCTTCCCTGAACGTGTGCCAGTCGCAACTTTTCGGCAGATTGAATGGCGGCCGTGCAACGATTGCGGCATCCAGATCACCACTGACCACTTTCCGGTACAGGTCGTGCGAAGTGCCGGGCTCGAGATAAAAATCGATGCCGGGGTGACGCGCCAGCAGTTCGGCAAGCATCACGGGGATCAGACTCGTCATCATCGTGCCCATGCCGCCGAGGCGCAGCTGTCCACCCAGCGTCGACGGATTATCCAGATCCGACTTCAGGTCGCGGATCTCGTGCAGCACCTTGCGAGCGCGCTCGAGGATGCGCTCGCCAGCCTCCGTCGTGCCGACAGTGCGCCCGCAGCGCCGCACAAGCTGACCGCCCAGCTCCGTTTCGAGCATCTTCACGCGCTGTGCCACCGCGGCCGGCGTCAGGTCGAGCCGGCGGGCGGCTTCCGCGATCGAGCCAAACTCGACCACGTAGACAAAGCTCTGAAGATAGCGGGAGTCCATCGAAAGAAATTTTATGTTTTGAAGAAAGTAAAGACTACTTCTTCTGAGGGGCAATGCCTAGCATACTCGTCGCAAACATTCCCCCAGTGCGTCCGTAGCTAGTCGAATCGGGCTGCGACGTCGATGAAACGGCTGTTCTGAGCATGTAATCACCTGGCAGGGCTGATGGACCAGGAAAGGCGCGAACGGGTGCCTGGCGATTCACAAAAGGAAGGAGACGATGACGGTACCAGCCAGCCTATCCGGCGCAACGGAGACGCTTGTCAAAAGCGTTGCGCTATTCAACCTGGGCACGTTGATCAACGACCAGTCGTCATTGACGATGCGGCGCGGAATGGGTACGCGGGTCGAGGTTCCCGTAACCGGCGCCTTGATCGAGATGACGGACGGTGAACATATTCTGTTCGATACCGGGCTTCTGCCGCACGACTGCGCACGTGACGATGGCGCCGATCCCTGCCTGTCGATGAAGCGGTTTTCCGAAATGATCGCGCGCTATGACCGGCAAGACGACATTCGCGCCCGGCTGGCCGAGCTCGGTCACACGCCGGAGGACGTCAAGATCGTCATCAACAGCCATTTCCACTGGGATCACTCCGGCGGCAACCTGTTGTTCCCTCATGCACGCTTCCTGGTACAGAGTTCGGAATACCGCTTTGCGTATCAACCAGACAGCTTTGCCGCGCGGCCGTACGAGCGCGCCTACTTTGATTGCGACATCGACTATGAACTGTTGCGCGGCGATCAGGTGGTCAAGCCCGGCGTCGCCGTGCTCACGACACCGGGCCACACGCCGGGACATCAATCGTTGATGGTGCGTCTGCCGTCGGGCTCGCTCATGATCTTGACCGGCGACGCCGTGTTCTGCCCCGCCAACCTCGAACCTACCTCGCCGCCCGGCAATGCGCACACGACCGAACAGGCGATCGCATCGATCGCGCGGCTGCGCCTGCTGTGCGAGTTCTTCGGCGGTGAAATGGTGATCTGCCACGATCCTGGCTTCTGGAAAAAATGGCAACCGGCGCCGCATCGATACACGTAAGCTGAAAGCAAAAAATAAACATGTGCTGTGGCGTGGGGCTCATTGCCGCCTCCTCGCCATGCACCGGAAACATGGAGACAGACGATGAAGCAAAGATGGTTTCGCTTACTGCCCGTAATGATGATGACCCTCATCATCGCGTTCATGGACCGCACCAACATCGGCTTTGCGATTCCGTCGATGGGCAAGGAACTCGCGCTCACCACCTCGATTCTCGGATTCGCGTCGGGCGTGCTGTTTCTCGGCTACGGCGCTTCGCAGATTCTAGGCGGCTGGATCGCCGACAAAGGCTACGGCAAGCTGCTGATCGCCGTGCTGATGGTGCTGTGGGGCGTGATCGAAATGGCGCAGGGTTACGTACACAATGCGCAGCAGCTGGTCGCGGTTCGCTTCGCGATCGGCGTCTTCGAAGGTGGCATATTCCCGACTTTCCTGCTATTCGTCAGGAACTGGTTTGCACCGTCCGAGCGCGCCCGCGCAAATGGCATCTGGCAACTGTGCTACCCGTTCGCCGCGATGGCGAGTGGTCCCATCGCGGGCTACATCCTGAAGCTCGGCGACTGGCGCACGTTGTTCATCGTCGAGGGCGTGTTCCCGCTCGTATGGGTATTCGTGTGGCTGTGGGGCGTGGCCGATACGCCGCGCAACGCGAAGTGGCTGAAAGCGGCCGATCGCGCGCAACTGCTCGAACATCTCGACTCGGAAAGCAAGCGGCACGCGTCGCCGGCGCCATCGTCAATACGGGTGTCATTCGGCTCGCAGTTGCGGCGTCCGGCGGTGTGGCTCTTCGCAACGGCGATCCTGCTCTGGAACACCGGCTTCCTCGGCTTTGTGATCTGGCTGCCCAGCGTGATTCATCAACAGCCGGGGCTTTCGCCGGTCGACATCGGCTGGCTCTCGTCGATTCCCTACGCATTTGCGATCGTGCTCATGCCGATCCTGACTTACTGGTCCGATCGCAAACTGGACCGGCGGCTCTTTTCCGCGATACCGCTGGCTATTTCCGGCCTCGCCCTGCTGGTTGGCGGCGAAACTTTTGAGTCAAGTCCGTTCGTGGCGAACATGGCGCTGCTCGTGATCGCCGGCGCGACACTTTACGGATCGCAGCCCGTACTCTGGTCGATCGCCACCGATCTCGTGCCTCCCGAAGTGACGGCCCGAATCAGCGGCATGATCAACGGTATCGGCATGATCGGGGCATTTGGCGGACCTTACTTCGTCGGCTTCGCGCGCTCGCTGACCAACTCGTTTTCCGCCGGACTGTTGGTGATGGGCCTCTGTCTGATCGGCACCAGCGCGTTCGTGATGCTGATCAAGGAAACCGCAAAACCGGGACCTCGGCGCGATACGACGGTGGAGCCGAATATGGGCCGTAGCTGAGCCCGGGCATTCACCCTGGCTCAGCTAGTACCCGACATTCCCGCGCGCGCGGTTCGGCACGTCGAATGCCGCTCATCGCGAGCGGCATCGTGCGCCTTGCGCTCAGCCGCCGTGCAGCGCCTTGCTCAAGCCGGCATCGGACAACGCACACAGCGCCACCGCCGACCAGTCATGTTCAGCGCCGAGCCCTTGCGAGCGCAACGTCAGAAACCGGTCATGGACGAGACTTGCTAACGGTAGCGGAACGCCAAGTGCCTCGGCGGCCGCCAGCATCAGGCGATTGTCCTTCTGGCCGAGC
Organism: Paraburkholderia sp.; assembly: GCF_034668105.1. Classification (GTDB taxonomy): domain Bacteria; phylum Pseudomonadota; class Gammaproteobacteria; order Burkholderiales; family Burkholderiaceae; genus Paraburkholderia. Next base: position 2,128 of record NZ_JAXDPY010000401.1, on the reverse strand, counting down.
GGCAACGAGAAACCAGGCGGCTGGAATTGTTGCGACGCGATCAGCGGACCGTAGATCTTGTAGGGCGCCGCATTGAAGTTCGCGCTCGTCAACAGTTCGACCAGACGCATCGGATCGATGCCGGCCTTGCCCGCGACGGCACACGCTTCGCCCAGCGTTTCGATGATCACGGACAGCATGAAATTGCCGATCAGCTTCACCAGATTGGCCTGCGAAGGATCCTCGCCGACAATCCCGACCGACTGCCCAAGCGTTTCGAGAAGCGGCACGGCAACCTTGAGGTGCTCGTCCGCTCCGGCCGCCATGATGAACAGCTTGCGCGCCGCCGCGGCGTCGGGCCGGCCGAATACCGGCGCGGACACGAAGGCAAGACCCGCTTCACGGTACTTCGCTGCATGATCCTGCGCGGTGGCGACGCTGATCGTGCTCATCGAGATGTGCAACGCGCCCGGTTTCAGCGTGGTGGCGATGCCCGCCTTGCCGAACGTGACCTCCGCGTGTGCCGCATCGTCGGCCACCATCGTGAACACCACGTCGGCCCCGAGCGCCGCCTGTGCGGGACTCGACGCGACGCTCGCGCCCGCTTCGCGCAACGGTTGCGCACGGCCCGGGCTCCGGTTGAACACCTGCACCTCATGTCCCGACTCGATCAGGTTCTTCGCAATCGCGGCGCCCATCGAGCCAAGTCCTACAAATCCAATTTTCATCATCACATTCCAAATGATCAGCCGCGCGAACGCGGCCTGTTTCAGACTGCAGACTGATAGACCTGACGGCTCACGTCGAGCGTCACGTCACCGTTTTCGCCCAGTGCCGTCATGCCGTGCTCTTCGAGCTTCGCGATCAAGGTGCTGATCGACTGGCCGCCAATCTGGTAGTCGCGCAAGCGGGTGCCCACCGACATGCGTTCGAAGAACACGCGGGTCGCCGTGATCGCCGCACTGATACGCTCGTCCTCGCTGCCCTCGGTGATATTCCAGACGCGTTCGGCATACTGCAGCAACTTCGCGCGCTTCGACTCGCGACGCACGCTCAGCATGGCCGGCAACACGACGGCGAGCGTCTGCGCGTGATCGAGTCCGTGCAGCGCCGTGATCTCGTGGCCGAGCATGTGGGTCGCCCAGTCCTGCGGCACACCGGCGCCGATCAGGCCGTTCAGCGCCAGCGTTGCCGTCCACATCAGGTTGGCCCGCACCGCATAGTTGTGCGGTTCGGCAAGCGCTTGCGGGCCGACTTCGGTCAGCGTGAGCAGCAGGCCTTCGGCGAAACGGTCCTGTACCCTGGCGTCCACCGGATAGGTCAGATACTGCTCGACGATGTGAACGAACGCATCGACGACACCGTTGGCAATCTGTCGCGTCGGCAACGAATAAGTCGTGGTCGGATCGAGCACCGAGAAGAGCGGATAGGTCGCGTCGCTCGTGAAATACAGCTTGTCGCCCTTCGCGCGGTGGCTGATCACGCTGCCATTGTTCATTTCCGAACCGGTGGCGGGTAGCGTCAGCACACTGCCGAACGGCATCGCGTCGCGCACCGGCGCCTGCTTGGCCAGAATGTCCCACGGCTCGCCGTCGAACTTCACTGCGGCAGCGATGAACTTGGTGCCGTCGATCACCGAGCCGCCGCCCACCGCCAGCAGAAAGTCGATGTTCTTCTCACGCACGAGCGCAACCGCTTCCATCAGCGTTTCGTAGGTGGGATTCGGCTCGATGCCGCTGAACACGTGCCACGCGCGCTCGCCGAGCGCCGCCTGCACTTGCGCGAGCACACCGTTGCTCTTGATGCTGCCGCCGCCGCATGTAATCAGCACCCGCGCGTGAGGCGGGATGTGCGTATCGAGTGCGGCAATCTGCCCTTCGCCGAAAATGATCCGTGTGGGGTTGTGAAACGTAAAGTTCTGCATTGAATCACTATTCCTTACATTGAAATGACCGGTCGTCTTAAAACGGAATAAACGGCTGCCCGAATCGAAACCGGACGCCGTTCAAACTCGCTACGACCGTTACTGCGGGGATTTGAAAAACAGTTCGAACATTGAATGCACGCAAGCCTTCAGCGGCTCGACCGAGTCATCGATCTTCATGCGCAACAGGCTGCCTTCCCATGCATTCCAGAACAGGTCGGCCAT
>NZ_JAXDPY010000400.1:0-3186 GCF_034668105.1 Paraburkholderia sp. | reverse complement strand
CTTGCTCGGGACGCGGTTCTGTGCCCGCGCTCAGCTGGTCAATCGCTGTCTCGTCGAGCTGAGCGACGCTGGCCTTCAGCCGCAGAAACTGCATCAAGGTGTCGTAGCGCGCTTTGGCGAGATCGCGCTGTGTGCTGAACAATTTGTCTTCAGCGCTGAGCACATCCGCATTGATCCGTACGCCGACTTTGAATCCTTTGCGGTTGGAGTCGAGCGATGTCCGCGCGGAACGTTGCGCGGTGCGTAGCGCCGTGACCTGCGCCTGTCCGTCGCGCACACCGAGGAACGCCTGCTGGGCGTCGAGAGCGGCCGAGCGGCGTGCATCTTCCAGGTCGTCCTGGGCTTTGTCTTTGAGCGCGAGGGCCTCGCGTTTCCTGCTCATCGTCGATAGTCCGTCGAAGAGCGGAATGCTGATCTGGATGCCGATTTCGCCCGAGGTCGCACGGTTGGCGCCGGTGTAGAAGTTGGTTTGTCCGTTAATGAACGCGGCGTTGCCATGGCTCGCATTGCCGATGAGCGACACCGTCGGCATGTAGCCCGCATCGACCTTGCTGACATCGCGTCGCGCAATTTCGAGCGCGATCTGCTGCCGCCTGACGTCGAGACCCGATACTGCCGCGTCGCTTATCCACTGCTCGATCGAACCGGCGGCGATCCGCGTAATGTTCGCGTCGGCATCGAACGGGTCGATGGCATCCACGGGATGACCGACAATCTTTTGCAGCACGGCGTAGCGCCTGTCGAGTGTGCTTTGCGCCTCAACGAGATCAGACAACGCTGAGTCCGCTCCCGCCCGCGCTTCATTCAGATCAACGACAGTCGCCGCGCCCAACGCGAAGCTTCGCTTTGCCAATGCAAGTTGCTCATTCACGGAGCGTTGATGCAGCTGGGCAAGCGAGAAATCGTCCTTCGCCGCGAGTGCGTCGAAATAGGCCTGCGCGACGCGCAGCAGCAAATCCTGTTTGGCACTTGAGAACGCGAGGCCGGCGTCTGCGATAGATAGCCTGCCTTGCTGCCAGGTCTGCCAGTCGTCCCACTTGAAGATCGACTGGTTTAGCGAGAGTGTCGCGCCGACAGTGGAATAGGGCGCGGCAGGTTGGCCCGGCACGTGAATCGCATTTTTAAAATCTGACTGATTGAGGCCGAGGTGCGGAAGGAACACGGCGCGTGCTTCGGGTTCCTTCTCCAAACCTGCGCGATAACTTGCTTCGGCGCTAGCGAGCCTGGCGTCGTGCGCGAAAGCGTCGGCGGCGAACTGGGACAGACTCTCTGCCTGAACGGGCAGCACGCCGGATAGCAAAACGAAGATGCTCAGGACAATTGCCGCGGGACTCGTCAGTCGTCCATCGCGCTGAGCATGATTTTGGCCCATCGTTATGTTCGTCTCTCAGCGTAAGAAAACACGACGCGATCAGCGCCTTGTGAGAGAGGCGCCGAACGCTGCGTCGGAAGTAAGTAGTCGCTGAGTTTTGGTGAAGCAGAGCGGCGACGAAATCGGAGAAATCCGAAAACGTGTGAATGGCGAAATCTTTGGGATGCTTACTATTACAACTCAGAAAGCCAGGCTTTGAAAATTCTTACTCAGTCTAAAAAATGCGACGTCGAATTAAGATTTCAGCCCATTTTGAAGGGTTTTATAATTTAACGAAGGCGATTTGAAAGGTTTCCGCCCTCGCAGGGACCGGTTGAGAAAAAAGGAGTCAAGCGAGCAGAGTGCTCACTCATACCAGCGCGGCGTATAAACCCACTCGCCACCGTCGATTCCATTAGCAAACCCCCGCGTCGTCGACGAGCCCACGATCACCATCGTCCGCATATCCACATCCGACGAACGCAGTTCGCCGAGCGTGGTCGTTCGCAGTGTGCTGCCCGGTCTGCCGATGTCGCGGCCGAGCACCACCTTCGTCGCTGCGGCGCGGTATTCCCGCACAATGTCCAGTGCCTTGTCCAGTTGCCACGGCCGTGCGCGAGAGATCGGGTTGTAGAAAGCCATCACCAGGTCTGCTTCGGCCGCATGCCTGAGGCGCTTTTCGATGATGGTCCACGGTTTCAGATTGTCGGATAACGACAGCATGCAGAAGTCATGGCCCAACGGTGCACCGGCTTGGGCTGCGGTCGCCATGGCCGCGGATACCCCCGGCACGATGGCGAGTTGCACCGCGCGCCAGTCAGCGTGCGTCGAACTTCCTTCTTCGAGCGCTTCGAGCACTGCAGCTGCCATCGCAAACACGCCAGGATCGCCTGATGACACCATCACCACTGATCGTCCTGTGCTAGCGAGTTCGAACGCATGACGCGCGCGCTGCATCTCCTCCCGATTATCCGTACCATCTACGCGTTGATCCGCGCGAAACGGGCCGGCCATTTTCACGTAGGTTTCGTAGCCGAGGATATCGGTGGCTTCGTTCAGCGCTGTTCGAGCGGCGGGCACCATCAGATCGGCGCTGCCGGGGCCGAGGCCGATCACGGTCAAGCGGCCGCGTGCTCGGCCAATCGTGTCTGCGTCGATGGCCAAAGGCGTTAATGCCAGCGCAACGCCTGTATCTGTGTCGTTGTGCAGCGTTTCGTAGGGGACGCGCAGCGCGGCATGCAGCAGGTTGCTCGGCGGGTCGCCGTCCTCCGGGCGCGGCTGAGCAAAACGCAGCGGCACGTTCAGGCGGGCAGCGGCATCGGCGAGCGTCGGGTCCGCCATGTGTTCAGAGGATGCCAGCAATGCGGCGAGAGAAAGCGCGGCGAGACCCTCTGCGTCCAAGGCCTCGCGCACGCGAGCTGCTATCTGTTCACCGGAATCCTGCTTCGTTTCGGGACTGGAATTGGTTCCGTCGGCGGCGGTAGCGGTAGCGGAGATCGTGCTATCCGTGGCCCTTGCAGTAGCAGCAGCCCCGGCCGGGCGCACCATCACCGCGGCCACCACACTCTGCGGATGAATCACCAACTCATCGTCACGCCCACGCGAGGCGCGCGGCGTCACGCGAATCGCGAGACGCGCCGAATCGGAGCGCGGCAACTGCGCATCGTCGAGCCACGGCGCTTCGCCTTCAATCCGCATGCTTTCACCCGCCAGCAGATCCGACACGAAGCGCTTGCCTTGCCCGATATCGGCAAGCGCGTAGCCATCAGGCGGATTGAGCACACATGTGCCGAAGCGCAGTTCACCGCTCGTCGTAATCGCCGGCGACGCACCCA
>NZ_JAXDPY010000399.1:0-3915 GCF_034668105.1 Paraburkholderia sp. | reverse complement strand
GACGTCGACACGCAGCCCACGCTGGGTTTCCAGCGTGTGATCCAGCGCGCGATCATGCATGTGCAATCCACCTCGAATGGCAAGAAGGAAGTGACCGGCGCGAATGTGCTGGTCGCGATCTTCGGCGAGAAGGACTCGCATGCGGTGTACTACCTGCAACAGCAGGGCGTGACGCGTCTGGACGTGGTGAATTTCATCTCGCATGGTATCGCCAAGACCAGCAGCACCGACGCCGCGAAAGCGAGCGACGCGAACGCCGAGTCCGACGAAGCCGCCGCGCAGAAGGAAACACCGCTCGCCCAGTTCACGCAGAACCTGAACCAGATGGCGAAAGACGGCCGCATCGATCCGCTGATCGGGCGCGAGTCGGAAGTCGAGCGCGTGGTCCAGGTGCTGTGCCGCCGCCGCAAGAACAATCCGCTACTGGTCGGTGAGGCCGGCGTGGGCAAGACGGCGATCGCCGAAGGACTCGCGTGGCGCATTACGCGCGGCGAAGTGCCGGATATTCTGGCCGATGCGCAGGTGTATTCGCTCGACATGGGCGCGTTGCTCGCCGGCACCAAGTATCGCGGTGACTTCGAACAACGCCTGAAGACGGTGCTCAAGGAATTGAAGGAACGTCCGCACGCGATCCTGTTCATCGACGAAATCCATACGCTGATCGGCGCGGGCGCCGCGTCGGGCGGCACGCTGGACGCATCGAATCTGCTGAAGCCGGCGTTGTCGTCGGGCACGCTCAAGTGCATCGGCGCGACCACGTTCACCGAATATCGCGGCATCTTCGAAAAAGACGCGGCATTGTCGCGCCGTTTCCAGAAGGTCGACGTGACCGAGCCGACCGTCGAACAGACGGTGGCGATCCTGCGCGGCCTGAAGTCGCGCTTCGAAGAGCATCACGGCGTGAAGTATTCGTCGGGTGCGCTGTCGGCGGCGGCTGAGTTGTCGGCCCGCTTCATTACGGATCGTCATCTGCCGGACAAGGCGATCGACGTGATCGACGAAGCAGGCGCGGCGCAACGCATCCTGCCGAAGTCGAAGCAGAAGAAGACCATCGGCAAGAACGAGATCGAGGAAATCATCTCGAAGATCGCCCGTGTCCCGCCGCAAAGCGTGTCGCAAGACGATCGCAGCAAGCTGCAAACGCTGGATCGCGATCTGAAGAGCGTGGTGTTCGGGCAAGACCCGGCCATCGACGCGCTGTCGGCCGCGATCAAGATGGCGCGTGCGGGTCTCGGCAAACTGGATAAGCCGATCGGCGCCTTCCTGTTCTCCGGCCCCACGGGCGTCGGCAAGACTGAAGTGGCGAAGCAACTGGCGTTCACGCTGGGGATCGAGTTGATCCGCTTCGACATGTCGGAATACATGGAGCGTCATGCGGTGAGCCGTTTGATTGGCGCGCCGCCGGGCTACGTCGGGTTCGACCAGGGCGGTTTGCTGACCGAGGCCGTCACGAAGAAGCCGCATTGCGTGCTGCTGCTCGACGAAATCGAGAAGGCGCATCCGGACATCTACAACGTGCTGCTGCAGGTGATGGACCACGGCACGTTGACAGATAACAACGGTCGCAAAGCGGATTTCCGCAACGTCATCATCATCATGACGACGAATGCGGGTGCCGAGGCAATGGGCAAGTCGGTGATCGGCTTCACGAATCGTCGGGAAACCGGCGACGAAATGGTCGACATCAAGCGCATGTTCACGCCGGAGTTCCGTAACCGTCTGGACGCAACGATCAGCTTCCGCTCGCTTGATGAGGAAATCATCATGCGCGTGGTCGACAAGTTCCTCATGCAGCTGGAAGATCAGTTGCACGAGAAGAAGGTCGATGCGCTCTTCACCGACGCGCTGCGCAAGCATCTCGCCAAGCACGGTTTCGATCCGCTGATGGGCGCGCGGCCGATGCAGCGTCTGATCCAGGACACGATCCGTCGTGCGCTGGCCGATGAGTTGCTGTTCGGCAAGCTCATGAACGGTGGTCGCGTGACGGTCGACGTGGATGCGGAAGACAAGGTGCAGTTGACCTTCGACGAGCATCCGGCGCCGCGTAATCCGAATCCGGAAGCGGTTGAAGTCGAATAGGCAGCGATGCCGGTGGTTTGATACCACAGAGGCGTAACGAGAACGGCGCGGATGAACTCCGCGCCGTTCTGCTTTATAGGCCCGGATAAATCTGGTTGAGCGTCTCGATGTAACCGTGCGTGTCCGCGGGCAACAATGAAAGACAGCTATCGTGAGTCCCTGAGGCTGCGCATATCCCTGAATCCAGGTCGCCCTCAATCAGGTATCAGACTTCTCCAACGCTGAAAATTGTTCTCGAGGCATGGGTGCACACGGATCGACGCATTGAGATTGCCATTGTCGGTCGAATCCATGCATAGCCCTGTTCCGGCGTTAAAGTATGCTTGAGTTCGGTTGACCTTAAGCCACTGCTGTTGGGCGCTATTGTTGCAGTTCGCTGTTATAACCCGCTTGTTTGCGTCCGCAGCCAGGCACAGTCCCGTATTACTGGACAGGCGAAGCCTGTAGTTATCATCCTGGGTCAGGATCTGATTTGCGTTATCACCGAGACATTCCCATAGCCCTGCTTGCAGCCCCCCGCCCAGCATGTCCAGACAGTAAAGATTGGCACTATTTTGCAAGTGCTTCCGCACGAACGGTGGGCCTGGATTGGCGCTCAAGGTGCATACCTGTTCTGTTGTGCAGATAGCCTTGGCGATTGAAGCACAATTCCCATAAGTATTCGAACTGCTACTGGTAGGCGTTATTGTTCCGCCATTCGCCCGTGGTACGCCGTATACCGCAATGGCTTCCGGAATTTTCGAACACGCCGAGTATTGTTCGTTACCTTGAGCAAAATTCTCGACCCACTCCACGAGACCTTTTAGCCCGCCGTAGTTTGACGGCACAACTATGGTTGCAACCGTTGTGACCTGCCCGGTTCGAGGATTTTTGATGGATGCGGTCCAGCCATCGGTACCGGACTTCGCCACTTTTATTCGATATGTGACGCCTTCCTCCCAGGAGAATTTTATCCAGCATTGCACTCCGCTACCTTCATGACCGAAATGCGAGCAATTAGCCCCGGTCGCCGCTCGCCATCCGGTCGCTCCCCAGATTGAAAAATTCAGGGCCTTGTCATTTCCGCTGCGACTCTGAAGGCCAACGTAACCGCCGTCCCGAGTGCCGGTGTAACTCCATTGATGTGCCCAGTAGGTTCTACCATTGAATCCCGGCGCCTTTGTCACCGTTATAAAGAATTCCATATCGGTGTATCCACCGGATACTTGTGGCCAGGTTCTATAAATGCTCGCCATGCCACCGGCTACGATTGCGTGAGCACCACACGGCACGAGAACACTTGATGCGAGCGTGATATTAAGAAATACCATGAAAATTTTCTTTCGTATCCAATTGCAGAAAAATTCACTAAAATCGGACCGACGAATTGTTTTCAGTATTGGGTATTTCATAATTCGGCCTCCATAGGGAGCTAATATGCGCCTGAATAAACGCCGGGGTTAACAAGGCCAAAACCTTGTTAAATTACCGCCCTGATATAAGGCCGGATTTATTTTCGGATCTGGTTTGTCTATTGTCTTTGAGTTGCAGAAAGAGGCGCATACCCGCCTTGAGAGCTTTAACGCCTCATCAATTTGGGTTCTGCTTGCTGCGCGCAGCGCTTTTCAGTGGATGGTTGTGTTAGTAAATTGTAATATTTTGCGGTTACGAGTCAACAAACTTATCGTCGCAGGTCATTCCCGAATGACGACGCGTGGGAGCCGACACTGGTTCTGGAGAATAACGCCGTCCGATTGGAGGCCGGGCGGCGTTACTTCATGGGCGTAATGGATCGAGCGCCACCTTCAGTGGCTTGGGTGTGGGTTGTGGGGTATGGGGCTCAGTTTGCGAGGGTGT
>NZ_JAXDPY010000398.1:0-12088 GCF_034668105.1 Paraburkholderia sp. | reverse complement strand
CCATCGCCATGTCCGCCATCGCCGTGGCCACCGTCACCGTGGCCACCATCGCCGTGGCCACCGTCACCATGGCCACCATCACCATGGCCGCCGTCGCCAGGGCCACCATCGCCATGACCGCCGTCGCCATGGCCACCATCACCATGACCGCCGTCGCCGTGGCCGCCATCGCCATGACCGCCATCGCCATGACCGCCGTCGCCATGACCACCGTCGCCATGGCCGCCATCGCCACCCGTCCCACCTGTCCCGCCGTCACCATTGCCGCCTGTGCCACCCGCGCCACCCGCGCCGCCATCACCATTGCCACCTGTGCCGCCCGTCCCACCACCACCGCCCCCTCGGCTACCGCTCCCCCCACTCCCTGCACCGACTCCCGCGCCGCCGCCTCCACCACCGTTAGCACCCGACCCGTTCGACGTAGTCCCGCCGCCATTGTTGTTCTGTGAACCCGTAGTCGACCCCGGACCCGTAGCCGCCGCTGCCACGCCAATAGCGGCGGACGCCCGCAATCCACCATGTTCCGGCTTGCAGCCAAGCGTGTCGAACAGCGGACAATCGACCGGCAATGCTTGCGCGACCATCAGCTTCGTCGAATTCGCCGACGACCCCACAGGCGCCACAGGACTCGTTTGCGCGCCCGACATCGCGGCATAAAGACTCACAGCAACCGCCAATACCGCCTTGCTTGTCCCCAACCCCCGCGCGTCCCCGTTTTGCTTTTTCATTTCATTCTCCTAATCATATATTTTGAAGAGCAGATCCAGATAACGAGTGAATCCCTGTTCGCCGTTAAAAAAAGTCAAACTTCAAAGCCCGGTCGACATTGCGGCGTGCCACACGAAAACGCGCGACACCCTACATCTCTCCCTCAGATAACCCCGGTCCGATTTGACGTGATTCGGGAGAGACAACTGGCTGCGCGCGAACAAAGCATTGAAAGGACACAGCTGGGCCTGATGGACGTTGAAGTTATGCGCAGCACCACCAGGTGACCGTGCGCTAGCCCACGCAATGTGCGATTGACGGCCTGCTTTCCGATTAATTGCGTTGCATGACTGTCAAAGATCGTTAATTGCCGCTCTTTAAATCTGGCGGAAATTTTTGTCCGTAGATATGTAGTCCAAACTATTATTTTTATTTTTCACGTCGGCTTATTCATCGCATGAATCGAAGAACCGTAGGCTCACTTTTTATTGAAGCGCGCAGATCCCGCGCAAAAGCGGCAATCACGCGTGCACTGATACGCGAAGGAGCGGGCGTCGTGGTGAATTACCGCAAGAGCGAAGCACTGGCCCCCGCGCTAAAAGAAGAGTTGGGCGACCGTGTCCTGCCGATCCAGGCCGACGTGACTGACGCGAGCGCGGCTACGCCCCAATCCGTCTTCGACCTGATCGCCAGTTCGACACCCATGCGCCGCGTCACGACACCTGAAGAGTTCGCCGACGCCGTGCTGTTCTTCCTGTCGCCGTGGGCGCGCGCCGTCACCGGTCAGAATCTGATTATGGACGGCGGCCTCGTGAAGGCTTGATGCGACGGAAGTGTCGCCACGCAGCCACCACCCTGGCGCCCAACCAACACTTCTTCGAGGCCGCTTTTCCCGAAGCGTTTCCACCATCCAGGGCGTCGCGGAGGGGTATTTTTTCCACCGCGACGCGCAGACACCTGCTGCACGCGCTTTCGCGCGCTATCAACCGTGAGCACGGGTTTACCTTCGTTTGACTTACCGAGGCAGGCCCGTTTACTGGACGCAAATCAAACCTTTCAGACACTTTAATTTTGCTTTGTTCAGCTGAATAGTGCTCTGAAAGCGTCTCTACTGTGTCTGGAGGTGTGTCATGGTGAGTGTGTCCAGCAGTGCCATAGAAGAACTCAAAGCCGCAGTCCGTGGCCAACTGCTTCTGCCCGGCGACGCGAATTTCGACGAGGCCCGCCGTATCTGGAATGCGATGATCGACCGGCATCCGGCAATGATCCTGCGCTGCGCCGGCGCGGCCGACGTGCGCCGCGGCGTAGCGTTCGCGCGCGACAACGGTCTGCCGCTGGCGGTGCGCGGCGGCGGCCACAACATCGCCGGTAGCGCGCTGTGCGACGACGGCCTCGTGCTTGACCTGTCGTCGATGAAATCGGTACATATCGATCCGGCAGCACGGCGCGCGTACGTCGAGCCGGGCGCGACGCTCCGCGATTTCGACCACGAAGCGCAAGCGTTCGGGCTCGCCACCCCGCTCGGCATCAACTCGACCACCGGCGTGGCAGGTCTGACGCTAGGTGGCGGCTTCGGCTGGTTGAGCCGCAAGTTCGGCATGACCGTCGACAATCTGCTTTCAGCGGACGTCGTCACCGCCGACGGCGAGCTGCTCCACGCGAGCGCCGATTCACACCAGGATCTGTTCTGGGCGATTCGCGGCGGCGGCGGCAATTTTGGCGTCGTGACGCGCTTCGAATTCGCACTGCATCCGGTCGGGCCACTGGTCTACGGCGGCCTCGTGGTGTTGCCGATCGAGCAGGCGAAGAATGCCCTGCTTCAGTACCGCACGGCGGCAGAACAGATGCCGGACGATCTGAGCGTATGGACCGTTTCGCGGCTTGCCCCGCCGCTGCCATTCCTGCCCCCCGAGGTCCACGGCAAGCCGGTCATCGTATTTGCGATGTGCTACACCGGTCCGATCGAAAACGGGCCTGCCGCGGTGCAGGCCGTGCGCGGCTTCGGCACACCGGTTGGCGAACATCTTGGGCCGATGCCCTACGCCATGTGGCAACAGGCCTTCGATCCGCTGCTCACGCCAGGCGCGCGCAACTACTGGAAGTCGCACAACATAGGCGCTATTTCGGACGGTCTCATCGATGCCCTGCTCGATGCGATCGGCAAGCTGCCATCGCCGCAGTGCGAAATCTTCTTCGGGCAAATCGGCGCGCAGACGAGCCGGGTGCCGGTTGAAGCCACGGCGTATTCGAGTCGCGATACGCAGTATGCGATGAACGTACACGGCCGTTGGGACGACGCAAGCGATGACGAGCGCTGCATTGGCTGGGCACGTGCCTTCTCTGACGTCTCCGCGCCGTTCGCGCTTGGCAGCGTGTACGTCAACTTCATGACGCAGGAGGAAGGCGGCCGGGTGGCTGACGCGTATGGACCGAACTATGAGCGTCTCGCCGCCGTGAAAAAGCAATACGATCCGCACAACCTGTTCCGCCACAATCAGAATATCCGCCCGGCGGCGTAGGGGCTAAGGGGGACGCGGCCTAAAACGCCGTCAGTCCCCGCGCGAACCTCCGCTGATGATGGCTGTCTGAGATTGAACCCGTGGCGTCAGGCACGCTAAATGCTGCTTAGCAATTGACGTACAAGCTTGCCGGCGCCACGGCGTTCACGGCACTTACGGTTCAGACAGAAAACGCAACCTCCATCACGTACAGGGGAAATAATCATGCGCAGACGACAATTCATCATGACCACCAGCGCCGCTTTGGCCACCGCGGGCTTTAGCCTCGCCGGCTGCACGACCACGTCGCCGTCCTCCAGCGCGTCGCCTTCGGCGAACGCCGGCAAGCGCGACACGATCAATGCCGGTGTCGATTCCACGCTCTCCCGTCTGTACGCGAACGTCGCCGGATCGCGTGAACTGGTTGGCAAGGCGCGCGGTGTGCTCGTGTTCCCGTCCGTGATTTCCGCGGGCTTCTGGGTGGGAGGCCAATACGGCGAAGGCGCGCTGCGCGTGGGCGGACGTACGTCGGGCTACTACAGCACCGTCGCCGGCTCGTTCGGTTTGCAAATCGGCGCGCAGTCGAAGGCGCTGGTGTTTCTGTTCATGACACAAGAGGCGCTCGACAAATTCCTCAGCAGTCAGGGGTGGGCTGCAGGTGCTGACGCAACGGTCGCCTTGTTGAAGGTCGGCGCGAACGGCGCGGTCGATACCTCGACCGCTACCAGCCCGGTCGAAGCTTTTGTGCTGACGAACGGCGGCCTGATGGCCGGTGTGTCGCTCGAAGGCACCAAGGTCTCGCGTCTGATCATCTGAGAGAAGCACGCGCCGAATGTGTTCGCGCACTCGTGCGTGCCATATTTGGCGTATCGCGCATGGCACGCTGATGGAATGTAATCGCGAGCGTCCATCGCTAGCACACACAACCAAGGCGCAGTCACGCAGTCGCGCAAGCGGCTGCGTGCCATTCTGTGTATTCCCTGGCCTCACTCGCTCCGCAATCAACGCTTTACCACCGCGCCAGTCACTTTGACCGCACTGCTGTAAAATTTTGCAATCCTGGCTGGCCGCTGCTCCGCCTTGGCCACGACGTTCATCCCGTCTGGCGTCTCGCGTATCGCCCCGCTGTTTGCCCCGGTTTCCCACTACGCTGACTGCGCGCGTAAGACTTTCGCGTGCGCCAAGCAACGGCATGCCGGTTTTTACGCGTCGATTGCGCAGCAGCCGCACGGCCGAAGCGCGCTCAACCCGACGTCTCCGTTCCTTTCAGATGAACACTGCTAGTCCCACTCCCAGTTGGCTCGCCAATCTTCCCGGTATCAAGAGCAATGTGCTCGCGGGCCTCACCTCGTCGTTCGCATTGGTGCCGGAATGTATCGCCTTTGCGCTGGTCGCCCACCTCAATCCCTTGATGGGTTTGTATGGCGCGTTCTTCATCTGCACGATCACGGCTTTATTCGGCGGCCGCCCCGGCATGATCTCCGGCGCGGCCGGTTCGATGGCCGTGGTGATCGTGGCGCTGGTCGTGCAACACGGCGTGCAATATCTGCTCGCCACCGTGATACTCAGCGGCATCCTGATGGTGCTGTTCGGCGCGTTGCGGCTGGGCAAGCTGATTCGCATGGTGCCGCATCCGGTGATGCTCGGTTTCGTCAACGGCCTCGCGATCATCATCGCGATAGCGCAACTGGCGCATTTCAGGCAAAGCACGCCGCAAGGCGAACAATGGCTGCGCGGCAGCGCGTTACTGTTGATGTGCGGTCTCGTCGCGCTAACCATGCTGATCGTCCATCTGCTGCCGCGCCTCACACGCGCCGCGCCGCCCGCACTGGTGGCGATCGTCGGCGTGGGGCTCCTCAGCCAGCTGTCGCATCTGCCTGTGCGCACGCTCGGCGACATGGCCCATATTGCCGGTGGGCTGCCGAGGCTGCACGTGCCCAGCGTGCCGCTGAATCTCGACACGCTGCATGTGGTGCTGCCCTACGCGGTTCTGATGGCCATCGTCGGTCTGCTGGAAACGCTGCTTACGTTCAACCTGACCGACGAGATCACCGAAACCCCCGGCCAGCCGAATCGCGAATGTCTCGCGCTGGGCGCGGCAAATATCGCCTCGGGCCTGTTCGGCGGCATGGGCGGCTGCGCGATGATCGGACAGACCATGATCAATCTGAATTCGGGCGGCCGGTCGCGGCTGTCGGGCATCGTCAGCGGCGTGATGATCCTGATGTTCATCCTGTTTCTGTCGCCCCTGATCGAGCGGATTCCACTGGCGGCGCTGGTCGGCGTGATGTTCGTGGTGGCGCAGCAGACCTTCGCATGGGGTTCGCTGCGGGTCTTGGGCAAGGTGCCGCGCAACGACGCGCTGGTCATCGTTGCGGTGACAACCATCACCGTATTCTCCGATCTGGCGATCGCGGTGTTGTGCGGCATTGTGATCGCCGCGCTCAATTTCGCCTGGCAACACGCGCGCGAAATTCACGCCCATGTCGAAGATCGCGGTGGCGACAAAACCTACGTTCCGCGCGGCACGCTGTTTTTTGCGTCGACCACCCGCTTCCACGAGCTTTTCGATCCAGTGAAAGATCCCGGCCGCATCACCGTCGATTGCAGCCACCTGTTGCTCGCGGATCATTCCGCCCTGGCCGCGCTCCAGGGACTGTTCGACCGCTATCGAAAAGCCGGCAAGCAACTCCGTGTGAAGAACCTGTCGGAGCGCAACCAGCGCATGCTGAGCCGCGCCGGCATTGAGATCTCGGGAAGCGGCGCCGGTTGAGCGGCCTCGTGGCCGAGCAAAATCGCTCGTACCGGGCCGCCCATGCCCTGTAATATGCGAACATTGATCAGAGGTAAATCGTCCCGAAGCTATGTCTTTTTTACTACATTAAAAGATCGTGCAGCCTGCCGGAGGCCCCGTGACAAGACGAGTTTCGCTCGAGGATGAATCCGAGTTCGCCATCTGGAGGTTCGGTGGCGTGGTGGAAGAGGCACCGTCGCGCCGCGTGATGATAGGGCATCGCGACAAGGCGATTGGCGAATCGCTGTTGCTGCTGCTGTCGCTGAAGGGATTCGACGCGGTCTATGCCGCCGACGTGATCAAACTGGATCGCTTTCTGAAATGGTGGAAGCCGCACGCGATATTGCTGGACACCAGACTCGATTCCGCCTCGGACTATCAATTTACGCGCGCCGTGCGCGAGGAGCCATCGAATGCCGGAATACTGTTACTGGCAATGAGCAACATCTGGCCGCTCGATCCGATTGCCGGACTCAAACAAGCCGGTTTCGACGGCCATTGCCGGCGACCGTGTTCGCTCTGGCGCGTGGTCGATATCCTCGAAGGCTATTTCGTCCACGCCAAAGCGGGGCCGGGCGATCTGCACTGAGCGCGGCGGGCGCGATCACGGCCATTCCGGAAGCGCGAACCCTGCAAATCATTGCGCCGATTGCGCGGACCGCTCCGCGCTGCCGGCATTCCCGGCGTTCTGCTTCCCCGTTCCGCTTCACGGCCGCGGCAATGTCGCGGCAATCTATCCCACGCTGCTCATTCTGCCGGCAACGTAAGGGAGGCCACTTCGCAGCGCGGCCACTGCCGCAGCACCTCGGGCGCCAACAGCAATTTGGCCGCCCGCACGCCGGCGCCCATCACGATCTGAGTACGTTCCATCACCGCGGCATCGACGAGAATGCGCCAGTCTGCCGGCAAGCCGAAGGCGGTAATGCCGCCGAACTCCATCCCGCTATGCTCCACCGCGGCCTCCCGCCTGGCGAACGAAAGGCGCTGCGCGCCGAGCGCAGCCTTCACCGCGCCATTGATGTCGAGGCGCAGCGAACCCAATGAGACCAGCGCCGCGTAATGCTCGGCGCCCTCTTTCTTGTAGCGGATCACGATCGTATTGGCGCAGTCTTCGAGTCCGAAGCCGTAGCGCGCGCTGAATGCGGCGGTGTCCGAAGCGTCGTCGCTAACGGCAAATACGGTGACGCCCTGGGTCGGCAAATGCTCGACGACATGCGCCGGCAAATGCGCGCTCAATTGTTCCGCGGGAATGATGTCCAACTGCTTGACGAGTTCGTGCGAGTGCATGGTGATAAGAGGGTGAAGGTTCGTCGACATTCTAACGGCACGCGAGCTTGCGCCGCATCGCGGACAGGCGGACGCCGTGCTTGTTATAGTGACAGGCACAAGGTTTGCGAAAGGTATCGATGCGAGGACCGCCGCGACGCCGCCTCAACGGTATGCACACGGCGCGCACAAAGCACATCGGGGCGCCAGTATCCCATTGAGAAACACGATCATGGACATCGACACGCTTTCCGCCGAGAACCTCCAGTTGGTGGCCCGCAAGCAGGCCAATTGGGCAATCGGCGCATTCAAACAGTTTGCCGACGACCGCTGCGCAGCCATGGCCGCCAGCATTGCCTTCTACGCGGCATTCTCGCTCGCGCCCACGCTGGTCATGGTGATTGCGGTGGCGGGCTGGTTCTTCGGCGCCGAAGCCGCGCGCGGCGAACTGTTCAATCACATACACGGCCTGCTCGGCGACCAGGCCGCCGCCGGCGTCCAGACCATCGTCGAGAACGCCCATCACAGCGGCAGCGCCGGCGGCGTCGCGGCGATCATTTCGTTCACGATGCTGGCGATCGGCGCTTCGGCCACCTTCTCGTCGCTCAACAGCGCACTCAATATAGTGTGGCCGTATACCGGGCCGCGCTCGTCGAGTGTGATCGCGTTGGTGCGCGTGCGCCTGATTTCGTTTGGCCTCGTGCTAGGGGTCGCGTTCCTGCTGATCGTCTCGCTGGTGCTCGACACGGTCATCACGTTCATCGGCAAGTGGCTGTGGGGGAACTCGCCCTATGTGGTGATCGGCGACCTGCTGCAACTCGGGGTCGGCTTGCTGGTGCTGGCCTGCGCGTTTGCCGGCCTTCTGAAGTTTCTGCCGGACGACAAGGTGCGCTGGCGCGATGCGTTTGTCGGCGGGATCGTCGCGGCGGTGTTGTTTTCGGCGGGCAAGAAACTGTTCGCGCTCTATATCGCGCATGCCGGGATGGCGAGCTCGTTTGGGGCGGCGGGCTCGCTGGCCGTGTTGTTGATGTGGCTGTACTTCTCGGCTGCCGTGCTCCTGCTCGGCGCGGAGTTTTCGGCGGCGCGCGGACGCGTGCACGACCCGCGCGGCGCCTGGGGCATGCAGGAAGACGCGCCGCCGGGCAGCCGCGCCAAACTTGCTTCGGTACTCGCGGCATCGACGGTATCCGCCGATGCGCTACTTCGCGAGGAAGACTCCGACGCCGCTGCTGTCGCCGGCTTTGCTCCCGCAACCGCGGCCGCCGGAGCCCCGGGCGCGGCCGCTTCCGCGTCGGCCTTACAGCCGGCGAAAGCGCGCAACAGGGCTTCCGCGCGGGCGACCGCGCTCAAGATCGGCCGCACCGTTGTTCTCGCTGAAGCGCAGGCGACACGCGTCGCCGCCGTCACGCTGGTTGAAGCCGGCCGCACGGCCGTCGCGGCTGATCGCTATGTCAGACGGAATCCGTGGACCTCGGTGTTATTCGCGGCGGCGGCCGGCCTGGCTGCCGCAACTATTGCACGCCGCAATGGGGACCATAACGACCGTCGCGGCTAAGAACTGACTTTGAAGCGCGGATGCCTCGCGCTCGCACCAACTTGCCACCCACAGCGCATAAATTCTGTCCGCAACGCCGCGTCAAGCGAAACGTGACCCCACTTTTCCATGGACGCTACAAAACGGCGAAAACGGCTAGACGACTAGATTACAAAGACCATTCAAACAGGTGTCTAGATCAACGGTAGTTGAACCTTCACTGTCACCAAAACAACAATAATGTGCCGTCAACGAACCAATATTGCGAAAACGGCAATAATCGATAACGGTCTTTAAATACAAGGCTTTGCGTCCTTTGTCACTTTTTAGAGACAGTCTTTTTTTTCCTGTTCTTGTCGATCGAAGCAGTGAGCTATTCTCCTTTTCGCAACAACGAAACTAATCATCTGCGTGGAGAAATGGATGAAACGACTCGCACTGTCTACCCTCTCGCTGGCGCTTCTTGGCGTCACGGGCGTGGCACATGCTCAAAGCAGCGTTACCCTGTACGGCTTGATCGACGAATCGGTCCAATTCGCTCACAACACGGTTGACGCATCCGGCCATAACAGCAACCAGGTTGGCCTGGTCAGCGGCAACCTGCAAGGCGATCGCTGGGGCTTGAAGGGTACGGAAGATCTGGGCGGCGGCCTGAAGGCGATTTTCCAGTTGGAAAACGGCTTTGACGTGAACAACGGCAAGCTGAGCCAAGGCAGCCGGCTGTTCGGTCGTCAAGCCTACGTCGGCCTGACGGGCGACCAATGGGGTACGTTCACGCTGGGTCGTCAATATGACCCGCTGGTCGACCTGGTTCAGCCGCTGACGGCTGACAACTACTTCGGTTCCACCTTCGCTACGCCGGGCGACGTCGACAACAACGACAACTCCTCGCGCACGAACAACGCCATCAAGTACACCTCGCCGGTGTGGGGCGGCTTCCAGTTCGAAGGTATGTATGCTCTGGGCGGCGTGGCTGGCCAGACGGGTTCGGGTCAAACGTGGGCGGGCGCTGCAACGTACGCAACGGGTCCGTTCAGCGTGGCTGCAGGCTACTTCCGCGCCGACAACGGCAACACGCTGGCTAGCCGCACGGCTGGCACGCCGCCGACGGCAGGCTGGAACGGCAGCACGTCGGACGGCACGTTCGACAACCAGATCAACAGCGCATACGTCGCTGCCAAGTCGATCGGCATCGCTTCGGTCGCTCTGCAATACGTCGCAGGCCCGTTCACGGCTAACCTGCGCTACAGCAACGCACAGTACAAGCCGGATGCGAACTCGGGCTTCGGTTCGACCGAGAAGTACAACCTCGGCGGCGTATACCTGGGTTACCAGGCAACGCCGGCAATGCTGGTTGGCGTGGGCTACATCTACACCAAGGCTAGCGGCGACGCGAGCGCAACGTATCACCAGGTTTCCCTGGGCGGCGACTACAACCTGTCGAAGCGCACGGACATCTACCTGGTTGGCGCATATCAGCATGCAAGCGGCGACCAACGTGCTTCGAACGGCGCACTGGTCAACGCAGGCGCTGCAATCGGCTCCTACAGCTACAACTCGGCTTCCAGCTCGCAAGAACTGGTCAGCCTGGGCATCCGCCACAAGTTCTAATCGAACTTGACGGACTGCTGAAGCAACACGCAGTTGAAGACCAGCCACGGGCGAAAGCCGGTGGCTGGTTTTTTTTCGTTTGGTGGGCTCACGACGGCTTCGCTGTGAGCTATGAGCTGTGAGGCGGCCGGGCCGCAAGAGCGGCCCCGAATGGCCTAGCGCCGCTGGGCCTTGCCCTTTTCCGATTGCGCCAGCGTCTGCGCCGGCTTCGCGTCGAGTTCATGCTCGACACCGTCGGCGCCCACCGGCGCACGATGCAGCACCAGCGCCCGTTCGCGCTGCAGCAGCGGCACATTGGGCGAATCCTGCCAGTCCGGATCGGGTATCTCGCCGAACACCTGACGCAGGCGCTCGCCCCACGTACGGTGAATCATCTCGAAGTAGGCGTTGTCGCGATCGATCGAGACGAAGCGCGTGACGCGCAGCGAATCCTTCTCGTAGACCAGCAGATCGAGCGGCAAACCGACCGACAGATTCGAGCGCAGCGTCGAATCCATCGAGATCAGCGCGCACTTGGCGGCTTCGTCGAGCGGTGTGGAAGGCGTGAGCACGCGGTCGATGATCGGTTTGCCGTATTTGGCCTCGCCGATCTGGAAATACGGATTCACTGCCGACGCCTCGATGAAATTCCCCGCCGCATAGATCATGAAGAGCCGCGGCCGGTTGCCCGCGATCTGGCCGCCGAGAATGAAGCTGCAATTGAAGTCGACGCCGAATTCCTGCAACGCCTCGGCTTCGCGCTGATGCACGCAGCGTACCGCGCGGCCGATCACACGGGCCGCGTCGGCCATGGTGGGCGCGTTCCAGAGGGTGGGCAGCGCAGGATCCGTTGGCTCGGAGAGCTCGTGCAGCACGGCTTGCGTGAGCGACAGATTGCCGGCGCCCAGCAATACGAGCATGCGTTCGCCCGGATGCTCGAACACCGACATCTTGCGCGCGGTGCTGATGTGATCGACGCCCGCATTGGTGCGCGTGTCCGAGAGGAACACGAGCCCTTCGTCCACGGACATCGCGACACAGTAAGTCATAACGAAAGGTACCCGCAAAAAAACGACAGAACGCCGCTATTGTAATGCGGCGCGCAGGCGCCTCTACCGCCTATTACGGCCACACTGCGGGCAAACTGAACAGCTATGCGAGGTGGCGCTCGCTGGCGGCGCGTTCCGCGGCCCTTGCGCGGCCACCGAGCGCAAACGTCAAATCACAGCGCTGCCGCTATTGCGGCGACTGCGCACTGACCGTGACGGATACCTTCAGTTGCTCGTCCATCCCGCCGATACGCCGGCCGCGCACCGGCGCGGCGGCTTCGTAATCGCGCGCCACGGCGAGGCGGCAGTAGATCTCGCTAGCAAACGCGGCATGCGTGACGTCGATGGAAATCCAGCCCTTGCCGTCGAGCCACACGTCGACCCATGCGTGGCTGGCGCCGTGCTCGCCTCCAAGGGGACTTCCTTCGGAGAGAACCTCGCCCGGTTCGATGTAGCCGCTCACGTAACGCGCCGGAATGCCCCGCGCGCGGCAGCAGGCCAGCATCAGATGCGCATGGTCCTGGCACACGCCGTTGCCGAGCGCGAGCGCCTGGGCGGCCGTGCTGGTGACTTCGGTGATGCCTGGGTTGTACTTCACGCGCTGCAGAATCTGTTCGGACAACGCGATCAGATTGCTCGAGCTCGCGAG
>NZ_JAXDPY010000397.1:0-13745 GCF_034668105.1 Paraburkholderia sp. | reverse complement strand
ACGGTAAAGAAGACTGCGGGCGACTCGAGTATTTCGGTAATCGCGTGCACAGTGTTTCGCTCAAAGGTCACCAACTGGCCCGCAGAGAGAACGCGCGGCGCTTGGTCCTCAATCGCGAAGGCAACCTTACCGGTCAGCAGGTAGAGATGTTCTTCGCACGTTTCGTGGTAGTGGCGAGGGATCGGGTAATAGACACGAAAGAGTCTTGAGCTTGCCGAGGGTTCATCGGTGAGATAGACGTCAACAATAGTACTGTCCGCCTCGTCCGGGAATTGATTGATGATGCGGTTTATATCAAAGAAATTAAACAAGCCGTTCTCCATATTATGTGATCAGGCGACGAACAATTCGATAGGCCATGCCGTCCGGTAGTGTCGACATCGCGCGACGTATCGGGACCAAGCCGTCGATACACTCGTCACGTTCGTCGTGGCTGAGTGCATCCTGCCACCTGGCAGCGGACCGGCGGAATGGCCTCATTTGGCAAATGTCATTTGCGAGATGAGGCCAGCTCCATAGGGAACCTTCACTAGCCCCCGCGTAGTCAAACTCGACACGTCTTCCGCAGTTGTGGTTCTGCTTCGAGCTTGCTGCGCTCCTTTCAGAGAGGTGCGCACTTTCGCACAAAAGTCAGCTGTGCGTAATCGAATTCGGCACTGCAATGCAGAGGGTTGTGCTCCCATGTTAGGCTCCTCGCGGTCCTAGCCGTGCAGGTTGTCGAGCAGCCTGCGTTTCGTTTTGTGTCTGGAGGGTTTGTGGCTTTTGAACATCGTGGTTTTCGCGTGACCGCCAATGCTGCGGCGGACGAGCTTGGGGTTCAGTGGGTATGTCATGCCGTGATTGAACGTACCGACGGGGATAAGAGCAAAGGCATGCCCCCGGCAATCGAAATGGTCATTCCAAGGGCCAAGATCGACCCACTGATGGCGCTCAGTGCGCTCGAGCACCGGGCTCGAACCGAGATAGATGATTGGCATGACAGAGGGCAAGCGTAGGTGTATTTCTTTGCCCACGTGGAGCCATGCCAAATTGCTTAACGAATACTTTCGAGCGGTGCCGTAAATGATCGTCCGTCGACGTCGGTCAGCTTCAAAGTGACGCGTGAGTCAGGCGACACGTTGCTGTGAGGAACAGGCGGCAGCGTGATCGTTGCAGCCGCCCCCATCGAAGCACGAATGCCGTAAGGACCCGCGGCAAACTGGTTGTAGGCGAAGTCATTGGAGAACGCGCCCTTAGGCAACTTCGACAGAGCGGAAGCATCCCAGTGCTCGATGACCGTCCGGTCCGGGCCCAGTAATGCCGCCTCGACGACGTGCACCGGCGCTTCGGGCGTGCCCGCGTCCAGATACACGTGGAACCTGACCTGACCGTCCGCCAGCAATTTTCCGTCTCGCATCGTCAGGTGGTGAGTGGTCGGGCTAACGGGACCGCTGTGAAAGGCCGTGACCACAGAACCGCGGAAGTAACTATAGGTGCCAATGTTGTACGCCGCCACAAAGGCGAACAACGCCAATGCGAGCGTGCGAAACGCACGATCGCTCTGCGGCAGCGGCAGACTGCCGCCCATCCATTGAAACCAGGACTTGCCGGAAAGCGCGGGCCTGATACGAAGCAACACGTTGTCTATCGAATACGCGCTGCCGCCGGCCAGCAACAAGGTCGTGCCCATTGCGAGATTGCAGGCGGCCATGGTCCACTCATCGATGCAGGTCGCCCCCTGCCAGCCGAACAGCGCCATCAGCACCACAGACAGCAACATGGAAACGAGCGCCCCAAGACGCGTAAGCAGTCCAACCATCAACATGAGGCCGAACACCAGCTCCACCGCGCTGAACACGATTACGCCGACGTAAAGCATGTAGAAATGCTGGAGCATGAATGCGATCAGATGATCGAGCCCGAACAGTGCACCTGGCATCGCCGTCTGAAACTTGTAGGCCATCCAGTGCGGTGCGTGCGGATCCAGTTTGCTTGGTCCATAAATGAAGCGTCGTGAGCCACCGCCCCAATAGATGAACCCTTGTATGAACCGTGTGACCGTCAGAGCGACACCAGCCAGTCGCCAGCTTCGAAGTGCGTCGTTAGGTCGGGTGTCGACTGTTGTCGATTCCAATGGGAGGGTAGCCATATCGATGTATTCGCAGATTACTAGAGCGGCATAAACGCGTAACCTGCTTGCTGCAGGGTGGTCACGGTGGTCAGCGCGGACAAGGACAACGTCACTCTGGGGTCGATCCAGTCATACTCGAAGTGGTGTTCCGCCATCGCCTGGCCACACACTGCGATTGTGATGCCGTCCTTCTTCAGTACGTCAATCAATGGCAGATTGGGATTGGGCACACCGAATTGCGCGCGGTAGTGCGCGTCGTCGAGCACCAGTGACGTGGCCGAGCCGGAAGCGACCGCGACGAATTTAAGCTTGCTCAACGGCACGCCCGACGCCACATAGAGATTCACCGCGCGTGCCACGTGATCGAGCGCCGGGCTCACCTGATCGGGATTTTTGGCCCCCTGCGTCAGGGAGAAGACCACCTTGTACATGTGCCCCGGCTGCGGTTTGAACGCGCCGTTCGGCAGAAAGTGCATCTTGCCGTAGTCGTGAACGGTCGGCGTGGTCCAAAAGCCAGGCGAATCCATCGTGCCTGCGTGGACGGATAGTGAAGCAGCAGCAAGGGCGGCGGTAACAACGAAAGTTTTGATTTTGGACATGGCTGGTTGCGGTTTCAATAAGGTCGAAGTCCGCTTTCAGCATACGGGTGGGTCGTTACCGCAGAACTGAAGAACACATGAAGAATTCTTAATGAACGCTTTTTCGATCTGGCGGTTTTCCGCCGGGTGCGCGAGCATGGCAAGCTAGCCGACGTGCATCCACGCCGGCCGCCCGCTACGGTCGACTAAAGCAAGCCACGCTCAATAGAGAGCGCCCAATGGGCACCCCTTTCGTCACACACCTTCGACGAGGACCGCGCGATAGCGCGCGCCCTTGAACCGGTGCTGCGCGACTTCCTGATACGCCGGGCCGTCGTACCACGCGCGCGCGGCCGCTGTTGACGGAAACTCCACGATCACGACGCCCTCTGGCGCGTCGCCCTCAAGGACCTGCTGAGGTCCGTAGGCAGCGAGAATCTTGACGGGATGACCTTTAAACGTTTCGCCCACCTTGCTTTGGTAGATGTCGAGCTCACCCTGATCCTGGGTGCTTTCCTTTGTGAAGACAATATAAGTTGCCATGGCGTCCGCTCCCGCGGTGGTGTGAAGATGCATACGATAATGCCACGGAATCGCATTGATCGATGTTCGACAATGCTGCCCAGACGGGCGACGGGAATCCCTGTGAATGCGACTCCAAGGCGAGTCCGAAGTGAGCTGCTTGCGTCAATGCTGACTAGCATTCAATAGCATCCAGATCTGGCGCGTTGGCGGCCCGGCAAGAATTCGTGCAAACACCCCGCCGCACCGGACGCAGGTGTAGTGCTCCTCGACGCGCGAGTCTTTTACCGCGCCCGCGCCGTTCAGCATGAGATCCCGATGCGAAGCCTCAGCAGCCGGCTGGCCATGGAGATCGGCGCATAAAGCGCAAGGTTGAATCCAAAGGTCCATTCTTCAGTTGCCGATAATTAAGGGCGATCATGCAGCCAGCCGATGCTCGTAGTAAGGACGGTCTCTGTCATCGAGGATGGCATACGAGGCCGCGAGATTCGACGAATCTGGGGTCAGCCATGCATCGACATTTTCCGGCTTTATCGGAATGATGCAGCGGTTATGTCCCGTTGCCACGACTTCCGGAGGGGGTTCATCTGTGATCGCGGCGAAGGATAGCAAATCAGATTCACCTGGCGCGGACCAGCGGGACCACAGACATGCGACGAGCATGTCGTGCGCAGGATTGGGGCGGAACTCCAGAACCACGTTTTCATCTTTCTCGCCTTCAGCAAGCTCACGGCCTTCCATCCTGGCGCGGCGCACGTTTTCGTAAAACGCGCTGACTACAAGAATGCCGTGCGAGTAGCCGAATAGCGACTTCCAGAAGCCCTCGAGATTGTCGCGGCGCGCAATGTATGTGCCTGGATATTTTTCGTCGTAGGCGGCCGGTTTGCCGGCAATGCGGCATTGATAGCGCATCGGCTTGATGACACGCTGACCGTGTTCCATGACCATGACCGGCGCATAGTGTCCCACGAAAATACGCGAGTCCTCGGCTGTCGGGTCTGTCCGCTGGAGGTCTTCGAGTTTGCCGAGCGCCCACGCGATTTTGTCGGTGGCAATTCGCTGACTTTCTGTAGCGGCTTTGGTTACTTTTGCTTGCAGTGACCGTTCCGCGTCCGCAAGCCGCTTACGCTGCCTGAACAAATCCTGCTCGAGCCTGGTCGCCTGGTCGGCGTTGAACCGGTCGATAAGGGCTTTGATGTCGCCCTCGGCTGCAGTTTGAGGCTCGTTAAATGCGCTCTCCATTGCCTTGGGAATCCTGGCCTTGCTAACGCCTTCCGCGCGCTCGAAAAACAGGCGCGTGAATTCGTGGATGTCCATCAAGGCGCCGAAGCTGCGCACAAATTTCCGATAATCCGCCTGGATTCGAGCCGAGTAGCACATGGACGCCTCCGTTTCCTGGTTCCATGATACGTACTCTTCGACATGACGTGAGCGTGGCGGATAGACGTGTGCGATGAATGGCTGGGTGAACTTTGGTCCTCATCACGCTGCCAAACAATACAGTTCGAATCGGACAACGGGATATGGCAAGCGTACTGCTGGTAGACGATGATGCGGAAGCATTGGCTGCGTGGGCCGCCAACTGCGCCGGTGACGGATTTGAAGTAAAAATTGCGAGCGACGGCCAGTCCGCGTTGGCAATGTTTATCGAATCTCCTGTGGACGTGGTGGTCGCCGACTGGCGTATGCCGGTCATGTCCGGAAGCGAACTCTGCCACCGGTTGCGCACACTCCCCGGACTGGCGGATGTGGTCTTCATACTTGTTTCCGGTGAGCCTAGTCCGCCCGCCTTTGTCAGCTACGACGGTTTCCTCCGCAAGCCAGTCGATGCGCAAATTTTACTCGCCACGATACGACGACTGCTGGCAGACCATGTCACGCATCGACCGTGACGGCATGGCGAAACAGCGTAGCGAACAGGCGGGCCCGCACGGGGACCGGCTACCGCGGATTCGAACTCGTTCAGTGCCGACCCATATGGGTCAACTGTCCGACAACACGGTGTGTTCCAACCCCGCCGTGTCTGGCGGCATCTCGCCAACGGCGCGCTGCCCCGTCCCACGCAACGCCTGAGCAGGCACGCAGAGCACCACAACCAAACCCGCAAGCACCTGCAAAGCGGCCAGGATATAGAGCCCGCTGGTGAAGCTGCCCGTGGTGGTCTTCGCCCAGGCCATGATGGCGGGGCTGACGAAGCCGCCGAGCAGCGCAAGGCTGTTGAGCAGGGCAATACCGCCGGCAGCCGCGGTACCGGACAGGTAGGAGGTTAGCAGCGCAAAAAACAGCGGCATGCCGGTGAAGATCGTCGCGGTGGCGATCGCGAAGGCGACCAGCGCCAGCGTCAGGTTGCTGGTGGTTGCCGCGATCATGACCAGCGCCGCACCGCCGATGAAGACGCAACCCGCCAGGTGCCAGCGCCGCTCCATCTTCATGTCGGAATGGCGGCTGATCAGGATCATGCCGAGTGCGCCGATACCGTAGGGAATCGCGGAGTACAGACCGACGTCGAATACATCCTTGACGCCCGCATTCCTGATAATGGTCGGCAGCCAGAAGCTGACCGCGTATATACCGCAGATAATCGCGAAATACACGAACGCAAGCAGGTAAATGCGCGGATCCTTGAGTGTGTCACCAAACGTAGCGCGGCGATCCGCTCCGTTCAGTGCGCGCTCGCTAGCCAGATGGTGTTCGACAATGTCTTTTTCGCGAGGCGTGAGCCACGTGGCATCGCGGGGACGATTCACCAGCACGTACGGCACCAGCAGACCGAGCACAATCGCGGGTATGCCTTCAAGCACGAAAAGCCATTGCCAACCCGCCATGCCGTAGACGCCGGCCAGATGCGTCATGATGGCGCCCGAAACCGGACTACCGATCACACCGGCAATGGTGATGGCGCTACTGAATATGCCCAGCATGCGAGCGCGGCGCGTCTCCGGATACCAGTAGGTCAGGTACAGGATGGCGCCGGGCACGAAGCCGGCTTCGAATACGCCAAGCATGAAGCGCATGACGTAGAACTCGATCGGGCTGGAAATAAACCTCATGCAGGCCGACACCACGCCCCAGCAGATCAGGACCCGCATCATGGTCTTGCGCACACCGATCTTCTCGAGCATCAGGTTGCTAGGCACTTCAAAGAGGAAATAGCCCGCGAAAAAAATCCCGGCCCCGAGTCCATACACCGCGTCGCTGAAACCCAGATCGTGCTGCATCTGCAGTTGGGCGAAGCCCACGTTGATGCGGTCCAGATAGGCCACCAGATAGCCGATAAACAGGAATGTCACGACTCTCCAGCTGACCTTTCTGTAGGTTGCAGCCACTTCGTGCTGAGCGTAAGGGGCGCGTTTATCCACCACGCCCGTCATGGTTTGGTCCATCAAGTCTCTCCATCATCTTCAGCGGAACTGGCGCATCATGCTGCGGCGTTGACAGGCCTCAGGCGCCCACGCCGTCCTGTACGCTCAGAAGCGTCGCGCTCCTGAGGAAGGCCTCGCACTTCTGCAATTGCGCGAGTTCGACGAACTCGTTTGGACGGTGTGCCTGCTCAATGTTGCCGGGGCCGCAGACTACCGTAGGTACGCCCGCGCTTGAGAAGTAGCCCGCTTCCGTGCCATAGGCGACCTTGCGGCGGACTGAATCGTGAGTGAGCGCCCTGGCCAGCTGGACGATCGCGGACGACTCCACTTCCGAGAGTGAGGGAGCGGCTCCCAGGCAGGAGAATGTCACGCTGGCTCCATCGAACACGGCTTTCATCTGTGCTTCGAGGTCCGCCCCGTAGGTCTCGATGAGACGCACCAGATGGCGTACATCGGTGCCAGGCAAGTCGCGGAGCTCGAAGTCGAACTGACATTCGTTCGGTACCGTATTCAGCGCGACCCCTCCGCGCACCAGCCCGGTTTGCGCCGTCGTGTACGGTACGTCGAAGTCCTTGTCGAAGGGGCCCGTGCGGCGAAACTCATCCGCCATGTCGCGAATGAAGCAGATGATCCGGGCCGCATATTCGATTGCATTGACGCCCGACGGGGTCAGCGACGAATGTACGGAGCGGCCCACCACACAGCATCGATAGTGATTCAGGCCCTTGTGGGCAATAACCGGACGCATCGACGTCGGCTCACCCACGATACAACCTGTCGGGCGGAGGCCGCGCTCACGCATGTCAGCAAGCAGGAGAGGCACGCCGAGACAACCGACTTCCTCGTCGAACGAGAACGCAAGATGAACCGGCTCCGCGAGGTGCGCGTCAGTCAGCTCTGGCACAAGGGACAGCAGGACACCAAGGTACCCTTTCATATCGGCGCTACCCCGTCCATACAGACGGTCGTCTTTAATCACCGCGCGGAAGGGTTCGGTGTGCCAGTCCTGTCCGTCCACCGGAACGACGTCCGTATGGCCCGAGAACAAGATCCCGCCTTCCACCCGCCCGTCCGCGGCGGGAATCGTCGCAAACAGGTTGGCCTTGGTTTTGCGGGCGTCGTAGGTGAGGTGTGTCTTCAGGCCGACGCCAGCCAGAAAATCCTGGACGGTCTCGATCAGGCCCAGGTTCGAGTTCCGGCTGACCGTCTCGATCTCCACGAGTCGGGAAACCCATTCCACCGCTGTCGAAAGGGGATTGCTATCGCTGCGTACATTCATATGCGTTCGGTGTCTAAGTGACGTTCAGATACTGTTCAACGTATGGCTCATGCTAGAAGATCCAAAATCCGAATACCGCTCCACTGGTTAAACCAGTTTTAACTTTAACTTTGCAATCCGCTGCGTTTGGTAGAGATCTCGCGACCCAGGTTGCGTTCGGAAGCATGCAGGCAACTTTGCGGCTGCGGTTCCGGCGGTTGGCCTGAGCAGTAGGTGAGAATTGAAATTCAAACTTTCCGATTTGGATAAGGCGCTCTTGCTCAAACCGACAACAATCTTCCGCAGGCATCAATTCGAATGCGCGAACAACGTGATCAAAAGCGAGAGGCCGCCCGCTCAAACCCGTCACTCAGTCGAGATCGAGCCGGGCTGCGTCAAAGCGACGCGAGCGGTCGGGAACGCCCATACGCCGCCCACAATCGCGATGTTTAATCTAGCCGTCAGTTTGCCGCCATCTTGGCGCCACTCTGGCTTTGTATGATCGGCATAGCGAGTGCCGGACAGCGAGCGGCATCCGCATCCCACCGATCCATGGTTCAGCGGAGAATCAGATTAATGAGCAAAGAGTCTCAACAGCCGGACGCCAGCGAAGACGATTCTTCGTTGGTGCCTGAACGCCCAACGCGTCGATCGTTCCTGACCCGTGTGGGCGCTGCCGGGGTAGCAATCGGCGCAGGACAACTTCATTCAGTTGCATTCGCGGACTCCGAAGACCCCAGCCAGAAAGCACCGGCAACGACCGACGCCGCCGCGGACAGTGGCAACGTGCAGGTCCGATTGAATGTCAACGGCACGAACTACAACCTGAATATCGACCCTCGCACCACCCTGCTCGACTGCGTGCGCGAGCATCTGCATCTGACCGGCACCAAGAAGGGTTGCGATCACGGCCAGTGCGGTGCGTGTACGGTTCATGTCGATGGCCGGCGAGTGAACTCGTGCCTGAGTCTTGCCGCCACCCATGAGGGAGAAGCGATCACCACCATTGAAGGCATCGGCAAACCCGGCGCGCTTCATCCGATGCAAGCGGCCTTCGTCGAGCATGACGGGTTTCAGTGCGGGTACTGCACGTCAGGGCAGATCATGTCCGCCGTCGCGCTTCTCAAGGAGCCCTACGGTCATAGCGACGACGATGTCAAGGAAGCCATGAGCGGGAATATCTGCCGCTGTGGCGCCTATTCGAACATCGTGTCCGCGATCCAGCAAGTTCGTCGTAAAGCCTAAACGGAGCGCACACGTGGAAACCTTTCAGATCAAGCGCGCCGTCAACGTCGAACAGGCGATCGACCTCGCCAGGACCGCCGCTAACAGTCAACCCAATGGTGCGTCGATCCGCTTCCTCGCGGGCGGGACGACGCTGCTCGATCTCATGAAGCTCGACGTCGAGCGTCCGGCCCAGGTGATCGACATTCACCGCCTGCCGCTCGATCAGGTCGAGGCAATCAACGGCGGTGGCGTCACGATCGGCGCAACGGTCCGCAATTCCGATCTCGCGAATCACCCGTTGATCAAGCTTCACTATCCGGTCCTGTCTGAAGCGTTGCTATCGGGCGCATCGGCCCAACTGCGCAATATGGCGACGACCGGAGGCAATCTCCTGCAACGTACGCGCTGTGTCTACTTCCGCGACACCGTCACGCCATGCAACAAACGCGAACCTGGCACGGGCTGTTCCGCGATTGGGGGGTACAACCGAAACCTGGCCATCCTGGGGACCAGCGAGCACTGTATTGCGACCAATCCGTCGGACATGAGCGTCGCAATGACCGCGCTCGAGGCCACGATTCACGTCGAAGGCGCGCAAGGCAAGCGAGACATCGCCATTGACGACTTCTTCCTGTTGCCCGGGAGCACGCCCGAACGCGAAACCACGCTCAATCCCGGCGAGCTCATTACTCACGTAACGCTGCCCGCTCCGGTGCCCGGCAATCGCAGCGTCTATCTCAAGCTGCGCGACCGCGCGTCGTATGAATTCGCATTGGCCTCCGCCGCGGTCGTCATGAAGGTCTCATCGGGCAAGATCGATCACATCCGGATCGCACTGGGCGGCGTCGGCGTCAAGCCGTGGCGCTCAAAAGAAGCGGAAGCCCAATTGCTCGGACGGACCCCGGACGCCACCGCTTTCCGGGCGGCGGCCGAAGCAGCGTTGCAGTCAGCGCACGTACAGAGCCAAAACGGCTTCAAGGTCGAACTCGCCAGGCGCTGCATCCAGCACGCACTCACACTTGCCACACAGACTGCCTGACGCAACGGTCGTGACGCGGAGAGAATATGCAATTAGCTAGCAATAAAACGCAACCAATAATTGGCGGCGACTTTACTCGAATCGACGGTCCGTTTAAAGTCAGCGGCACGGCAACCTATACGTCGGATGTCAACTTGCCCGGGACGCTTTACGCCGTTCCCGTTTGCGCGACGATCGCCAAGGGGCGCATTACCCATCTGGACACCACGGCGGCCGCAGGCATGCGGGGGGTCCGGGCCGTCTTCACACGCGAGAACATCGGCAAGTTCTATCGGGTCGGCTTTTCGCCGGACATGAAAATCGACGAAAAACGTCCGCCGTTCGACGATGACAACATCTACTACTATGGCCAATACATCGGCCTCGTGGTGGCGGATACGTTCGAACAGGCAACCGCGGCAGCGGAAGCGGTGAAGGTGGCGTATTCGTCGAGCCGGCCCGATGTCCGCGTCGAGATGTCGGCGGAGCAGAAACCGAGCGTCGATACGCAGCGAGGCGACGTGGATACCGCGTTCGCCGCTGCCCCCGACGGGCAGAAGCTGGACCAGACTTACACGACGCCGATTGAAACGCACAACCCTATCGAATTGCATGCGACGGTGGCCTTATTCGATAACGGCAACTACACGTTCTACGAGACATCGCAGTCGATCGTCAACCAGCGCCTGGTCATGGCGCAGATGCTCGGCGTATCGGAAGACCAGGTGCGCGTGATCATGAAATACCTGGGGTCCGGATTCGGCGGCAAGCTGTTTCCGTGGTCGCACTCGTTGCTTGCCGGCGCCGCGGCCCGCAATCTGAAACGCCCCGTCAAGCTGGTGGTGACCCGGGAGATGATGTTCCACAACGTCGGTCACCGGACCAACACCAAACAACGCATGCGCCTATCGGCGACGCCAGAGGGACGTTTCACCTCGTTCCAGCAGGACTACGTCTATCAGACCTCGCGCAAGGAAATGCGTAAGGAAAACTGCGGCGAGACCACGGGCTATCTGTACAGCTCGCCTAACCTGCGTGCAACCGCGGCCTATGCGCGTCGCGATATCGCACCCAGCACGTCGATGCGAGGCCCGGGTGCCGTTCCCGGTCTGTTCGCCATCGAGTCGGCTGTCGACGAACTCGCCATCAAGCTCAATATCGATCCTGTCCGCTTGCGTCTGATCAACGAGCCCGCAATCGACGAAGGTTTGAACGTGCCGTTTTCGTCGCGGCATCTGAAGGAGTGCCTCACGCTCGGCGCCGAGAAATTCGGCTGGGCGCAGCGCACGCCGGCGGTCGGCTCCATGCGTCGTGACGGCATGGTGGTGGGCTGGGGTGTTGCAGCCGGGTCATGGGCCGCGAGGCGCCTCGCGACGGAAACCATCGTCGAGCTTCACGCCGATGCGACAGCGCGCGTGTCGACAGCGACCCAGGACATCGGTACGGGGACCTACACGGTGCTGGCTCAGATGGTGGCCAGTGTGACCGGCATCCCGCTCGAGCGGATTTCCGTGGTGATCGGCGACACCCGCTTGCCGCCGGGACCGATGTCCGGCGGCTCGATGGCGACCGCATCGCTGGTTCCCGCGGTGGAGCAGGCGGCGCATGCAGCAGTCCAGCAACTTCTGGTCGCCGCCACTCAGGCGGACAATTCGCCGTTCAACGGCCAACCGATCACCGAGCTCGCGTTCGACCGCGGGATGGTCTATCGGAAAGGCACCTCGCCAGGCGCGGGCGTGCCGTTCGAGCGGATCCTCGCCCCGGCGAAGATCAACATGGTGGCCGGAAGGGGCCGGTCCGGCGCAAGCGCGGACGATGCCGACGCAGCCAAAGTGTCGATCCACTCGTACTGCGCGCATTTCATCGAGGTAACCTGGCAGCCGCAGACAGCACGATTGCGAATCAACCGCGTAGTGAGCCTGATTGACGGCGGTAAGATCATCAACGCGCGCACTGCGTTGAACCAGATCGAAGGGGCCGTAGTGATGGGCGTCGGTATGGCGCTGTTTGAAGAAACGCACTACGACCCGCGCACCGGCGCTCCGATCAACCGCAATCTCGCCGACTACGTCATGACCACGCATGCGGATGCGCCGAAGATCGACGTGACTTTCCTCGACTATCCGGACCTTGCGTTGAATCCGCTCGGCGCACGCGGCGTCGGCGAAATTGGCATGGCGGGGATTGCCCCTGCCATTACAAACGCCGTGTATCACGCAACGGGCGTGCGAGTGCGCGATCTTCCGATTCGGATCGAGGACCTGCTAGCCACTCAGGCCGCCGTGTAACCGGGTCGGCCCATAACCTGGACCCGTCGTCGTCCAACCTCCGCAGCCGGCGTGGGCGTAAGTGAACGCCCTCGCCGGCTATATGCGGACTTCCGTTCGTCAGAACCGATGACGAATGCCGACCGTAGCACTCAGTTGCCTATCCGATGAAGAGCTCGAGCCAACACTCTTGATCTGCGCAATGCGCTCGTAGTGCCCCCCTACCAGCGTCGACCCGTCACCCGCTGCCAGCTGATACTCCATTGCTACATAAAGATCTGTGCGCTTACTCATGAAGTAGTCGGCACTGAGTGTCACCTGATGCCACTTCGGCTTCAGATCGGCGTTGTTCGTACCAGGCAATCCCGTCGCACTACCGCTCGTAAAGGTGTAGTCGGCCAGCAAGGTCAATGGCGGGGTCAGCTGATAACGGAGCGTTGCAGTGTAGTTATTCAGCTTTCGCGCCGCGCCGTCGTTATAGTCGAGCCAGACCCGCGTAAAGCCCAGGTCGGCGGTCGCCTTTCCATACTGATAGCTGGTGCCCGCAGCGCCGATACGTTGCCGTGCCACGCCGCCGTCGATCCCGTAAAAAAAGTTGCTGCTGTACTCGTCGCCCGAAGAGGGTGATGCTCCTCCCACCGCGCCGCTCGTATTGCTGGTGGCGTTCGGATGATTGAACTCAAGATATCCGACACCGGCCGAAAACGCGTTGCGCGTGTAATTCCCCGCGACGCTCCAGGCGCGATTATTGCCGAAGCCTTGTGAGGACGGCCCCGCGGCCTGATTGCTAAATCCATAAAGTCCGTTAAAGGTAAAGCCGGCATAATTATTCGACTGAAACTTGACGGAGTTGTTGATGCGAATCGTTTGATTCATGTTGTCATTGTCGCCGATGTGCATCGTCGGCGAAAAGAAACAGGCCGCAAAGTAGCTGCAGAGCTCGTCGCTGATCGGACTGTATTGTCGGCCAAACGTGAAGGTGCCAATGCTATCGCTGGCAAGACCAACGAACGCCTGCCGGCCGAAGAGGCGATTTCCCTGCCCGGCCAAACCATTCGTTCCTGTAAAACCGTTTTCGAGTGTAAATACCGCGCGCATCCCGCCGCCAAGATCTTCGGTTCCGCGCAAACCCCATCGGCTGCCACTGGTTTTTCCGGACGTCTCCTGGAATGCCGCCCCGCCGTTCACGTTGTTTGTATAACTGAGCGATGTGTCTATTAATCCATATAGCGTAACCGAGCTTTGCGCAAATGCAGGAATACTAATTACGGACATTGCACATGCTGCTACTACAACCTTCTTCATTTCCAACTCCTGTCGAATAAGACGTGTTGATGTTTTATTATTCAAACGAAGTGCTCGAATATCGCCTTGCTTAACGAGCTTCCGCTTCGCTGGCGTTC
>NZ_JAXDPY010000396.1:0-2991 GCF_034668105.1 Paraburkholderia sp. | reverse complement strand
CGAGGTGGTTTCAGCAGTCGGGTGATCGGTCATTCACAGTGTGAGCGTGGGTGGAAAGGTCAAGGCGCTATCAACACGAGATCAGATCAGGATCAAGGCGCGGCGGCGATTACCTGGGCAACCGCAGCCGTCAGCTTCTTGCCGTACGGCACGTGCAGGAACTCGTTGGGCCCGTGCGCATTCGACTTCGGCCCGAGCACACCGCACACCATGAACTGCGACTTCGGGAAGCCCGACTTCAGTACGTTCATCAACGGGATCGTGCCGCCCTGCCCCATGTAGGCGACGTCCGCGCCGTAATGCGCGCGCGACGCGTCATTGAGCGCCGTGGCGAGCCACGGTGCGAGATCGGGCGCGCTCCAGCCGCTCGCCGCGCCGGCGTCCGGCTTGAACGTTACCTTGGCGTTGTACGGCGGGTCGAGTTCGAGCAGCGCCTTCAGATCGGCGACGGCCTTTTCCGCTTCGATCAGCGGCGGCAGACGCAGCGACAGCTTGAACGCCGTGCGCGGACGCAGCACGTTGCCGGCGTCGGCGAGCGCGGGCAAGCCGGCCGCACCGGTCACCGACAGCGACGGACGCCATGTCGAGTTGAGCAAGGCCTCCTGCGGATCGGTGGTGGTGGGCAGCACCTGACGGCCGTCCTGGCCGCAAGCCCACGGCAGCTTCTTCCAGACGTCGTCGCCGAGAATCTGGGCGGTGGCTTCCGCTTCGCGCAGACGCTCCGCCGGGATCTGGACGTGGAACCCCTTCGGCAGCAGCGTGCCGTTGGCGGAATCTTCGAGACGGTCGAACAGTTGCCGCATGATGCGGAAACTCGACGGCGCAATCCCGCCGTAACCGCCCGAGTGAATCCCTTCGTCGAGCACCTGGACTTCGAGGTCGCCGGCAACCAGACCGCGCAGCGAGGTGGTGAGCCAGAGTTGATCGTAATTGCCCGCGCCCGAATCGAGACAGACGACGAGACCGACTTTGCCCAGCCGTTCGCGCAATGCGTCGACGTACGGCAGCAGATCGTAGCTGCCCGATTCCTCGCAGGTTTCGATCAGGCCGACACAGCGCGGGCGCTCGATGCCTTGCGCGTCCAGCGCGGCCAGTGCCGTGAGGCTCGCGTAAATCGCGTAGCCGTCGTCGGCTCCGCCGCGGCCGTACAGCTTGTCGTTTTCGAGCTTCGGCGTCCAGGGGCCGAGGTCGTTGCGCCAGCCGTCGAACTCAGGCTGCTTGTCGAGGTGGCCGTACAGCACGATGGTTTCCTCGCTACCCGAACGGGTCGCGGCCGTTTCGAAGAAAATCACCGGCGTGCGGCCCGGCAGACGAATCACTTCGAGCTTCAGGCCGCGCACCGGCTGCTGTTCGGCCCATTGGGCCGCGTCGGTGATCACGCGTTCGAGATAGCCGTGCTTGACCCACTCGGGATCGAATGCCGGGCTCTTGGCCGGCACGGCGATGTAGTCCGTGAGCGCGGGCACGATCTCGTCGTTCCATTTGCGGTCTACGAACTCGCGTAGCGTGTCCTGGTTGATGCGCTGCGTTTGCTGGGTCGTATCGTCGGAGATCATGGTGGCGGTCCGTGGCGGTTCTGTTCAGTCGAAACGTCCATGATAGTCCCGATGCGCGACGGGCTGAACCCCTTGCCGTGCATTCGGGGCCCAGGACGATGGTTGGCGCCGCATGGTGACGCGCGCCGGCGGAGGGTTGCTCTCTGCACGATTTCAAAGCGACGGCGCACACCGAACCTGCGCAAGGAAAACAATCGCGCGACAATCGCGGCATAGATCGCGTCCTGGGGAGCCGTACCATGACTGGCATCGTCGTACTTCAGGCCATCGCCGCGGTGTTCGCGCTGGCACTGTATTTTCTGCCGAGCATTCTCGCGGACCGGCGCAAGCGCCATGACGTGCTGACGCTGGCACTCTTCAATGCGTGTCTCGGCTGGACGGGTTTTGGCTGGCTGCTCGCGCTCTACTGGTCGCTGCAACCGAACCCGCCGAAGAACGTAGCCGGCGAAGTGGTAGAGACGCGAAAGATCGTGCAAATGCGAGCGTTTTCGTCAGCGCTTCTGGTGCGAGTGCAAAGACGTGCTACGGCGCGTGAGCGCGGGGAGAAGTAATCAGGCCGCGGGGCGGGCCGCAAATCGGGCCCCAAGTGGAACCGCAAATCAGGCGGCGCGGCCCATTCTGCCCCACAGCACCGAACCGGCGGGAATCGAGCGTGGCTCGGCCCGCACGCTGTCGTGCGCGAACATTTCGCGGCGCAACTCACCGTGTTCGTCGAACCATTCGCAAATCAGCCAATCCCCAGGATTGAGCGCTACCGGACCTGCGTAAGTCACGGTCATGCGCGAGCCGCCTTCCTTCAATGTGACGACGTCGCCGACATTGAAGCGTGTGGCTGGCGGGGTGTCGAATTCGTCAATGGTCGCGGTCAGCATATTCAATCCCCTACGGAACCCGTTGAACGGAATTAAGTTATCGCATCGTGCTTTGCAACATTGAACCGGCCGAAGGAAAACTCTGAAAAGTTTGCCAAGATTAACAATCGAAATTAACCACCGCAAGCGCTTTTTATTGATACCGTTTTCATCGACGATGGAATAAGTTTCCTTGCCGCGAGAGCGACGGGGAAAACCAGATACGCCGCGCGGAAGGGGCGCCGGAGCCCCGCCCAGAAGCCCTGTACGCAAGCAAAATTTACGGTGCCACGTTCAGCCGCCAGTAGAAAATGCGTTACGCATTTATCATACAAAAAGCTACCGCCGACAAAACCCGATCAGGGTTTATTCTGATCGCCGGTAAAACGGGATTACCTGTGAACGGAAAACTCATCGGTAAATACGCCTCTCCAAAACCGGTTTTGTTTAAAGTGCATAATAATTTTCGGCAGCGGCCGTTAAAAACAAGTCAATGAAAACGATTTCCAGGCCGTTATTTTTCAAACCGGCTGTGCAGCCCGGCGGAGTGCCAGTTGTTGATGCCGCACCAACAGCACACTCAA
>NZ_JAXDPY010000395.1:0-14202 GCF_034668105.1 Paraburkholderia sp. | reverse complement strand
ATCCCCCTCGAGGGCAATGAGCAATTGGCCAAATTCGGCGCGTGCGCGGAAGTGCTCGAACGGATCATCGCGACGATCCGCGAGCGCGATCCGGACAGTTTGCCGTTCGCGGAGCCGTTCAGGCTGGAAGATCCGTCATGGGTGTCGAACCGTCTCGCGGAAGTGCTGCCGATCGCCCTTCGTGCCAGGCAAAAACTGATGGAATTGCAGGACGCCGGCGCGCGGATCGACGTGGTTCATCACTATATGCAGCAGCATCAATTGCTTTGATTTGACCTGCTTTTTGCTAGAGGTTTGCTAGAGCAGCGAGCCGAGCAGACCATCCAGCAGTTTGCGCACCGGCGCGGGCACACCGAACGAGTCGAGATCGCTTAGCGCGACCCACGCGGTGTCCGCATCGCCCAATGCGGCCAACGCGCCCACCCCGCGATCCAGTTCAGCGAGCCGCGGTTCGATATCCAGCTTGAAATGCGTGAAGACGTGCGTAAGCGGCGCGAGCGGCGAGACCGCTCCGTCGCCGCCGAAAGCGCGCGCGCGCTCGGCGAGCGCGGCTTCGTCGGCCGCTTCGGGGAGGCTCCACAAGCCACCCCAGATGCCCGACGGCGGACGCTTTTCCAGCATCACGGCGTTACCGTCGCGCAGCACCAGCATCCACGTGCGGCGCGTCGGCACAGCTTTCTTCGGTCGTGCCGTGGGCAGTTCGCGCTGACGTCCGGTGACGTTGGCCACGCAGTCGGCGGCGAATGGGCAGCGCAGGCAGTCCGGCTTGCCGCGCACGCACAACGTGGCGCCGAGGTCCATCAGCCCTTGCGTGTACGCACTGACGTCGTCGTCCGATGCGTTGGACGGCAGCAGCGATTCCGCCAGCGTCCACATCGCGTTCTCGACTTTCTTTTCGCCTGGAAAACCTTCTACGCCGAATACCCGCGCCAATACGCGCTTCACGTTGCCGTCGAGAATCGTCGCGCGCGCGCCGAACGCGAATGAGGCGATCGCGGCTGCCGTCGAGCGGCCGATGCCGGGCAATTCCGCAAGCGCCTCGGCCGACGCGGGAAACGCGCCGCCATGCTGCTCGACCACCACCTGCGCGCAGCGATGCAGATTGCGGGCGCGCGAGTAATAGCCGAGGCCGGCCCACAATGCCATCACATCGTCCGCGGGGGCGGCGGCGAGCGACGCAACATCCGGACAACGCGCAAGAAACTTTGCGTAGTACGGAATCACCGTCGACACCTGGGTCTGCTGCAGCATGATTTCCGACAGCCAGATGCGATACGGGTCGCGCGTGTTCTGCCACGGCAGGTCATGACGGCCATGCTGGCGCTGCCACGCAATCAGCCGCGCGGAAAAATCAGACATGACCGGGAAAGCAGGCGCAACAGACCGGGCCGACGGGCTTAAACGAGAAGGCATTGAAGATTTAGCGCTGACAGGTGGGACAGAAATAGGTGGAACGCTGCCCCTGCACGATCTGTTTGATCGGCGTTCCACACACGCGGCATGGCAGCCCGGCGCGATCATAGACGAAATAGTCGAGCTGGAAGTACCCGCTTTCGCCATCGCTGCCGACGAAATCGCGCAACGTGCTGCCGCCCTTCTCGATCGCTGCGGCGAGCGTGACGCGCACCGCGTCCGCCAGCAAATCGTAACGCACGAGCGAGACCCGGCCCGCCGCGGTGGTGGGCCGGATGCCGGCGCGAAACAGGCTTTCGGAAGCGTAGATATTGCCCACGCCAACCACGATCTCCCCCGCCAGCAGGGCCTGTTTCACCGACACCTTTCGACCGCGCGTGAGCCTGTGCATCAATGCACCGGAAAATCCCGGCGAAAACGGCTCGACACCGAGCCCCGCGAGCAGCGGATGCTCGAGCACGTCGCCGGCTTCACGCGGATGCCATAGCACCGCGCCGAAGCGCCGCGGATCGCGATAGCGCAAAATGAATTCGTCGAAGATCCAGTCGACGTGATCGTGTTTCGCCGCGGCCGGCGGATGCGGCACATGACGCAGCACCCGCAGCGTGCCGGTCATGCCGAGATGCACAATGAACCAGCCGGCGTCGATTTCGAACAGCAGGTACTTGCCGCGCCGCTCGACCTTGCGCACCACGCTGCCGCGCAAGGTTTTCGCAAGGTCCGCTGGAATCGGCCAACGCAGTGTGGGCGTGCGCACATCGACGCGCTCAACCTTGCGGCCGGACACGTACGGTTCGATCCCCCTTCGGGTAACCTCAACTTCTGGCAACTCTGGCATGTCTAACTGGTCTGCAACTTGCGTGAGTGGTTGTGCGCTTATTGTAGCGAGCGCGTTACAATCGTCCGAAACATTGAACGGATTTCCATGAACTTGTCCTTCGTGAAGCTGTTTTCGAAGCGCCCGGCTAGCGCATCCCGCGTGCCCTACGCCGTGTCCGCTCGTCGCGTGCTCGGTGCCGCCGCGCTCGCCGTCTGGGCGCTGGCTGCCGTGCCCGCGCACGCGCAGGACCCGTCGCCGGACTCGGATGACACGTCCGTCACCCTGCCGGATCCGCTCGGCCCGGCTTCGGCAGAAGACAAGGCGGCCCTGCCGGGCGTGCCGCTGTCCAGCCAGATCGTATTTCAGGTGCTCGCCGCGGAGGTCGCTTTGCAACGCGACCAGCCGGCGCCTGCCTATCAGACCTACCTCGCGCTCGCGCGCGACACGCATGATCCGCGTATGGCGCAACGCGCCACGGAAATCGCGCTGGCCGCGCAAAGTCCGTCAGATGCGCTGGCCGCCGCGCAATTGTGGCAGCAGTATGCGCCGAATTCGGAACGCGCCGCGCAACTCGACGCATCGCTGCTCGTGCTGTCCGGCAAGCCTGACGACGCCGCGCCAATCCTCGCCCGCGAACTCGCCAAAGTCCCGGCCGAGAATCGCGGCAGCGCGATGCTGGCGCTGCAGTTGCTGCTCTCGCGCGGCCCGAACCGGATCGGCGGCTTGCATGTGTTGCAAGACCTGCTGAAGAACGACCTGAACCGTCCGGAAGCGCAACTGGCCATCGCACGCCAGCAGCTCGTTTCGGACGACGCGCCGGGCGCGCGCAAGTCGCTCGAACAGGCGCTAGCGCTCAAGCCGGATTATTTGCCGGCCGCGCTGATGCTCTCGCAGATGGGCCCGGAAGAGCGCAAGGAAGGCATCGCTTCGCTCGAAAAGTACGTGCAGCAGAATCCGAAGTCGCATGACGCGCGTCTCGCGCTCGCGCAGATGTACCTCGCGAGCGACCGTCTGGACGACGCGCAGAAGCAGTTCGAGATCATGCACAAGAACAACGCGGCGGACCTCACGCCGCTCATGGCACTCGCGCTGATCAAGATCCAGCAGAAGAATTTCACCGACGCGCAAACCTACCTCACTCAGTACGCGCAGCAAGCCGAAAAAACGCCGGGCGCCGATCCGGGCCAGGCGTATATCTATCTTGCGCAACTCTCGCTCGAACAGAAGAACGAAGCGGCGGCCAGCGACTGGCTGAACAAGGTCACGCCTTCGAGCCAGCAATTCGTGCCGGCGCAGGTTACGCGCGCCCAATTGCTCGCCAAGCAGGGCAAGCCCGACGACGCGCGCAAGCTGCTGGCAAACTTGCCAGCGCCCGATACGCGCGACCAGGCGCTGATCATGCGTACCGACGCGGCCATTCTGTTCGACGCAAAGCGCTACCCGGAGGCGGAAACTCGACTGCAACAAGCAACCGCGGCGTTCCCCGACGATCCCGATCTCACCTACGACTACGCGATGGCGGCCGAAAAGACCGGCCATTACGATGTCATGGAAGCGCAACTGCGCAAGTTGATCCAGACTCAGCCGGACAACCCGCAGGCTTATAACGCGCTCGGCTATTCGCTAGCCGATCGCAATCAGCGCCTGTCGGAAGCGGACAAGCTGGTCGAGAAGGCCTCGTCGCTGGCGCCGAACGACGCGTTCATCATGGACAGCGTCGGCTGGGTCAAGTACCGGATGGGCGACACCACCGATGCAATCAAGCTGCTGCGCAAAGCGTACGACATTCAGCCGAACGCCGAAATCGGCGCGCATCTCGGCGAAGTGTTGTGGAAGACCGGTGCTCAGGATCAGGCCCGTGCGGCTTTCCGCGACGCGCGCAAGCTCGAACCGGACAACGACACGCTGGTCAAAACGCTCCAACGTCTTCAGGTGAACGATCTTTGATGCGTCTTTCCCGCTTGACCTCCTATCCCCGGGCGCCGCGTGGCGCGGCGCTCGGATTCGTCGCGGCAGCGGTGGTCGCGCTGGCCGGTTGTGCATCGGTGAAGCCGCAGGGGCCGTCCACGTCGAATGCGGCGACAGCCGTCACTGCGCAAACCACGCGCGCTTATCAAGGCCGTTTCGCGATCCAGTACAACGATCAGAACGGGCAGCAGCGCAATGCCTACGGCAACTTCACCTGGCAGGAAACAGGGGACACCGTCACGCTGCAATTGCGCAACCCGCTCGGTCAGACACTGGCGATCGTGACTTCGTCGCCGGCTTCGGCCACGCTCGAGTTGCCGAACCGTCAGCCGCTCACCGCCGACAACGTCTCCACGCTGATGCAGAACGCGCTCGGCTTCGCGCTGCCGGTCGAGGGGCTGCGTTACTGGCTGCAGCCGTCGCCGGCGCCCACTTCGCGCGCCAGGACCGAGAAGGATCCGGAGCAGCCCTCCCGTCTGAAACAGATCACGCAGGACGGCTGGACGATCGATTACCTGGCGTATGCCGACGCGCCGGCGACCGGTGTCAAGCGTCTCAATCTGAGCCGTTCCGAACCGCCGCTCGACGTCAAGCTCGTGCTGGATCAGTAGTCGTGGAACCAGCAGTTGCACCCGTAGTCGCGCCCGCTCGCGCAACCCGTGCCGCTTCTTCAGTGCCGTCATGGCGCATGTAGCCCAGACTCATGATTGAAACCACCGATTCGCTGCGCGATTGTCTCGCGCCAGCCAAACTCAACCTCTTCCTGCACATCACCGGCCGCCGGCCGGATGGCTATCACACGCTGCAAACCGTCTTCCAGTTACTCGACTGGGGCGACACCCTGCACTTCAAGCGGCGCGACGACGGCCTCATCACGCGCAGTACCGAGATCGCCGACGTGCCGCCAGAACACGACCTCACCGTGCGTGCAGCGACACTCCTGAAGGCGCATACGGGCTCGTCCGAAGGCGTCGATATCGAAATCGACAAACGCCTGCCGATGGGCGCGGGCCTCGGCGGCGGCAGCTCCGATGCGGCCACTACGCTACTCGCGCTGAACCGTCTGTGGAAGCTCGATTTGCCGCGCCTGGAATTGCAGGCGCTGGCGCTGAAGCTCGGTGCCGATGTGCCGTTTTTTATTTTTGGGAAAAATGCGTTCGCACAGGGTGTTGGCGAGGCTTTAGACGTTGTACAATTGCCGCCGCGTCATTTCCTGGTAGTGACGCCGAGGGTTCATGTTCCGACTGCAGCGATTTTCTCCGAAAAAACGTTGACAAGAGATTCGAAACCCCTCATAATTACGGACTTTCCTGCAGAACTTAGCTGCAATACTGAATGGCCGGAAAGTTTTGGCCGCAATGACATGCAGCAGGTTGTCGTGGGAAAATACGTGGAAGTAGCGCAAGTGCTGCGATGGTTTGAAGACATCGCACCAGCGCGGATGTCTGGGTCAGGTGCAAGTGTATTTGCAGCGTTTCGTAGTAAAGCTGAAGCAGAAGCGGCACAAGCCAAACTGCCCGGCAAATGGAACAGCGCAGTGACTGCAAGTCTCGATCAGCATCCACTCTTTGCTTTCGCGTCATAAGTTTTGCATCGTCGAACGTTCCCTCGTTCGGTGAAGCTCAAAGTTAGTGTAGGGGAGTCGCCAAGTTGGTTAAGGCACCGGATTTTGATTCCGGCATTCGAAGGTTCGACTCCTTCCTCCCCTGCCAAAAATTCTCGCATTTCCCTCGCCCCCAGCCTGAAGTAGGTGCACGATGAGCAGCCATGACGGCCTGATGGTTTTTACTGGCAACGCAAATCCCGCGCTTGCACAGGAAGTCGTCAAAATCCTCGGTATTCCCCTCGGCAAAGCAATGGTTAGCCGTTTCTCGGACGGTGAAATC
The DNA here is from genome assembly GCF_034668105.1 of Paraburkholderia sp. Lineage (GTDB taxonomy): Bacteria > Pseudomonadota > Gammaproteobacteria > Burkholderiales > Burkholderiaceae > Paraburkholderia. The sequence goes on along the minus strand of NZ_JAXDPY010000395.1, from coordinate 8,115 downwards.
CAGGTCGAAATTCAGGAAAACGTGCGTGGCAAGGATGTATTCGTCCTGCAATCCACGTGCGCGCCGGCAAATGACGCCCTGATGGAATTGATGATCATGGTCGATGCGCTCAAGCGCGCATCCGCTGGCCGGATCACCGCAGCCATCCCCTACTTCGGCTATGCACGTCAAGATCGGCGCCCGCGTTCAGCGCGCGTTGCCATCTCGGCGAAGGTCGTGGCGAACATGCTGGAAATCGCCGGTGTCGAGCGGATCATTACGATGGATCTGCACGCCGACCAGATTCAAGGCTTCTTCGACATTCCGGTCGACAATATCTACGCTACGCCCGTGTTGCTCGGCGATCTGCGCAAGCAGAACTACGAGAATCTGCTGGTCGTTTCGCCGGACGTCGGCGGCGTGGTGCGTGCCCGCGCATTGGCCAAGCAACTGAATTGCGATCTCGCGATCATCGACAAGCGCCGCCCGAAGGCGAACGTTGCCGAAGTGATGAATATCATCGGTGAAGTCGAAGGCCGCACCTGCGTGATCATGGACGACATGGTCGACACCGCAGGCACGCTTTGCAAGGCCGCTCAGGTTTTGAAGGAACGCGGTGCGAAGCAGGTGTTCGCTTACGCTACCCACCCAGTTCTGTCGGGCGGTGCGGGTGAACGCATCGCAGCTTCGGCACTCGACGAACTGGTTGTCACCGATACGATCCCGCTCGGCGAAGAAGCCCGCTCGTGCGCCAAGATCCGTTCGTTGACCAGCGCCGGCCTGCTTGCCGAAACGTTCTCGCGGATTCGCCGTGGCGATTCGGTGATGTCGCTGTTCGCTGATAGTTAAGTATTTGCGAGAGCGCGGCGTGTGTTGTAGTACTGCACGCCGCGCTTTTGCACAATTGGCATGAACGAACGAAGGTTCGTGCCATCGCTCTGGGGCCTCAGCCGTAACGGCTTGGAGGCCCCGTTTTTACTGCCTGGTCGCGGGCAGTGCATTGGAGATTCAACATGAAAGTAGTCGCTTTCGAGCGTTCTTTGCAAGGTACGGGTGCGAGCCGCCGCCTGCGTATCTCGGGCAAGACCCCGGGCATCGTATATGGCGCTGGTGCTGAAACGCAATTGGTCGAACTGGACCACAACGCACTTTGGCACGCGCTGAAGAAAGAAGTTTTCCACTCGTCGATCCTCGATCTGGAAGTGGCAGGCAAGTCGCAACAGGTTCTGCTGCGCGACGTGCAATACCATCCGTTCCGTCAGCTCGTCCTGCACGTGGACTTCCAACGTGTCGACGCGAAGAAGAAGCTGCACACCAAGGTGCCGCTGCACTTCATGAACCAGGAAACCAACCCGGCAGTGAAGCTGTCGAGCGCGGTGATCTCGCACGTCCTCAACGAAATCGAAATCGAGTGCCTGCCGTCGGCATTGCCGGAATTCCTTGAAGTCGACCTCGCGAAGATCGAAGCGGGCCACTCGCTGCACGCTAAGGATATCGTCCTGCCGGCAGGCGTTGCACTGGTTGCTCACGTTGAAGCAGAAAACCCGGTCATCGCAGCTGCAACGATCCCGGCTGGCGCAATCGCTGAAGGCGAAGCCGCTGCTGCTGCAGGCGAAGGCGAAACGCCGGCTGCCTAAGCTGCACTGAGCGAGCAATCCTCTCGATCCGTTTCAATGAAACGGTCGATGTGACCCGCCGAGGTTCGCCCCGGCGGGTTTTTTTTCGGTTTTTTTCGGCTCGGCCGCGTTCGTCGCCCGGGCTAGATGGACCTACGCAATCATGATCAAGCTGATCGTCGGGCTCGGCAATCCGGGCGCCGAATACACCGCAACGCGTCACAACGCCGGCTTCTGGCTAGTCGATCAACTGGCGCGCGAAGCAGGCGCGACGCTGCGCGATGAGCGGCGCTTTCACGGCTTCTACGCGAAGGCCCGGCTTCACGGCGAAGAAGTGCATCTGCTGGAACCGCAGACGTATATGAACCGCTCGGGGCAGTCGGTCGTGGCGGTCGCGCAGTTCTTCAAAATTCTTCCGGACGAAATTCTGGTCGCGCACGACGAACTCGATATGCCGCCCGGCAGCGTCAAGTTGAAGCTCGGTGGAGGCAGCGGCGGGCATAACGGCTTGAAGGACATCACCGCGCACCTGTCATCGCAACAGTATTGGCGGCTGCGGATCGGCATCGGCCATCCGCGGGATCTGATTCCCGAAAGCGCGCGCGTCGGCGCCAAGCCGGACGTCGCCAATTACGTGCTGAAACCGCCTCGGCGGGAAGAACAGGATGTGATCGACGCGTCGGTCGAACGTGCTTTGGCGGTGATGCCGCAGATCATCAAAGGTGAACTCGAGCGAGCGATGATGCAACTGCATCGCAATCCCTAAGCGGCCCCGCACGCACCCGCACCCGTTTCGCCATTTCGCCATTTCGCCATTTCGCCGTTTCGCCGTTTCGCCGTTTCGCCGTTTCGCCGTTTCGCCGTTTCGCCGTTTCGCCGTTTCGCCATTTCGCCGTTTCGCCATTTCGCCATCTACAGGAGAACCACTTGAGCCGCTACTGGAGTGACATCGTTCACTGTCTGACGCCTTATGTGCCGGGCGAGCAGCCCGTGGCCGCGCATCCGGTGAAGCTGAACACCAACGAAAATCCCTATCCACCGTCGCCACGCGTGCTCGAAGCGATTCGGCAGGAATTGGGCGACGCGGGCGAGTCGCTGCGACGCTATCCGGATCCGACGGCGCGCAAGTTGCGCGAAACGGTCGCTGAGTACCATGGCATCAGCGCGGAGCAGGTGTTTGCCGGCAACGGCTCGGACGAAGTGCTCGCGCTCACCTTCCAGGCATTGCTCAAGCACGACAAACCGCTGCTCTTCCCGGATATCACGTACAGCTTCTATCCGACCTACGCGCGGCTCTTTGAAGTCGACTATAGGACTGTCGCGCTCGACGACAGCTTCGCCATCAATCTCGACGACTACACCGCGCCCAACGGCGGCGTACTGTTTCCGAACCCGAACGCCCCGACTGGACGACCACTGCCGCTCGCCGAAATCGAGCGTCTGCTGGCGAGCAACACCGAATCGGTCGTAGTAATCGATGAGGCCTATGTCGACTTCGGCGCCGAATCGGCCATCGCGCTGATCGACCGCTATCCCAACCTGCTGGTGACCCAAACGGTATCGAAATCGCGTTCGCTGGCTGGCATGCGTGTCGGCTTCGCGTTCGGCAATCCGGAATTGATCGACGCACTGACCCGCGTGAAGGACAGCTTCAACTCCTACCCGCTCGACCGTCTGGCGCAAGTCGCGGCCATCGCGGCATACGAGGACGATGCGTGGTTCCGCGACAACTGCGCCAAGGTGATAGCGAGCCGTGAACGGCTGGCGGCAGGCTTGACGACACTGGGCTTCGAGGTGGTGCCGTCGGCGGCGAATCTGCTGTTCGCGCGTCATGAAGGCTACGATGCGGCGATGCTTGTGGCACGGCTAAGGGAGAAGGAAATCTTTGTGCGCCATTTCAAGGCGGCGCGAATCGACCAGCATCTGCGAATTTCGGTCGGCACCGACGCCGAATGCGAGTTCCTGCTGGACGCGCTGCCCGATATTTTCAGCGCTTACGTCGGATAACGATCGAACGTCGCTCGGGCAACACAAAGCGGCGGCACCAAAAGAAAACGGCGAGACACGCGTCTCGCCGTTCACCATCATTCAATCCCACGTGTTCTTTGCAGTCTGGAGCGCCTGGTACTTCGCCATCAAACTCTCTTTGCAGTCTGCAGCGCGTGGTCCTTCGCGATCAAACGCTCTTTGCTGCCTGCAGCGCGTGGTACTTCGCTATCAACCCCTCCTCCGTCTCCAGATACTCCGGGTCGCGCGGAATGCACTCCACGGGGCACACCTGAATACACTGGGGCTCATCGAAATGGCCGACACACTCGGTGCATTTCTTCGGGTCGATCACGTAAATTTCCGGGCCCATCGAAATCGCGTCGTTGGGGCACTCGGGCTCGCACACATCGCAATTGATGCACTCGTCGGTAATCATCAGGGCCATGCTTCTCTCACTTCGCGCCAGCCGAAGCCGACTTTGATCCGTCAATCCGACAGTTTACGCCGGTTACGGTTGGCCCGCCGACGCACCGACATTCGCATCCATTGCTGCAACCTTCTCCTTCAGCCGTTTTTCGACCGACGGGAACACAAACTTGCTGACGTCACCGCCCAGTTGCGCGATTTCCCGCACGATGGTGCCCGAAATGAACTGATATTGATCGGACGGCGTCATGAACATGGTTTCGACGTCCGGCAGCAAATAGCGGTTCATGCCGGCCATCTGGAACTCATATTCGAAGTCCGACACCGCGCGCAGGCCCCGCACGATCACACGTGCGTTGTTGGTGCGGACGAAGTCTTTCAATAGCCCTTTGAAGCTCATCACCTGAACGTTCGGGTAGTGCCCGAGCACTTCATGAGCGATGTCGAGACGCTCTTCCAGCGTGAAGAACGGCTTCTTGTTGCGGCTGTCGGCAACGCCCACCACCAGCGTGTCGAAAATGCTCGACGCGCGTCGAACGAGGTCTTCGTGACCGCGCGTCAGCGGGTCGAACGTGCCCGGGTACACGGCGACTACCATGAGACTTCTCCTCTCTTCAGACAAAGGGGCACGTCAAAGCGTCCACGCGACGCATTTGGCACCGACCGCATGCGTGACGGTAACCCGCCCGCAGCTTGTTTTGAACGCGCATTATTCCTTATTTTCGCGTTGCAGCAAATGAAAGTGGACGGCTCCCGCCTTGCCGTGCCGCACGATTTCCCAGCCGGCAAGGGTCTCGTTCCCATCCAGTTCGAGCGCGGCGCCCGCTTCCACGTACAGAAAACCTTCCGGGCTCAACAGCGGCGCGGCCAGCGCGAGTGCCTTGTCGAGCAGATCGTCGCCGAACGGCGGATCGAGGAAAACCACCTCGAACGATCCTGGTGCGAGACTCGCCGCGAGGCGCAGGCCGTCGGCTTCCACGATTTCGATCGTACGCGCCGACAGGCGCTCCTGGTTCGCGCGCAACTGGCTGGCGGCCCGCGCATTGCGCTCGACCATCAACACCCGCGCCGCGCCGCGCGAGGCGGCTTCGAAGCCAAGCGCGCCGCTGCCGGCGAACAGATCGAGGCAGCGCTGCCCATCCAGCCGTTGGCCAAGCCAGTTGAACAGCGTTTCGCGCACGCGGTCGGGTGTAGGGCGCAGGCCGTCGAGGTCGAGCACGGGCAGCGGCGTGCGCTTCCAGTCACCGCCGATGATACGAATGGCGTGCGGCTTGCCGCCTTTGGACGAAGCGCCGTGGGCGCGTGAAGGAGCAGAACGGGGCATGCGGTTTCGGTTACGTTATAAGTGCGCCCGCGACGCCGATGCGTGCGGGCCAGAGCGCCAACGTTACCACAGGGGAGTACGGCGTCCAGCCTGGCCGTTCGGCCGATACGACGGGCGGCGGCGCGCCTGATAAAATGTGCGGCTTCCAGCGCCTTGCATCCCGCATCGCAACGCTGCCTGCCGCTCCCACGGGTTTGTCCCGGCTGCGCGCATCGGCGCGCGCTCTCACCACGCCAGATCATGTTCAGCTTTTTCAAACGATTCAAGGGTTCGAAAGAGTCCGACAACGCGCCTGAAGAATCGCAGACCGCGCCGGAAGGCCTGGCGCCAGAACCGGCTGCTGAAGCGCCGGTTGCACCCGCCGCGCCAGTCGCACCGTTGGCGCCGCGGCCGGTTGCGCCGGTCAGCGTTGAGCCGCCGCGGGCGGCCCCGCTGCCCGCAAGCCAACCCGAAGCCGAAGAACCCGCGCACGCGCCCGAAGCCGTCGAAATCATCCCGCCGCCCGTGCAGGACGCGAGCGCAAAGCGCTCCTGGCTCACTCGCCTGAAGACCGGCCTGTCGAAAACGAGTTCGAGCCTGACCGGAATTTTCGTCGGCGCGAAAATCGACGAGGACCTGTACGAAGAACTCGAAACCGCGCTGCTGATGTCGGATGCGGGTGTCGAAGCCACCGAATTCCTGCTCGAATCCCTGCGCGAGAAAGTGCGCGCCGAGCGTCTCACCGATCCTCAGCAGGTGAAGACGGCGCTGCGCACGCTGCTGATCGACCTGCTCAAGCCGCTGGAAAAATCGCTAATGCTCGGCCGCGCGCAACCGCTGGTCATGATGATCGCGGGCGTCAACGGTGCGGGCAAGACCACCAGTATCGGGAAGCTCGCCAAGCATCTGCAAAGCTTCGAGCAGTCGGTGCTGCTGGCTGCGGGTGACACTTTCCGCGCCGCCGCGCGCGAGCAACTCGCCATCTGGGGCCAGCGCAACAACGTGACGGTCGTGTCGCAGGAAAGCGGCGACCCGGCAGCCGTGATTTTCGATGCGGTGGGCGCCGCGCGTGCCCGCAAGATCGACGTGATGATGGCGGATACCGCCGGCCGTCTGCCGACCCAACTGCATCTGATGGAAGAGCTGCGCAAGGTGAAGCGCGTGATCGGCAAGGCGCAGGACGGCGCACCGCATGAGGTGCTGCTCGTGATCGACGCCAACACCGGCCAGAATGCCCTCACGCAAGTGAAAGCGTTCGACGACGCGCTCGGCCTCACCGGCCTGATCGTCACCAAGCTCGACGGTACGGCGAAGGGCGGCATTCTCGCGGCGATCGCGCGGCAACGTCCGATTCCGGTGTACTTCATCGGCGTCGGCGAGAAAGTGGAGGACTTGCAGCCGTTCAGCGCGGAAGAGTTTTCGGACGCGTTGCTGGGCGGTTGAACCCAGCAACGTATTCAAGCCAGACAGGCAACAAGGGCGTTCCGCGGTGAACTGCCCCCGCAAAGTCGAACATCGATCCGACCTTTGCGGTGCAGTGCACGGAACGCCCTTCTTTCATCGAGCCACGCGCGTCATTCCGCGTCCGGCTGCACGCCAGGCGCTGCGCGCGCAAACGCGTCGAGTTGCATCGCGTGATCGTAAATGCGCTGAATCGTCGGAAATTTCGCCGTGTCGACCTTGAAGCGCTGCGCGTTGAACACTTGCGGAATCAGACAGGTGTCGGCCAGTGTCGGCGTGTCGCCAAAGCACAGCTTGCCGGTACGGTGATCGCCTGCCAGATGCGCCTCGAGCGTTGTAAAGCCCGTTTCGACCCAATGCCTGTACCACGCGTCTTTCGCGTCGTCGTCAACGCGCAGCGTGTGTTTCAGGTACTTCAGCACGCGCAGATTGTTGAGCGGATGAATCTCGCACGCCACCTGTAGCGCCACCGAGCGCACATAGGCGCGATCGGCCGGCGTGCCGGGCAGGAGCGGCGGCTCGGGATGCGTTTCCTCCAGATACTCGATGATCGCGAGCGACTGCGGCATCACTTCATTGCCGTCGACGAACGTGGGCACGATGCCGTCCAGATTCACCTTGCGATACTCCGGCTTCAGCTGCTCGCCGCCGTCGCGCACGAGGTGCACCGGCACGTAGTCGTAAGGGAGATTCTTCACGTTCAGCGCGATGCGCACGCGATAGGATGCCGAGCTACGAAAATAGCTGTAAAGCTTCATGTTGTGTGCCTCCTCCTTGCGCGCTTAGACCACTCGTACGCTGAACTCGCCAAGCCCGTCCACGCCGCCCTTCATGAGGTCGCCCTGCACCACGGCGCCGACGCCTTCCGGCGTGCCGGTGAAAATCAGATCGCCCGGTTGCAGTTCGAACAGCGTCGACAGATAGGCGACGGTCTCGGCCACCGACCAGATCAGTTGCGACACGTCCGAGTTCTGTTTCTCCTCACCGTTCACTGACAGCCAGATCGCACCCTTGCCGACGTGGCCGATCGTCGTGACCGGATGAATCGGGCCGAGCGGCGCCGAGTGATCGAAGCCCTTCGCGGTGTCCCACGGACGGCCCAGCTTCTTGGCTTCCGCCTGCAGATCGCGGCGCGTCATGTCCAGACCGAGCGCATAGCCGTAGACGTGGTCGAGCGCGCTTTCCGCCGGAATGTTCTTGCCGCCTTTGCCGATCGCCGCGACCAGTTCCATCTCGAAGTGGACATTCTTCGATTGCGACGGATAAGGAAATTCGCCGGTCGCGCCGGGCGCGACGTATAGCACGGCGTCGGCTGGCTTGGTGAAGAAGAACGGCGGTTCG
>NZ_JAXDPY010000394.1:0-4410 GCF_034668105.1 Paraburkholderia sp. | reverse complement strand
ATGGACCAGGGCATACCCGAACCCGCCCGCTGCGTGGCAGATCCATCTCAAAACTTCATTAAAACGCGCGGGTCGTCGCGCTCATTCGCCATTCGCGTGAACAAGTAGAAAAAATTCACTCCAATCGGCGCTAAAAAATAGAGTCTCTTTCGCCGCGTCACCTCTTGTGGCCCCACACCACGGCGCGCGGATGCAAACATTGGAGACTCACCCATGACCGCTCGCCTGCCCATCGACGGCACGCCCGCTCTCGCCGACTACAAGCTGTCCGACAACCTCACCGCCACGCGCGGCCGCATTTTCCTCACCGGCACGCAAGCGCTAGTGCGCCTCGCGCTGATGCAGCGCGCGGCAGACCGCGCGCGTGGCATGAACACGGCCGGCTTCATTAGCGGTTATCGCGGCTCGCCGCTCGGCATGGTCGACCAGCAGTTGTGGAAAGCGAAGAAATTGCTCACAGCGAGTGATATTCGCTTTTTGCCGGCGATCAACGAGGAACTCGGCGGCACCGCCGTGCTCGGCACGCAGCGGGTGGAGTCAGACCCGGAGCGCACCGTCGAAGGCGTGTTTGCGATGTGGTACGGCAAGGGCCCCGGCGTGGATCGCGCGGGCGATGCGCTGAAACACGGCAATGCGTACGGCTCGTCGCCGCATGGTGGCGTGCTGGTGGTGGCGGGCGACGACCACGGTTGCGTGTCGTCGTCGATGCCGCACCAGAGCGACTTCGCGTTGATGGCGTGGCATATGCCGGTGGTGAATCCGTCGAACATTGCCGACATGCTCGAGTTCGGCCTGTATGGCTGGGCGCTGTCGCGCTTCTCCGGCGCGTGGGTCGGCTACAAGGCGATTTCGGAAACGGTCGAATCCGGCTCGACGGTCGACCTCGACGCACTGCAAACCGAATGGGCGACGCCACAGGATTTCGAAACACCCGCAGGCGGCCTGCATAACCGCTGGCCCGATCTGCCGAGCCTGACAATCGAATCGCGGATGCACGCCAAGCTCGACGCCGTCCGTCATTTCGCGCGCACCAACAGCATCGACAAATGGATTGCGCCGAGTCCGCATGGGAACGTCGGTATCGTCACGTGCGGCAAGGCGCATCTGGACTTGATGGAAACGCTGCGCCGGCTCGATCTGACCGTCGCCGATCTGGAAACGGCCGGCGTGCGGATCTACAAGGTGGGACTGTCGTTCCCGTTGGAAATGACGCGCATCGACGCGTTCGTGTCCGGTTTGTCCGAAGTGCTGGTGATCGAGGAAAAAGGTCCGGTCATCGAGCAGCAGATCAAAGACTATCTGTACAACCGCACGCAAGGCACGCGTCCGATCGTGATCGGCAAGAATGCCGAAGACGGCACGCTGCTGCTGTCGTCGCTGGGTGAATTGCGGCCGTCGCGCATTTTGCCGGTGTTCGCGAACTGGCTCGCGAAACACAAGCCGGCGTTGGATCGCCGCGAACGTGTGGTCGATCTGGTGGCGCCGCAGATTCTCTCAAATGCCGCGGATAGCGTGAAGCGTACGCCGTATTTCTGCTCGGGCTGTCCGCACAACACGTCGACCAAAGTGCCTGAAGGTTCGATCGCGCATGCGGGGATCGGCTGCCACTTCATGGCGTCGTGGATGGAGCGCGATACTACCGGCCTGATTCAGATGGGCGGTGAAGGCGTCGATTGGGCCTCGCATTCGATGTTCACGAAAACGCGCCACGTATTCCAGAATCTCGGCGACGGTACCTACTTTCATTCGGGCATTCTCGCGATCCGTCAGGCGGTGGCCGCGAAAGCCACCATCACGTACAAGATTCTCTATAACGATGCAGTCGCGATGACGGGCGGCCAGCCGGTCGACGGCAGCATCTCCGTGCCGCAGATCGCGCGTCAGGTGGAGGCCGAAGGTGTGTCGCGCTTCGTCGTGGTCAGCGACGAGCCGGAGAAATACGACGGCCATCACGACCAGTTTCCGAAGGGCACGACGTTCCACCATCGCAGCGAAATGGACACCGTGCAGCGTGAATTGCGCGACACCGACGGCGTGACCGTGCTGATCTATGACCAGACCTGTGCGGCGGAAAAACGGCGTCGCAGGAAAAAAGGCGAGTTTCCCGATCCGGATAAACGCCTGTTCATCAACGAGGAAGTTTGCGAAGGCTGCGGCGATTGCGGCGTGCAATCGAACTGTCTGTCGGTCGAGCCGGTTGAGACCGCGTTGGGGCGCAAGCGCCGCATCGATCAATCGTCATGCAATAAAGACTATTCGTGCGTGAACGGTTTCTGCCCCAGCTTCGTCACCGTGGAAGGCGGCAAGCTGAAGAAAGCCGCAGGCGCCGCTTTCGATCCGGCAGCGCTCGCCGCACGCGTCGACGCGCTGCCGATTCCCGCGACGCATCTCGATGCCGCGCCGTACGACATCCTGGTGACGGGTGTCGGTGGCACGGGTGTCGTGACGGTCGGTGCATTGATCAGCATGGCTGCGCATCTGGAAGGCAAGAGCGCGTCGGTACTCGACTTCATGGGCTTTGCACAAAAGGGCGGCTCGGTGCTGTCGTTCGTGCGCTTCGCCGCCCGCGACGAGTGGCTCAACCAGGTCCGCATCGACACGCAACAGGCCGACGTGCTGCTCGCCTGCGATATGGTAGTGGGCGCGAGCGCCGATGCGTTGCAAACGGTGCGTCATGGGCGCACGCGGATCGTCGTCAACACGCACGCAATTCCGAATGCGACTTTCGTGCAGAACCCGGACGCGACGCTGCACGCCGACGCGCTAATCGACAAGATGCGTCACGCGGCAGGCGCTGAGCGCATGTCGACGTGCGACGCCCAGGCGCTTGCTACACGTTTCCTCGGCGACACCATCGGCGCGAACATTCTGATGCTCGGCTATGCGTGGCAACTCGGCCTCGTGCCGGTCTCGTTCGGCGCGATGATGCGCGCGATCGAGTTGAACAACGTTGCCGTGCAGATGAATCAACTGGCGTTTTCGATCGGGCGTGTTGCTGCGGACGACCCGGCCGCGCTGGAATCGCTCTGGCAAGCACGCCAGCTGGCCAGGCAACCGGTGCGTGTCGATACGCTCGACGAACTGATCGCGCATCGCGAGGGCCGTCTCCAGACGTACGGCGGTGCGCGCTACGTACAGCGTTATCGCGCGCTGGTCGATGCGGCGCGGCGCGCCGAAACCTCGGTCGATGCAAAGAGCGAACGTGTTACGCGTGCAATAGCGACGACGTTCTATCGTCTGCTTGCGGTGAAGGACGAATACGAAGTGGCGCGTCTGCATACGGATAGCGCGTTCCGTGAAGCACTGGAAGCGCAATTCGAAGGCGTGGCAGGCAAGGACTTCGGCATCAAGTTCCATCTCGCGCCGCCCACACTCACGCGTGCTCCGGCGGGCGTGAATCCGACCAAGAAGACTTTCGGTCAATGGATGTGGCCGGTGCTCGGCGTGATGGCGAAATTCAGCGGTCTGCGCGGCACGATGTTCGATCCGTTCGGCCGTACGCTCGAACGCAAAATGGAACGCGAACTCGCCGACGACTACGAGACCACCTTGCAACGCGCGCTCTCGAAGCTCGATGCGAACAATCTCGAAGACGTCGCGAAGCTGGCCGATTTGCATGCTCGTGTACGCGGTTATGGTCACGTGAAGCTCGCGAATCTGGCCGGTGTGAAGCGCGGCGAGCGTGATCTCGCTGCGCGCTTGCAGATCGAAGCAGCGACCAGCGCGTCGGTGAAGAAGTCGTTGGAAGAGGTGAAGGGCGCCGGACAATTGCGCGGGATTCCGGTGGTCGTCGCGAAGTAACTTCGTTCGCACGTGCGATGAAAAATGCCGCTTCGGGTTGAACCTCGAAGCGGCTTTTTTTGCCTGATGGATTTGCTACAGGTTGCCTCTAGTAGCGTGGATCTTCTGCCGGATCGTTTTGCTACGTACTGCGCCCAATAGCGCTGACTGTCTTCCTGATGAATCAGCTAGGCTCTGCGTCCAGCAGCGCTCGCACCTGCGCGACTTTCGCCGCATCGACGGGCGCGAGTCCGTTGCCGCCAACCCGTACGCCCGAACCGAAGTGAACCGCCTGAACTTGCGTCGCGCTCACGAAACCGGCCACCGCATCGATCGTCAAACCCGCGCCCGCCAGCACCGTGCAATGTGAGCAGGTCGCTTGCCGCACCAGGTCGCGCATGATCGACTCCGCCTGCAGTACCGAAGGTTTGCCACCCGAGGTCAGGACATTCGTCACGGCATCGAAACCGAGCAGCACGTCGAGCGCTTGTCGTAGATCACGCGTTTCGTCGAACGCACGATGGAAGGTGATGGCCAGACCATCCGCCGCATCGATTGCGCGCGCCAGGCCTTCGCGGTCAATCTCACCGTCCGCCGTCAGCATGCCGATCACCACGCCGTTCGCTCCGG
>NZ_JAXDPY010000393.1:0-17808 GCF_034668105.1 Paraburkholderia sp. | reverse complement strand
GTGTGCCGCTGGTTTGCCGCTGGTTTGCCGCTGGTTTGCCGCTTATTTGCCGCTTATTTGCCGCTGGTTTACCGGATGTCCCCGGTGGCCGCATGTCACTGAGCCGTTACAATGACGGGATTTTCCGCGCGCGTCGCGCGGCCGCCCTTTTCAGCGTCAATGCGTCGACCATGAACCTCGTCATCCAAAGCACCGCGCCCCTTTCCGTCGACCACCACAAAACGCTCGTCGCGCTCGCCCGCGGCTCGCACGCCACCGCCATCGATGCGAACGCGATTCGCATTGCCGACGCGAACATTGCGCAGCGCGCCGACCTCGACGTCTATTGCGGCGCCCATCAGCTGGACTACGCGTTTGTCGAAGCCGGCCGCGAGTTGCGTGACTTCGGTCTTGTTGCGATGGACATGGACTCGACGCTGATCACCATCGAATGCATCGATGAAATCGCCGACTTTTGCGGGTTGAAAGCAGAAGTGGCCGCAATCACGGAAGCCTCGATGCGCGGCGAAATCAAGGATTTCAACGAGAGCCTGACGCGCCGCGTGGCGCTCCTCAAAGGACTCGACGCCGGCGCGCTCGAACGCGTTTATGAAGAACGGCTGAAACTCTCGCCGGGGGCCGAACAGATGCTGGCCGGCGCAAAAGCGGCGGGAGTGAAAACGCTGCTGGTGTCCGGTGGCTTCACGTTCTTCACCGAAAAACTGAAGGCCCGGCTCGGCCTCGATTTCACGCGCGCGAACACACTCGAAATCGTTGATGGCAAATTGACTGGCAACGTGATCGGCGAGATCGTCAACGCCGATGTGAAAGCACGTACGTTGCGCGAGACATGCGCGCAACTGGGTATCGAGCCGACGCGCGCGATTGCGATGGGCGACGGTTCGAACGATCTGAAAATGATGGCCGCTGCGGGACTCTCCGTCGCATTCCGCGCGAAGCCGGTGGTGCGCGAAGCGGCCAGTGTGGCGTTCAACTACGTTGGGTTGGATGGGTTGCTGCGTCTGTTCTGAAGCTTAAGTTGCGCTGGCCGATTCAGTGGCGGCCAGCGCGGGCAGAAACACTATCTTTTGAAATCCGCGAACATGAACAGGGCCAGCATGCTGATCCCCGTGATGATGATCACAGCGCCGTGCCACTTCAGAACACGAGCGTAGTTTTCGTCAGATTGCAGATACGTGAATAATTTGTCCATTAGCGCCTCCGAAAAGTAGATCAGTATAAAAGATGCGCTATCTAAAAAATCTAATTCAGGTGCACATGTAGGATTGCAAACAGTACAGCAGCAAGAGATGTTGCCAAAATCGAAATCACGATTGCCGTGCGCGACAACGCCCCCGTAGCAAGCCGTTTCTGCCCGTCACGAAGGCATGGGCTTGCCTCGGCATGATGTGCATTGACCAAAGACAACATCACGATGCTCGAACAGGCGAATGCCACCATGCAGAATCCAGCAATGGCGCCCTCCAGGATAGGCATTCCGTCGCGCCCCACCTCGAGCGCGCTCACCGCCTCATAAACCGCGGCCGCGCACAATCCAATCGCACACCAGAACAGTTGGCCGTCTTTCACCGATGCGGCGATCAACGCCTTCGCGACGCGCCAGCCGTGCGTGGGTGCGGCGAGCGCGAGCGTAAAGATCGGGCCGACAATCGGCACGCCAAGATTCAGCAACATCCAGAAAAATAGATTCATCGAAGCTCACCATCGTGCGGTAGTTGTTAGTTGTGGTGCGCACCATCGTAGCGTCGAGATCCAGTGCCGACCATTCGGCCGAATGGTTAGGCTTGGTGGCTATCTTGACAAAATAAAAAGCCCATCGGGACCGCGTCCCGTTGGGCTTTTTCCACCTTCAACACTCTGCGTTCAGGTGCTTAACCCAACGCCACCAGACGCTGTTCGATATCGGCGCGCAGATCGGCCTCTTCTTCCAGGCCGATGTAGAACCGCACCAGCGTGCCGCGATACGGCCATTGCCCTGCGGTGCGCATCGAGGCGACGTCGTACGGCATCGCAAGACTGTGCGCGCCGCCCCAGCTCCAGCCGAGCGAAAACAGTTCGAGCGACTCGCAGAACGTGTCGATTTGCGCCGCACTATAACGCTCGTCGAACACGACCGAGAAAAGTCCCCCCGCGCCCGTAAAGTCGCGCTTGTAAAACTCATGTCCCGGACAGTCCGACAACGCCGGATGCAAGACCGCGGCAATTTCCGGACGCGTCTTCAGCCATGTGGCGAGGCCTAGCGCCGCACGGTCATGCGCTTCGAAGCGCAGTTGCATGCTCGGCAGGCTGCGCAGAATCAGCGAACAGTCATCCGCCGACACGCCGATCCCCATGCGCATGCGCGCCGCCTTCAGCTTCAGATGCAATTCGCGATCGACGGTGATCGTCGCGCCCATCAACACGTCGCCGCCGCCCGACTGGTACTTGGTCAAGGCCTGCACCGAGATATCCACGCCGTGGTCGAACGGCCGGAACCCGAGTCCCGCGGACCAGGTATTGTCGATTGCCGTGACGACGTTGCGCGCGCGCGCCACCGCGGTGATAGCGGGCACGTCGGGCACTTCCATCGTGACCGAGCCAGGGGCCTCGAGCCAGATCAACCGTGTGTTCGGCTGGATCAGATCCGCGATCCCCGCGCCGATCATCGGATCGTAGTAGCGCGCGGTGATACCGAAATCGCGCGCCAGCCAGTCGCCATGATCGCGGTTCGGCGAGTAGACGTTATCGGGAATCAGCACGTCGTCGCCGGCCTTCACAAGGCCGAAGTACACGTTCGAGATAGACGACAACCCCGAAGGCTGCAACAACGCATGACGGCCACCTTCGATGGTGGCAAGCCGCTGCGCCAGTGCGAGCGAAGTCGGCGTGGCGTGCAGGCCATAGCGCCATTGCGCGTCGTTTTTCCAGTCGAGCGCGCGCATGGTCGCGAGGTCCGGGAACACGACCGTCGAAGCGCGCGTTACCGGCATCGAAAACGATTCGAAGCCTGGCGTGAGCTGGTCTTCGGCACGCACGATCTGGGTTTGCAGGCCGCGTTTGAGTTTGGATTGGGTCATGGTGAGATTTGTTGAGGGTCCAGGCAGCAGACAGAAAACCGGGGGCGTTGTTCCGACCGGCGCCACACATGCAAGCGTAGACGAGCCGGGAGAGTTGCGCCTCGCAGAGCGCGCAAGCTGTCAGGTGCGCGGCCGCGCTTCACTCGCCGATTTGCAGGTTGCTGACCCCGCCAACGGCGTGGCCGCTCCCCGCGGGCGATGAAGCCGGCGCAGCCGCTCCGGCGGCGGCTGACGCTTGCGCAGCCACGGCCGCCTTGCTCGCGGCAGCCGGCACGGCCTGCCCCGCCGCCAGCGGCTTCAGATCGAACGGCTGCGGGTCGGAATCGTCGACGTTCATCCGGTCGCCCGCCAGCGAACCGTCGGCGGCAAACTTGCCGACCCAGTTGCCGGTGATATGCGTGCCGTCGTTCGATTCCTCGACTTCGAGGGTATCGCCGTCGCGGTCTCCCGCGATCAGGGTGACCTCGCCGGTATCGGTGTACTGATACTCGCCGTGCACACCGGCCGGGTCATCGGTTTTCGCGCCCAGCCGCAGCACGATCTGACGCGAGCCGAGCATGCCGGCATAGCGCGGAAACTTCGCGAATTCGGGGCTCGGCTTGAGCGGCAACTGAATCGGCGGGGGCGCGGCCAACTCCTTCACCGCGTCGCTTTCCGCCCACGCCTGCGCGGGCACGACAGCCGCAGCGCCGGCGCACAGCAAGGCGGCCACGCTCACCACGTTCCGAAGGAAGCGCCCCTGGGAGACTGCCCAGGCACGCCGGCGCGTCGCCTCCTTGATCGCTTTCGATTCCTGCATCCGTTCTTTCCTTGTTACCTGGTGCTGCTCGATACGAGTTTACTATCCGCATGGCGTCAGACTTCGTTCGGCGGGGAGAATCGAGGCGTTGCGCTGCCCGCCTTCGGCTTTGGCTTCGGCTTTGGCCTCGGTCTCAGATCCGTTCGAAGATCGCCGCGATGCCTTGCCCGCCGCCGATACACATCGTCACCAGCGCATAGCGGCCGCCGACCCGCTGCAATTCATACAACGCCTTGACGGTGATCAGTGCGCCGGTCGCGCCGATCGGGTGGCCGAGCGAAATGCCCGAGCCGTTCGGATTGACCTTGGCCGGATCGAAACCGAGTTCCTTGCTGACCGCGCACGCCTGCGCCGCAAACGCCTCGTTCGCTTCGATCACATCGAGATCGGCGACCGTCAGGCCGGCGCGTTCGAGCGCCTTGCGCGTGGCGGGCACTGGCCCGATACCCATGTACGCCGGATCGACACCCGCGTGCGCGTACGAAACCAGCCGTGCCAACGGCTTGATGCCGCGCTTTTCCGCGACGCTGCGATCCATCAGCACGACCGCCGCCGCGGCGTCGTTGATGCCCGACGCGTTGCCCGCGGTCACCGTGCCGTTTTCCTTCGCGAACACCGGCTTCAACTTCGAGAAGTCTTCAGCCGTCGCGTTCATGCGCGCGTGTTCGTCCGTGTCGAACACGACGTCGCCCTTCTTCGACGGAATCGTGATCGGCAAAATCTGATCCTTGAAGTAGCCAGCGGAAATCGCGTTGGCCGCGCGGCGATGCGACTCGAGCGCGAGCGCATCCTGCGCTTCGCGCGAGATCTCGTATTTGCGCGCGACGTTCTCGGCGGTCACGCCCATATGGATCGACTGGAACGGGTCGTTCAGCGCGCCGACCATCATGTCGACGAGGCGCGCGTCGCCCATGCGCTGACCGAAGCGCGCGGCCGGCATCGAATACGGCGCGCGGCTCATGTTTTCCGCACCGCCGCCGATCGCGATGTCGGCGTCGCCGAGCAACACGCTTTGCGCCGCCGAAACGATGGCCTGCAGGCCCGAACCGCACAGGCGGTTGACGGTCAACGCGGGCGCGTGTTGCGCGACGCCGCCGTTGATCGCGGCCACGCGCGCCAGATACATGTCTTTCGGTTCCGTATGCACGACGTTGCCGAATACCACATGACCGACTTCGTCGCCCGACACGTTCGCGCGTGCCAGCGCCTCACGCACGACCCGTGCACCCAGATCCGCGGGCGGAAAATCCTTGAGACTGCCGCCAAAACCACCGATCGCCGTACGCACACCGCTTACCACCACTACGTCCCGTTGCATCGCTCGCTCCTCTCTTAGTTTTTCAAGATGATCTTGCCATGGCGGCCCGCGCGTCCCAGCGCCTCGTGATCAGCCCGCCAGCAACTGTTCGACCGTCGCGCGCGAAGGGATTGGTGCGACCGCGCCGTAACCCTGCGTGGACAGCGCCGCGGCGACGTTCGCATAACGCGCCGCTTGAAAAGGATCGTCACCCGCGACGATACGCGCGATGAACGCGCCGCCGAAACAGTCGCCCGCCCCGGTCGCATCGACCGCGTTGACGACGTGGCCCGGCACGATGCGCCGCTCGTCAGGCGTGGCGATGTAGGAGCCTTCCTTGCCGAGCTTGAGCGCGACGACCCGCGGGCCGTGCGACAGCAGAAAGTCGACGATCTCGTCACGGCCGGTCAAACCGGTGAGTTCGGTGACGTCGTCCCAGCTCGGCAGGCAAATGTCGGTTTGGCGAATGGCCTCGAGCATCACCGCGCGCGCCCTCGCGAGCGGCCATAGCTTCAGGCGCAGATTGGTGTCGAAACTCACGCGCACGCCGTTCGCGCGCGCATGCGCGATCGCCGCCAACGCTGCGTCGCAGGCGCTCAAACTGATCGCGAGGCTGATACCGGACAGGTGGATGACCTTGGCCGCGGCGATCGCATCGAGCGGCAGATCGTGCGGCGCGTAGCGGCTCGCGGCCGACTCCGCGCGCAGATAATCGAACGCATGGCCTGTGGGACCGTGCGAAACGAAATAGACGCCGGTGGACGCATGGGGATCGACACGCACGAGCGACGTCTCGACCTGCTCGCGTTCCCACAGATCGATCAGCAGACGCCCGAAATGGTCGCTGCCGACCGCCGACACGAAACCGGTCTTCGCGCCCTGCCGTGCCGCCGCGATGCAGAAGTTCGACGTATCGCCGCCGAAGCCTTGCAGATAGTTCGGCTGGTCTTTAGCCGACTGGTTGAACTCGATCATGGCCTCGCCGAGCGCGAGGATTTCGGGGCGCCGGGCATCCGGGCGCCGGGCATCCGGGCGCCGGGCATCCGGAGGCCGGCTATCCGGGCGCCGGGCATCCGTGGACCCAGCACCCGGGATCAAGCCTTCAGGCGTGTCAGACATACTCACCGCCATCGCTTAAACCTCGCCCCACAGATCATGACCGTCGGCGCCGGTGATCTTCACCGAGACGAAATCGCCGACCTTGTAGCGTTTCGATGCCTTGGTGGCCGGCGCGATATACACGACACCGTCGATCTCGGGCGCATCCGCCGCCGTGCGGCCAATGCCGCCATCGGCATTGATCTCGTCGACCAGCACTTTGAGCGTCTTGCCGACCTTCTTCGCGATCCGTTTGGCCGATACTTCTTCGGCGACTTCCATGAAACGCGCGCGGCGTTCTTCACGCACTTCATCGGGCAATGCGCCGTCGAGTTCGTTGGCGCTTGCGCCTTCGACCGGCGAGTAAGCAAAGCAGCCGACCCGATCCAGTTCCGCCTCGCGGATGAAATCGAGCAGCGTCTGGAATTGCTCTTCGGTCTCGCCCGGGAAGCCGGCGATGAAGGTGCTGCGGATCGTCAGATCGGGGCATATTTCACGCCATGCTTTCACGCGCTCCATCACCTTCTCGGCGTTGGCCGGACGCTTCATGCGCTTCAACACTTCCGGATGCGCGTGCTGGAACGGCACGTCGAGGTACGGCAGCACATGACCCTTGAACGGCCCTTCGGCCATCATCGGGATGACTTCGTCGACACTCGGATACGGATACACGTAATGCAAACGCACCCATGCGCCGTATTGCGCCGCGAGTTCGCCGAGCGCGCCGACCAGATCGGTCATGCGCGTCTTGATTGGCTTGCCGTTCCAGAACCCCGTGCGGTATTTGACGTCGACGCCATAGGCGCTGGTGTCCTGCGAAATCACCAGCAGTTCCTTCACGCCGGACTTGAACAGGTTCTCCGCTTCGAGCATCACCTCGGCGACCGGGCGCGACACGAGGTCGCCGCGCATCGACGGGATGATGCAGAACGTGCAGCGGTGATTGCAGCCTTCGGAAATTTTCAGGTACGCATAGTGGCGCGGCGTGAGCTTGACGCCGGCGGCCGGCACCAGATCGATGAACGGATCGTGCGGCTTCGGCAGATGGTTGTGCACCGCCTGCATCACTTCGCCGAGCGCGTGCGGGCCGGTCACGGCCAGCACCTTTGGATGCACTTCTTCGATCAGGTTGGAGCCGCTCGCACTCTGCTTGGCACCGAGGCAGCCGGTGACGATCACCTTGCCGTTTTCGCTGAGCGCTTCGCCGATCGCGTCGAGGCTTTCCTGCACTGCTTCGTCGATGAAGCCGCACGTGTTGACGACTACGAGGTCCGCGCCGTCGTAGGTGCCGGAGATTTCGTAGCCCTCGGCGCGCAGCTGCGTGATGATCTGTTCGGAATCGACGAGTGCTTTAGGACACCCGAGGCTGACGAAACCGACCTTCGGCGTAGAAGGGGTCGGCACGGCGGGGGAAATGGTCTGCGGCATAGGTGGGGTCCGGCGTATAGCGGTGACAATGGCGACAAATGGGGACGGCGGCAACGCCAGGGTCCGGGGGTAACAAAGACCACAACCCGGACAACGTCCCGCGCGCGTAACCGTTTATTGTACCGCGCCGGCGACCATGCAGCCGGCCAAGTCGTGACGCGCCGCCGGATCGGGAAAGCCGGCAAGCGCACTTCGTCGAGCCAACGTTACGCCGTTGAACACCAGCGCCTGCTCGATCACCTGAAGAATCTCACGCGAATCGTGCAAGCGCCGGATGGCTGCATGCAGTTCGGCGGCCTGCGGCCAGGTCCGCTTCAGATAGCTCAGCCACATTTTGACGCGTCCGTGCTCATGGCGAGCCGCGACGCGGGCTTGCAGTTTTTTCAGGTAATCGGCGAGATGGCTCAGCACGGCCGGCCATTCCTCCCCGGAAGGCGTCCGGTCCATCAGTCCGCGTATCCGCAAGGCGAGGAAAGGATCCGACACGGCGCCGCGCCCGACCATCACGTCCGCGCAGCCGCTGACCGCACGGCACCGCTCCCAGTCGGCCACGGTCCAGACTTCCCCGTTGGCGATGACGGGCACGTCCACGGCCGCGTCGATACGCGCGATCCACTCCCAGTGCGCCGGCGGCCGGTAGCCATGATCACGCGTGCGGGCATGAACGACAAGAGAGGCCGCGCCCCCTTCCGCCAGCGCTGTCGCGCATTCGATCGCGAGCGAAGTGTCGGACACGCCGAGCCGCATTTTTGCTGTCACGGCAATGCCGGCTGGCACCGCCGCGCGAACGGACGAAACGATCCGGTTCAGCTGTTCAGGGTGCGCCAGCAACATCGCGCCGCCACCGTGCCGGTTGACGACCTTGGCGGGACAACCAAAGTTCAGATCGAGTCCATGTGGCGACAAACGGGCCGCCTGAGCCGCATTCAGCGCCATCCATTCGGGATCGCTGCCGAGCAGTTGAATCACCATCGGCGTGCCGCCGGGGGTGCGACCTCCTTGCAGGACTTCGGGCGTGTCCCTCTCGTAGACACGCTCGGGAAGCACCGAGCCCGTCACGCGAACAAATTCGGACACGCATCCGTCGAATCCGCCGGTACGGGTCAGCACGTCGCGCAGCACGTAGTCCGCGAGTCCTTCCATCGGGGCAAGGAACAGCCGGCTCATGCGGGCACGACGCAACGGCTGTCTTTGCGAATCATCCGGTCAGCCAAGGCGGAAAAATCCGGGCCTCGGAATCGAAGGCATGGACGCGGTTGGAAAAGGGGTTTGCGGCATGGATGGGGCGAGCGGATAGCGGTGGTGACCAACAAGGACGGAGCGGCGAAGCTGAGCGTCGCGCGACTCCCAGCTTCATGAGGGCTCACGGTGAATCACGAGGGGCAGTGAAGGCAACACCTTCCCGGCAGCGACGCCGCAAGCAACCCACGATTGTACCGCGCGCCACGCTCATGCCCGCGCCCGCCCGCTTTCGCTCGGGCGCGAGCCACGACGGTACCAACCGGTGGCACCTTGGCACGCGACGTACACTCCCGCCTACCTCTGCCTGAAACGACCGCATAACGATGCGCGCTGTCTCGGCATCCCCCTGCGCCGCTACTTCTTCTCCGGCTCCGGATTGGTTTGCGGATTAGCCGGCGCGACCGGTGCGCCAGCCGCATTCACCGGTCCACCTGGCGTGAACGGGAACGTGGCGAACATCGATTTCGCCTGGTTCTGCATCTGCTCCTGCATCTGCACGAACATGTTCTTCGACTGCTCGATATAGCTGGTCATCATGCCCTGCATCATCGGGGCCTGCATGTTCATGAACTGCGACCAGACTTCGGGGTTCATTGCCTTGCCTTCATACAGGTTCTTCGACTGGTCGGCGAGCTTCGCCTGAATGTCGATGAAGGCCTGGATATTCTTCTCCAGATACGTGCCCATCATGCCCTGCATCGCATGGCCATAGAAACGGATGATCTGCGACAACATCGACGACGAGAACATCGGCAAGCCGCCGCTCTCTTCTTCAAGAATGATCTGCAACAGGATGGCACGCGTCAGGTCCTCGTTGCTCTTCGCATCGATGACCTTGAAATCCTCCTGATCCAACACGAGCTGCTTGACGTCCGTCAGCGTGATGTATGTGCTTGTCTCGGTATCGTAGAGTCGACGATTCGGATACTTCTTGATCAATCGTTCGGCTGTTTTCTTTGTAGTAGTGGTCATGTAACGCCTTTGAGCGCGAGTTGAGCGCGAAAACGGCGTCATGCCGGCTGCGCAATCGGGCAATTGCACAGTCGAGACGCCGCCGGAACCATCTGAGCAGAAGCACGCCGCCTTGTGAGCGGCGCACCGATGACTCAGCCCATATGCAAACCGCCATTCAGTGAAAAATCCGCGCCCGTGGAGAAACCCGATTCGTCCGAGGCGAGCCATGCCACGATCGAGCCGATTTCCTGCGGCTGACCGAGACGGCGCACCGGAATCGTCGCGACGATCTTTTCCAGCACGTCAGGACGAATCGACTTGACCATATCCGTGCCGATGTAGCCCGGCGACACGGTGTTGACCGTCACGCCTTTGGTGGCCACTTCCTGCGCCAGCGACATCGTGAAGCCGTGAATGCCGGCCTTCGCGGTCGAGTAGTTGGTCTGGCCGAATTGCCCCTTCTGGCCGTTCACCGACGAGATGTTGATGACGCGCCCGAAGCCGCGCTCGACCATGCCGTCGATCACCTGCTTGGTGACGTTGAACAGGCTGGTCAGGTTGGTGTCGATCACCGCCGTCCAGTCTTCGTGCGTCATCTTGCGGAACACGACGTCGCGCGTAATACCGGCGTTGTTCACCAGCACGTCGATCTCGCCGACTTCGGCCTTGACCTTGTCGAACGCCGCCTTGGTCGACTCCCAATCGCCGACGTTGCCTTCGGACGCGATGAAATCATAGCCGAGCGCCTTCTGCTCTTCGAGCCACTTCACGCGGCGCGGCGAGTTCGGGCCGCAACCTGCGACGACCTTGAAGCCCTCTTTGTGCAGCCGTTGGCAAATGCTCGTGCCGATGCCGCCCATCCCGCCCGTTACGTACGCAATTCGCTGTGTCATAAACCACACTCCGTTTTTCGTTTTCGAGGCGCCGACCGGCTGCCTCTTCCCTCGCCTGATGCTTCATCTCCACTGCCGCCGGGCGACCGGCCGACGAGGCCACTGCGCACCGCGCGCCACCTGCTGCCTTATGACTGTGACGCGCGGCAATCCTGCTTACCGCCTGCCAGGACACTCTTAAGCGGCTTGAGCCCGCTTCCAGGCGCTCTGCCAGGCCCGTGTCAAGCGCGTTCGAGCGCCAGCGCCACACCCATGCCGCCGCCGATACACAGCGACGCCAGACCCTTCTTCGCATCGCGCTTCTGCATTTCGTGCAGCAGCGTGACGAGAATCCGCGCGCCGGACGCACCGATCGGATGGCCAATCGCAATCGCGCCGCCGTTCACGTTGATCTTCGACGTGTCCCAGCCCATCTGCTGATTCACGGCGCACGCCTGGGCGGCAAACGCTTCGTTGATTTCCATCAGGTCCAGATCGGCCGGCGTCCAGCCCGCACGCTCCAGGCAACGGCGCGAGGCCGGCACCGGGCCCATGCCCATCACCTTCGGATCCAGACCCGAGGTGGCGTACGCCTTGATGCGTGCGAGCGGCGCAAGGCCAAGCGCCTCGGCCTTCTTCGCCGACATCACCAGCACCGCCGCCGCGCCGTCGTTCAGACCCGACGCATTGGCCGCCGTTACCGAGCCTTCTTTCGAGAACGCCGGCTTCAGACTCGCCAGCGATTCAGCCGTCACGCCGTGACGCACGAATTCGTCGGTTGCGAAACGCAGCGGCTCGCCCTTGCGTTGCGGAATCTCGACCGGCACGATTTCGTCGTTGAAACGGCCCGCCTTCTGCGCGGCTTCCGCCTTGTTCTGCGAGAGCGCCGCAAACGCGTCCTGCTGCTCGCGTGTAATGCCGTATTCCCTGGCGACGTTCTCAGCCGTCACACCCATGTGGTACTGGTTGTAGACATCCCACAGGCCGTCGACGATCATCGAGTCGATCAGCTTCGCGTCGCCCATGCGGAACCCGTCGCGCGAGCCCGGCAGCACGTGCGGTGCGGCGCTCATGTTTTCCTGACCGCCGGCAATCACGATGTCGGCGTCGCCCGCGATGATCGCGTTGGCCGCCAGCATCACGGACTTCAGGCCCGAGCCGCACACCACGTTGATCGTCATGCCCGGCACGGCCGCGGGCAGCCCTGCCTTGATCAGCGATTGACGCGCCGGGTTCTGGCCCGAGCCCGCCGTCAGCACCTGCCCCAGAATGACTTCGCTGACCTGCTCAGGCTTCAGACCAGCCCGTTCGAGTACGGCGCGAATCACCGTCGCGCCGAGTTCGGGCGCGGCGATCTTCGCCAGCGACCCACCGAATTTACCTACTGCCGTACGGGCGGCCGATACGATCACAACATCAGTCATTTCCATATCCTCCGGGCACATCGGCTGAATACGCCGCAGCCCGTCAAGTTAAAAATCTTGTTGCTCGTGCGTTCCTGTTCACGCGAACGCGGATTCATACCACCAGATCAACCCCACCCGCAGGTGCGCTCACACCTACTCGCGCTGCCGCACATAGCGTCCCGGCGCCGGCTCGATCACAGGAAATTCGGCGGAGCCGGCCGCGGCGCGCGGCTTCACTTTCTTGCCGCCATACTGGTCGAGCCAGGTAGTCCATTCGGGCCACCAGCTGCCGGGCACTTCGGCCGCCTGATCGAGCCATTCGTCGGCGCTTTCCGGCAGCGTCTTGACGTCGCCTTCGAGCGTCCAGTAGCTGCGCTTTTTCTTCGCCGGCGGATTGATCACACCCGCGATATGGCCCGACGCGCCGAGCACGAACTTCAGCGGCCCCGCGAGCAACGGCACCGATGCATAGGCGGTTTGCCACGGCACGATATGGTCTTCGCGCGAGCCGTAGATGAAAGTGGGCACGTCGATCTTCGAAAGGTCGACCGGCTCGCCGCAGGTGGTCAACGCACCCGGTTCGCGCAGACGATTCTCGAGATACGTATTGCGCAGATACCAGACATACATCGGTCCCGGCAGACTGGTCGAATCGCTGTTCCAGTACAGCAGGTCGAACGGCACCGGCGTGCGACCCTTGAGGTAGTTGTCGACGACGTAGTTCCACACCAGATCGTTCGGCCGCAGGAATGAGAACGTGTTGGCGAATTCGATGCCGCGCATCAATCCCGGTGTGCCACCGTTCTTGCCGCCAATGGTCTGCTCGCGCATCTGCACGTGCGCTTCGTCGACGAATACGTCGAGCACGCCCGTGTCCGAGAAATCGAGCATCGCGGTGAGCAAGGTCATCGACGCGGCTGGATGTTCGCCGCGCGCGGCCGCCACTGCCAGCGCCGTGGCGAGCATGGTGCCGCCGACGCAGAAGCCGAGCGTGTTGATCTGCTCGCGGCCGCTGATCTTGCTGACCGTTTCGATCGCCTTGAGCACGCCCTCGCCGATGTAGTCGTCCCACGTCTTGCTGGCGATCGACGCGTCCGCGTTGCGCCACGAAATCAGAAACACCTGATGACCCGAATCGAGCCCGTGCGCGACCAGCGAGTTCTCCGGTTGCAGATCGAGAATGTAGAACTTGTTGATGCAAGGCGGCACGATCAGAAGCGGGCGTTCCCGCACGGTCGCCGTGCGCGGCTTGTACTGGATCAGTTGCATCAGCTCGTTCTCGAACACCACCGAACCTTCGGTGTTCGCCAGATTTTCGCCGACCACGAAACCTGATTCGTCTGTCTGCGAAATCTTGCCGCGCTGCAAGTCGCCCAGCAGATTCATCACGCCCTGCCGCAAGCTCTCACCCTGGCTATCCAGCAAGGTCTTTTGCGCTTCCGGATTCAATGCGAAGAAGTTGCTCGGCGATGCGGCCGCGGTCCACTGCTGAACGGCGAAACGGATACGCTCGCGCATCTTCGGTTCCGTTTCGAGCGCGTCGACCATTTCCTGCAGATAGCGCGCGTTCAACAGATACCAGGCGGCGGTGAATGCGTAGGCCGGCGCTGAACTCCACGCGTCGGAACTGAAGCGGCGGTCCTTGAGTTCGGGCGCTCTGGTCGCGGAGCTGGTGGCCTGCTGGATCAGCTCCATCGCCTCGCGCGAATAATCGGCTTGCAGCTTTTGCAGACGCTCTGATGGAATCGCGGCGCTCGGCACATTCAGTCCGGCGAATGAAGGCAGTGACGGCAGCGACCCGGCAGCCAGTTTGCCGAAGTCAGGCATGCCTGGGAATGACGGCATTTGCGGCACACCCATTTGCGGCATTTGAGGGATGCCCATTTGCGGCATCTGAGGCATTGGGAAAGGTATGCCATTGCCGCCGGGCGGCGTACCGAGCGAACGCCATGCGTTCATCCAGGCGTCGAATAACTGCTGCATGCCCGCGGCCGGTGTTGCGCCGCTCGTACCGGCCTGCTGCGTCTGCTCCTTTGAGGAGTCCGTGCTGGGGGAAGCTGAGGAATGTGGAGCTGCCATACCTGCTTTTGACCGGTAAGTCCTTGCGGACGGGTTGAGAGGCAGGTTCATGCGCACGTGGGCGATTGCTCGCGGTCTCGTCACGCCCTGTCCCATGTACGAGGAGCTGTGAGGAACATTCTTGCTCCCCATCGCAAGGCATGTCAATGCTTGTTCCCGATTTTGCCGCAGTGCGATAGTTTTTTAATTATCGTTTTCCCTGTGTAGCAGATCGCGCTTTTCGAACCGGGATTGATCAGTGCCACCGCAAGCGAAAAAAGCTCCCATATTGCATGGGCTTATACGCGTTTATCCGTTCGCCGGCGGACGCTTTTGGCGGCAGATCTGCGCATGCGCAGTGAATTCCGGCAGTGCAGCAAAAAAGCGTGCCGCACCTCCGAATAAACCCTCATACGAGGGCTCGTAGACGAGACGCCGCTGCGGGCGCCCGCTCAATCCGCAATCGTCTGCGCACGATCGTCCAGCCAGATCAGCGCGGCCATGCGGCCAGTCTCACGGTCGCGGCGATAGGAATAGAAACGTTCACGTTGCGTGACCGTACAAAGATCGCCGCCGACCACGCGCGTCACGCCGAGCCGCTGCAAACGCAAGCGCGCGAGTGCAGCAAGATCGGCCAGATATTTGCCGGGGTTTTGCGGATGCGTCACGAAGGCATTCGCCGTGGCCTCGCGTTGTGCGCCATCCACGCCGTTCATGAAGGCGTCACGCACGTCTGCGCCCACCTCGAATGCGCCGGGTCCGATCGCCGGGCCGAGAAAGGCGTGCAACGATGCGGGCGCTACGCCGGCGAGTTCGGCGACGCGCTCCGCCGTCTGTTCAACGATGCCCGCGGCCAGCCCACGCCAGCCGGCATGAGCCGTACCGACCGCGCGCCCGGCTTCGTCGCACAACAGCACCGGCATGCAATCGGCCACCATCACGACGCACACCGTGCCGGGCCGATCGGTGACGCTGGCATCGGCGCGCATCGGCGTGCCGCTTGTGTGAATCTGGTGAAGCGCATCCTCGGCACGCACGATGCCCGCGCCGTGAATCTGTTCGAGCCACGCGGCCTCGCCGACGCCCGCCAGACTCAGCAGTCGTGCGCGATTGGTTGCGACCGCCGCGGGATCGTCACCGGCTTTCATCCCCAGATTCAGACCGCCGGACCGGTCCGCGCCATCCTGCCAGCGGCCGAACGGCGGCTCGCTCACGCCGCCGTTGCGGGTGGTGACGAGCGCGCGCACACGCGGCGATACGTTCCATGCCGGTTGCACGACATCGGCAAAGCTCAGCTCGGGCAAGCTCATGCGTGTCCGTCCTTGGGGTGGTTGTCTTCGTGGTTGTCTTCGTGGTTGTCTTCGTCTTCGTCGTGTGCGCCGCTTTCGTCGTATGCGTCGCCTTCATCGGCATCCTCGTCCAGCAAGGCGTCGTCCGGCGAAGCGTCGTAATCGTCTTCCTCGTAATACGTCTCGTCGAACTCGCCCGCATCGTCGCGTCCGAGACCGAGCGCCGCCGACAGCACCTGCATGTCTTCCGGTGCGTCAGCGCGCCATTGCATGGTGCGGCCGGTTTGCGGGTGAATCAGGCCGAGGCGCCATGCGTGCAACGCCTGACGCGCGAAACCGTCCGGCAGCGGTGTGACCGAGCGCTTGCCGCGCGCGCGCCCATAAACCGGATCGCCGAGCAGCGGATGGCCGATATGCGCGCAATGCACGCGAATCTGATGGGTGCGTCCGGTTTCCAGATCGCAATGAATCGCGGTGACCGGCTGACGCTGCCAGATCGCCGTATCCACGCGCCGGAAATGCGTGCGCGCGGCTTTGCCCGATGCGCTCGTCACCACCGCCATGCGCGTGCGTTCGCGCGGATCGCGGCCGATCGGCGCGTCGATCGTGCCTTCCTCGGGCATGTTGCCCCACACCAGCGCGAGATAACGGCGCTTGACCGTGCGCGCCTGAAGCTGGCGCACCAGATCGGTCTGCGCCTCGAGGGTGCGCGCCACCACCATCAGGCCGGAGGTCTCCTTGTCCAGCCGATGCACGATACCGGCACGCGGCAGGCCTGCCGCGGCATCGCCGTAGCGATACAGCAGGCCGTTCAGCACCGTGCCGCTCCAGTTGCCGGCCGCCGGATGCACGACCATGCCGGCCGGCTTGTTGATGACCACCAGCGTGTCGTCCTCGTAGACGATCTCGAGCGGGACCGGCTCGGGCGTGAATGCCAGTTGCTCGGGCAGCAGATCGGGCACGAGCTCGATGGTCGCGCCAAGCGGCACCGGCTGCCGGATCTTTGCGGGCTTGCCGTCGATGCGCACCCGCTCCGACTCGATCCAGCTTTGCAGCCGGTTGCGTGAAAATTCCGGAAAGACGCGCGCGAGCACCTTGTCGAGGCGTTCGCCGGCCAGTTCGTCGGGCACGACAACGCTGCGCGGGGTCTCGTCCGCCACGCGGCTCGCCACCGTCGGCACCATGCTTTGCGGGCCGGCGGCGGCAAGCGCGTCGCTGCCGAGATCGTCGTCAAGCGAATCGACGCCCAATGCGTCGGAGGGATCAGCGCTTACGCTATAATCTTTGTTGCTATTCCCGGCACCGGTAGCGGCGCCTGGAGTATTTGAGCGGGTCATTGAGTCTGGGTCACCTGGACGTAAAGCTAGACTGGAAAATGCGAGCCTTGAACACCATCACTAAAGCGGCGATCAATTTGGCGGCCATCAAGAAGGCGGCCCGGAAAGTGGCCGGATACATTGCGTGCGCCGCGGCCGTTGCCGTTGTCGCGGCTTGTCACGGCCTGCCGGAAAAGACCGATGAGACGGCTACGTGGAACAACAACAAATTATATACGGAGGCGAACGACGCTCTGACCGGCGGTGATTTCGGCAAGTGCGCCAAGTATTTCGAAATGCTTGAAGGCCGCGATCCGTTCGGCCACTTTGCCCAGCAAGCGCAGATCAACGTCGCGTATTGCAACTGGAAAGATAACGAAAACGCCGCCGCCGACCAGGCGATCGACCGCTTCATCCAGTTGCACCCGGATCACCCGGACATCGCCTACGCGTACTACCTGAAGGGCATGATCCACTTCAATGACGACCTCGGTCTGTTCGGCCGCTTCTCCGGCCAGGACATGAGCGAGCGCGATCCGGTGTCGCTGCGTCAGTCGTATGACGCGTTCAAGGTCGTGGTCGACAAATACCCGAACAGCAAGTATGCGCCGGACGCCGCGCAACGCATGCGCTATATCGTGAACGCGCTGGCGTCGCACGAAGTCCATGCGGCGGATTATTACTACCGTCGTGGCGCCTACGTTGCCGCGATCAACCGCGCGCAGCTGGCGTTGAAGGAATACAAGAACGCGCCGGCTATCGAAGACGCACTGCACATCATGATGCTGTCGTACGAGAGGCTGAATCAGCCGCAACTGGCTGACGACACGAAGCGCATTCTGGCCGGCACCTTCCCCGACAGCCCGTACATCACGGGCCATGCAAGGCCGGGTAAGGAAAAGTCGTGGTGGCAGTTCTAAGCTTCGGCCAGACGTTATCAACATAAAGCTTTAAAACAGAAACGCCACGACCTCGGTAGTGGCGTTTCTGTTT
>NZ_JAXDPY010000392.1:0-5497 GCF_034668105.1 Paraburkholderia sp. | reverse complement strand
TGTTGCGCCGTGCCTTGACGCACTGCTTCGGCAAAGCGCTGCAATGCGGATAGCGAGCCGCACACGCTCTGGTACTCCTCACGGCCGATCCTGCCTTCGAGGATGACCGCCATGCCCGACGCACGGGCGATGTCGATGATGTCCATGGTGTTTCTCCTTTCAGTTGCCTCGTCTGCATGACTGCGGACGCAGCGCGGCTATTCCCACATGGAACCTGACGCGAGAAGTACATGCCTGAGGCGCGAGACGCATTGGCCGATGCTATTTCTGGTCGCCTGGAATAAAACCGATGGCACGGCAGTCTTGCTCATGAACCGAGTCGCGATCTCCGCGGGATGACCCCGCGGTTGCTCGCGAATCCTTATCGTGAGGTCAACATGTCGTCACATCATTCATCCGATCCCGCCTTTGACCCTGCCTTCAACCGGGCGCGCCGGGGGGCCCTGAAATGTCTCGCCTTCGGCGGCGTAGGCACCGTGTTCGTCCTTGCCGGCGGCATTCTCACGCCCGTGGAACTGGCATTGGCGGCCGATGCGAAATCGCCGTCGACGGCCACGGGCGTGCCGCTTTTTCTGCAGATCAGCGACTCGCATATCGGCTTCAATAAGGAAGCCAACCCGGACGTCGCGGGCACACTGAAGCAAACGATCGACTACGTCAACGCCATGCCGGTCAAGCCCGCGCTGACTATTCACACGGGCGACATCACGCATCTTTCCAAGCCGGCGGAGTTCGATCTCGCGGCTCAGTTGATGTCGGGTCTGAATATCACGGAGCTGCACACTGTGCCCGGCGAGCACGACGTAACGGACGGCCCCGGAACCGAATACTTCAGCCGCTTCGGCAAGGCGTCGGACAACAAGGGGTATTACAGCTTCGACCATAACGGCGTGCACTTCGTCGCGCTCGTCAACGTCATGCATTTCAAGCCGAACGGTTTGGGCGGACTCGGCGACGAGCAACTCGCCTGGCTCGAAAACGACCTGAAGGGCCGCTCGTCCAGCACGCCGATCGTCGTGTTTGCGCACATGCCGATGTGGACGATCTACGAACCGTGGGGGTGGGGCACGGGCGATGCCGGTCAGGCAATGAGCTATCTGAAACGTTTCGGCTCGGTGACCGTCCTGAACGGTCATATTCACCAGATCGTGTCGAAGGTGGAAGGCAATATCACGTTCCATACCGCGCGCTCGACCGCCTATCCCCAGCCGACCGCCGGCAATGGCCCCGGCCCTGGGCCCCTCACGGTAGCGAGCGATCAGCTTCCCAGAATGCTCGGCGTGACCAGCATCAAGGTTGAGCGTCATCCGCTCCACGCGACGCTTGCCGATACGACACTCGTCTGATTCAAATTCTTTGTCTAATCAATTGGAGATCGGTTATGCAAACCAGTGCGATTCGCCGCGCCCTCTTTGTGCTGCTCGGAAGCTCGATGTTCATCGCGGCGTCGGCGGGCATGTCCGTTGCACGGGCAGAAACGCCCAGCGCCGTGGTCATCAAGAACTTCATGTTTTCGCCCATGGCGCTCACAGTCAAAACCGGCTCGACGGTGACGTGGAAAAATCTCGACGGCGAGCCCCACACCGTCGTGAACGATGCGGGTATGTTTCGCTCCGCCGCGCTCGATCAGAACGACACGTTCCAGTTCAAGTTCGACAAGCCGGGCGTGTATAAGGTGTTTTGCGGCATTCACCCGAATATGAAGGAAACCATCACGGTGCAGTAGGTTGTCTTCAAGCGTGCGCTCAAACCGTCACAACGACCTTTCCGAACTGTCCGTTGGTCTCCAGATAGCGAAGTGCATCCACCATTTCGTCGAACCTGAAAGTGCGGGCGATCACGGGCTTGAACGCGCCATTTTCAAAACCCTTCAGCACGTATTCGACAGCCGCTTTTCGACGCTTCGGATCGCCGCTCGTCAGCCAGATGTTGTGCGCTTTTACGGTGAGCATTTTGGCGATCATGTCCAGCACGGGCTTCTACAGTAGACGAATAAACCGGGAAATCCGAGCAATGCTTTTCTTCTCCGCGTCAGAAGGTGGGACGCACGTCAGGCATGAGGAGCCACTAGTGCTTCGACACGCTGTTGTTAGTCCGAATTCGGCGAGATGTGGCGGCTAGATGCGAGAAGGTTCGCACCGTTTTGTCGGGCGTGTTTGTTGCATGCGAGATAGGATCAGCGCATGCTCAAGTCACCACCCCCGGCCCGGCGCGCAACGCAATCTGCAACGAGCCCGGCACCCTTCGTCGATGCACGCGGCGTTGAATTTTTTACCAGCATTTACCGATGTACACACGGCTCGCCAAGCTGCCGATTAAAGCGCAGCATTACCGTATTAGTCGCTACCCGGTGCGCGAGATAAATTTTCAGAGAACTTCAGAACGGCCACCGCCGAATCGTGTGATTAAAGTCTGCCGATCTGTCAGACGTAAGGATTCCGGAGAGTAGTGCGATGTTCAACGATACCGATTTACCAAGATCCGCTGCAGAGCATCCAGATGCCGGCGATGACGCTGGTGCCGAGCCGTTGGCCGCGGCTCCGCCCGTACGATTCGGACGTCTTGCACTGTGGGTCGCGGCGGCCAGCGCGCTGACTTTTGGCGTGCTGGGTACGGTCGCTTACAGCGTCTGGTTCAATCACGATCAGCAGGCATATGCCGACGCCATGGCGCGCGCGCGGCAGGCGCTCGGAACGACTGCGCTGGCGGCGACCGGACCGGCGTCCGCGAAATCGATTGCGCCGGCAAAGGCGGCGACTTTTGCGACTGTGCCGCGCGAGGCGACGATGCCCATGGCCACGACGGCCACAACGGCAACGCCCGCATCACCGGACGAAGAAGGGAAACAACAAGCCTCCTGGTCTGGTCCGGTCAGGCCTTTTTCTCGGCCCGCCGATCGCCGAACCCGCATAGCCGACGCAACGCCGGCCGTGGCCGCTTCTTCCGCCCCTGCCGTTCATCGCGCGGCGCCGCCCTCCAACATCGCTGCACAGCAGCAGCCGGCGTCCAGTCGAGCGGGCAGGGATGCGCGTCTCGCTCAACAGGACCGCCAATCTTCGTCGACAGCCAATGCCAGGCACAAGGGCAGCCTGTTCGCCCGAATGGGTTCGTTCTTTCGCCGCGTGAGTTATCGCCAGCATGGCTCCGGAAGCCGGCAAGACATCTATTCCCATCCCTGAGCGCGCGCGTATGCCGCGCGCCGCTCGTGGGCGCGCCCTCGCGATCCGCTTCAGGCCCGGCCCGGCTGCGATCGCCGCCGCCGCGCTGGTTTGCCTGCTGATTGGACTTTCATACCTTGCGCTGCAAATCCGGGCGATCTTTTCCGATCAACTGAAACAGGAATACGCGGAACTCGTGCTCGACGCGGTCGAACGGGCGGAAGGCGCCCGGAACGTGGTCGGCATCTGGCAGCAATTGCCCGACGCCACAGCAACGCGTGCCGCCGGATATCGTCAAGCGCGCGCCGAACTCGCCCATCGCCTCACGTCACTCGCGGCGCTGGTGAATGCTAGTCCGTCGGCGCCGCCGCATAGGTCTTCACCCGCGCCGACAGCCGAGGCCGACCTGCGCGACACCGATGCCTGGCTCACTGCCGTGTCGAGCGGGTGGCGCGCGCAACGCGACGCTGCCAGCGCCGATGCACGCGCGCGGATTACCTATGTCGCGCACATGCTGATTGCGTCGGCGGCGTTGCTGTTCTGCATGCTGCTTACCGCACTGGGGATGTATGCCAAACGGAATCGCCTGCTCGCGGGCCAGTCGCGCGAATTCGAGCAGGCGGCCTTGCATGACGCGATGACCGGCTTGCCGAACCGGCGCAAGCTGTTTGCGACGCTTGAAGCGGCGGCGACGAAATCGCTCGCGGGCGGGGCGCCTCGCAATATCGCGGTGCTGTATGTCGATCTGGATGGCTTCAAGCAGGTCAACGACTCGCTCGGTCACCGTG
Source organism: Paraburkholderia sp. (assembly GCF_034668105.1). Classification (GTDB taxonomy): domain Bacteria; phylum Pseudomonadota; class Gammaproteobacteria; order Burkholderiales; family Burkholderiaceae; genus Paraburkholderia. The sequence continues at coordinate 1,551 of NZ_JAXDPY010000392.1, read as the reverse complement.
TTGGCGATGAATTTCTGATTGCGGTGTCGAAGCGCTTTCGTGAATCGGTGCGCAGAGTCGATGTCGTCGCGCGAATCGGCGGCGACGAATTCGCCGTGCTGGTCCGGGAATTTTCGACGCATGTGGAGCTGGGCGAAATTGCCCGGCGACTGATTGATTGTGTAGTTCAAACGGACGAGGAGATGGGCAACGGCCTGGTCCGTGCCAGCATCGGCATTGCCAGTTTTCCCGATCCCGTAGGCGATTACCATGGCCTCCTGAGCGCGGCCGATGAAGCGATGTATCGGGTCAAGCGCAGCGGCAAGAACAGTTACGCGTTCGCTGAGCCGGCGGGTTGATCCTGCGCTTGACGGTGCCGACGCTATAGCGTTCCTGCCTTGCGGGTTTCCAGATTCGCCTTACGGTGCGACAGTTCTTCGATCATCGCGAGGCGCAAATCATCGGTCATGTTTTTCCATCCGCGAATTTCGTCGCGTGTGCGTAGACACCCGATGCACTGGCCCGTATCCCGATCGATTTTGCAAACGTCGATGCAAGGGGAAGGCACTGTCGCAATCGGCGCATTGGGGCCGCCGGATTGACTTTGCTTTTTATCGGAGGTGTCCAGCGAGGCAGGGGCGAGTCCTGCGCCAGACGCGGCGCTTTCCAGGTCACTCATATTCGAATCCGATCTACTTGAATTGGCTGTGAGCGACTTCGATAAGCTGTTCGGTCGCGTGCGCCAGGATAGGCCGCGGGAGTATAGCAAGCGGCTGAGCCAACACGCGGCTGGGGCGCAAACTCACGCGTCGATGGGTTTCGTGTTAAAAATTCGAGGCATCGCCAATGCGGAGAAAGCGTTGGCGGATGGCAATCTTTCGAAACTCATCCACTGCGGAAAGGGCAATGACCAGATACTCTTCGTTTGATGCCGTGCGACGTACGAGCCCGCGTGGATGGATGAGCGCTGTTCTGGCGATAACACTGGCAGCCTGTGCGCAGCTGTCGCCGCCGGCCAATCAGGTTGCGGACCACACTGCCCATCAAGATTCGTATCAGGTGCCCGCGGCAAACGCCGCAAACGCCGCCCGCCCGGCCGACGGGCCGCTGCCGGTTCCGCCTAACCTCATTGCACTGACGCAGCCGGCGGGCCAGAAGCGTCTGATAACCACCCCCCATAACCAGTCGTACTGGCCGCTTTCGGAGTATTTCGAAACGCAGCGCAACGAAGCCTACTGTTCGGTCGCGACCTCGGTGATGGCGCTCAACGCATTGGGTATCCGCCGTCCCGAGTCGACGCAGTACCCGGATTTCCCATACTTCTCGCAACAGGATTTCTTTCGCAACATCGATCCGCAGGTGGCCAACGCCGCGCGGGTTTCGAAGGAAGGCATGACGCTCGACCAGCTCAGCACGGCGCTGGGTGCGTTTCCTGTCGAGGTGAGGAAATTCCACGCCGCCGATCTGACACTCGCGCAGTTTCGCGATCTGATTCGCGACACGACCGGCCACAGTGACCGCTTTGCATTATTGAACTTCAGGCGGGTGGAAATCGGTGAAGCAGGCGGAGGG
>NZ_JAXDPY010000391.1:0-11740 GCF_034668105.1 Paraburkholderia sp. | reverse complement strand
CCGCCAACCCCGCCAACCCCACCAACCCCACCAACCCCACCAACCCCGCCAACCCCGCCAACCCCGCCAACCCCCGCAAACCGAAAAACAAATTACCCGCCGGCGCACTAAAATGACCGCTTTCCGTCATCTCAGCGCGCCCGTCGCCGGCCGCGCCACCCTCCATGCAACATTTCGCGTCCGACAACTACGCCGGTATTTGTCCCGAAGCGCTCGAAGCGTTGATCACCGCCAACAACAGCGGCCACGAACCGGCTTACGGCGACGACTCCTGGACCAACCAGGTCTGCGACCGTCTTCGAGACCTGTTCCAGACCGACTGCGAAGTGTTTTTTGTGTTCAACGGCACGGCTGCCAACTCGCTGGCGCTGGCGTCGCTGTGCCAGTCATATCACTCGGTGATCTGCCATGAACTCGCGCACATCGAAACGGATGAATGCGGCGGCCCGGAATTCTTCTCCGGCGGCTCGAAGCTGCTAACGGCACCCGGCATCGGCGGCAAGCTCACGCCCGATGCGATCGAAGCGGTCGTCACGCGCCGCGCCGATATTCACTACCCCAAACCGAAAGTGGTCACGCTGACCCAATCGACGGAGGTAGGCACCGTCTACACCGTGGAAGAAGTGCGCGCGATCGCGGCGATTGCCAAACGGCGTCATCTGAAGGTGCATATGGACGGCGCGCGGTTTGCCAATGCGGTCGCGGCGCTCGACGTGCATCCGTCCGAGATCACGTGGCGCGCGGGCGTCGACGTGCTGTGCTTCGGCGGCACCAAGAACGGCTTGCCGGTCGGCGAAGCGGTGGTGTTCTTCGACCGCGCGCTCGCCGACGATTTCGCCTACCGCCTGAAGCAGGCCGGCCAGCTCGCGTCGAAAATGCGCTTCATCTCCGCGCCGTGGCTCGGTCTGCTGGACAACGATGTCTGGCTGCGCAACGCGCGCCATGCAAATGCAATGGCCGACTTGCTGCAAACGCGGTTGCAGGAAATTCCCGGCGTGAGCATCCTGTTTCCAGGAGAATCGAACGCGGTCTTTGCGCAATTGCCGCCGCAGGCCGCCAAGGCAATGCGCGCGCGCGGCTGGAAGTTCTACGAGTTCATCGGCGCGGGCGGTTGCCGGCTGATGTGCGCCTGGGACACGCAGCCGGAAACCGTCGAGCGTTTCGCCGCGCAAGTGCGCGAGCTGTGCGCGGCGTGAAACCGCATCCACTGCACGACTAAAACATAAGAGACGCTCCCCACGCCATGACCGAATACCAATTTTGTCCGCGCTGCGCCACGCCTTTGATCGAGCGCGCCGATGCGGCACACGAAGGCGGCCGCATCCGCCAGATCTGCCCCGACAACGAGTGCGGCTACGTCCACTGGAACAATCCGCTGCCGGTGGTGGCCGCGATCGTCGAGTACGAGGGCAGGATCCTGCTCGCGCGCAATGCCGCATGGCCTGAAGGCATGTTCGCGCTGATCACCGGCTTCCTCGAGAACGGCGAGACGCCGGAAGAGGGCATTGCCCGCGAGGTGCTCGAAGAAACCTCGCTGCATGCGGAGACCGTCGAATTGATCGGCGTGTACGAATTCATCCGCAAGAACGAGCTGATCATCGCGTATCACGTGAAGGCGTATGGCACGGTGGCGTTGTCGCCCGAGTTGCTCGAATACCGGCTGGTCGAGCCGGCCAAACTGCGGCCGTGGCGCGCGGGCACTGGGCAGGCGCTCGGCGAATGGATGCGGCGGCGCGGGCTGCCGTTCGAATTTGTCGAAAGGCCGGGGCAGTAAATTACGCTAATGCGTTCCCCCGCTCAGTTACACCCATGAGTTTGGCCATCCACCACACCCCATCACGATGAACAAACCCACAGCCGCCCCGCGCAGCGCTTACCCGCATTTCCTGCCGATCCCCACGCGCTGGATGGACAACGATGTCTACGGTCACGTCAACAACGTCGTCTATTACAGTTACTTCGACACGGTGGTGAACGAGTATCTGATTCGTGCCGGCGTGCTCGACTTCGAGCACGGCGCGACGATCGGCCTCGTGGTCGAGACGCAATGCAATTATTTCGCGCCGCTGGTGTTTCCCGAGCGGGTCGAAGCGGGCTTGCGGGTGGTGCGGCTCGGCAGCTCGAGCGTGCGCTACCAGGTGGGCCTCTTCAAGGAAAGCGAAGATCAACCCGCGGCGCAAGGCCATTTCGTGCACGTGTATGTGGACCGTCTCACGCGTCGTCCGGTGACTCTGCCCGCTGCATTGCGCGCGGCGCTCGAGCCCCTAACCGTCGCGATGCAGGCGGACTAGGCGCGTGCAGTCGTTCGTCATCAATCTGCTCAACGGCGTCAGTTACGGCCTGCTGCTGTTCATGCTGTCGGCAGGTTTGACGCTGATTTTCAGCATGCTCGGCGTGCTGAATTTCGCGCACGCGAGCTTCTATATGCTCGGCGCGTACGTCGGGTTTTCGGTGGCGGCGCATGCGGGATTCTGGAGTGCGCTGGTGATCGCGCCGCTCGTCGTAGGCTTGCTTGGCGCGGCGCTGGAGCGCTGGCTGCTGCGCCACGTGCGGGTGTACGGTCATCTGCCCGAATTGTTGCTGACGTTCGGCGCCGCGTATCTGCTCGGCGAGCTGGTCAAGCTCGGCTGGGGCTTGAGTCCGCTTAGTGCGACAGTTCCGGCCGTGCTCGACGGGCCGTTGTTCACCGTCTACGGGGCGGCCTTCGCACGCTATCGGGCCTTCATGATGGCCGTGTCGCTGGCGATGCTGGCGGTGCTTTATGCGGTGCTGCGTGTGTCGAAGGCGGGGCTGATCGTGCGCGCCGCGCTCACGCATGCGAGCGCGGTCGAGGCGCTCGGCCACAACGTGCCGCGCGTGTTCACCGGCGTGTTCGCGGCGGGCACGGCGCTCGCCGCGCTGGCCGGCGTGATCGGCGCGCCGCTCTTCGTGATCGAGCCGGCGATGGCGGAATCGCTGGGGTCGATCGTGTTCGTGGTGGTCGTGATCGGCGGCCTGGGTTCGTTGAGCGGGGCGCTGGCGGCGTCATTGATCGTCGGCTGCGTGCAGACCTTTGCGGTGGCGAGCGACGTCTCGCTGGGCGATCTCACATGGGCGTTCGGCGGCGCGCTGCCGGCCGAATGGGATGCGTTGACACTCGCACAACTCGCGCCGCTGATTCCCTATCTGTTGCTTGTCGCGATGCTGGCGCTGCGGCCGCGTGGACTGTTCGGCCGGCGAGACGATCATGCGTGAGCCGCCCGGCACGTTCGTGATGCCGGCCGCCACGTCCCGTTCGATGCCGCGCAGGGCCGCACCGTGGCTCGCGCTGGTCCTGTTCCTCGCCGTGCCGCCCTTTGTCTGGCCGCAAAGCTGGCTGCTCGCCTATCTCGCGCAGAGCGCGACGATGATCGTCTTTGCGCTCTCGTACAACCTGCTGCTCGGCGCAACGGGGCTGCTGTCCTTCGGTCATGCCGCTTATTCCGGCCTCGGCGCGTTGATCGCGGCGCACGTGTTCAACCGCATCGGCGTGCCGCTCGTGCTGCTGCCGTTGATCGGCGGCCTTGGCGGCGCGCTGTGCGGCGTGCTGTTCGGCTTCGTGTCGACGCGGCGTGCCGGAACGGCGTTCGCGATGATTACGCTCGGTATCGGTGAACTCGTCGCGGCGGCCGCGTGGACACTGCCTGATTGGTTCGGCGGCGAGGCCGGCGTGTCGATCGATCGCGCGAGCGGGCCGATGCTCGCAAGCTGGAATTTCGGCCCGGCACGCGAAGCGTATGCGCTGATCGCGTTGTGGTGCGTGCTGTCGAGCGTGGCGATGTTCGCGTTGTCGCGCACACCGTTCATGCGGCTCGCCAACGCCGTGCGCGACAATCCGGCGCGCGCGGCGGCGATCGGCTGCTACCCGCGGCGCGTGCGCTATGGCGTGGTGGTGATGTCGGCGTTTTTTGCGGGCCTTGCGGGCACCCTGGCGTTGATCAATGTCGAACTGGTGTCGACGGAAAGCGTCGGCATGATGCGCTCCGGCGCCGTGCTGATCGCGACGGTGATCGGCGGTACGGCGGCGTTTTTCGGGCCGGTCGCCGGCGCGATCGTCCTGACGTTTTTCAGCGTCGCGGTGGCGAGTGTGACGCGCGCCTGGCTGTTCTATCTGGGGCTGTTCTTCATCGTGATCGTGGTGGCTTCGCCAGATGGACTGGCGGGCTTCGTGCAACGGCACACGGCACGCCTTTCTGATTACGGCTGGCGCGTGTGCAGCAAGACTTATCTATGGGGCGTGGCCTCAGCAGTGCTGTGGACGCTGGCCGTCGTGCTCGCGGTGCAGTGGGCCTATGCCGTGCAATTCGGCGCTGACGATGGCGCGGCTTTCACCGTGATCGGCGTGCCGCCGGCGACGGGCTCGTCGCCACTTTGGCTCGGCGGCGCGGTGTTCATGCTGGCCGTGACGGGGGCACTCGCGGCGCGCTACGCGCGTCGCGCGCAAGCACGGCTCGCGGTTCGCGCCAGTGCTGCGCCGCTCACCGGAGACGCACGATGATCCCGGCCCTCGCGCTCTACGGCATCGAAAAACGCTTTGGCGCCACGCAGATTCTGCGCGGCGTCGATCTGGCGATCGAGCCCGGTGAGCGCCATGCGTTGATCGGACCGAACGGCGCCGGCAAATCGACGCTCTTCAATCTGATCGCCGGTGGCGCGCGTCCGAGCGCCGGGCGCATCGATCTGTTCGGTGCGGAGATCACGCGACTCGCGCCGGCGGCGATCACGCGCCGTGGCCTCGCGCGCAGTTTCCAGACCACCAGTGTGTTCGCGCGCCTGAGCGTGTTCGACAATCTGCGCTGTGCGGCCATGCTGGCCGAGCGCGACCGCACGCGTTGGTGGCAGCGTTTCAGCGGCTCACGCACGGTCGATGCACGCGCCGAACAGGTACTCGATGCAGTGGGGCTGAGCGCGCGCCGGCATAGTCAGGCCGGCACACTGAGTTATGCCGAGCAGCGCGCGCTCGATCTCGGCCTCGCGCTCGCGGGTGGCGCGCATACCTTGCTGCTCGATGAACCGACCGCGGGCATGAACCGCGCCGAAGCGGCGTGCGCCATCGAGCTGATTCGCTCGGCCACCGCGGGCCGCACGCTGCTGATGGTCGAGCACGACATGGACGCTGTATTCGCGATTGCCGACCGGATTTCAGTGCTGGTGCAAGGACGCATCATCTCGACCGGTACGCCGGCGGCGATTCGCGCGGACGCGGCGGTGCGCGCCGCTTATCTCGGCGACGACTTCCGCCCATGACCGCCTTGCTCGACATTCAACAACTGAACGCGTGGTACGGCGCGAGCCAGACCTTGCATAGCGTGTCGTTGCAGATCGGCGCAGGAGAAGTCGTCGCACTGGCCGGGCGCAACGGCTCCGGACGCTCGACGCTGGCGCGCGCGATCATGGGCCTCGTGCGCAGCGAGGGCGAGTTGCGTTTTGCCGGCCATGCGCTCAGCGGGCTGCGCACCTTCGAGATCGCCCGCCTGGGGCTCGGTTACGTGCCGGAACATCGCGACGTCTTTCCGACGCTGAGCGTCCACGAGAATCTGCAACTCGGGGTGGCGCCGCGGGCTCGCGGGCGCGCCCCGCGCTTTGCCTTCGACGACGCCTATGAACTGTTTCCTGTTCTGCGCGAAAGAAAGCGCACGCGCGCTGGCGCGCTATCCGGCGGTGAACAGCAGATGCTGACGCTTGCCCGGGCATTGCTCGGCGATCCCGACCTGCTGGTCGTCGACGAACCGGGCGAGGGCCTCGCCAGCCAGGTGATCGGGCAGGTGGCGCAATGTCTGCGGATGTTGCGTGACCGGGGCGTGGCGATGCTGCTGATCGAACAGCGGCTGGTGATTGCGCAAGACATCGCTAGCCGGGTGGCGGTGATGGGACATGGCGAGATTGTCTTCGATGACGCGCTTGCATCGTTTCTGAAGCGGCCGGACGTGATGCAGGAATGGCTCGGCGTGGGTTAGCCGAGGCGTGGCATAGCTTGCGTGTCGTTGCTGCTTCTTTCGTGTCGTCTTGTGGTTTTTGCTCCAGCGTTTTTGAAGGGTGTCTCGCGGCGGTTGTATTGCAGCGCCGCATTCGAATTTGTGACTACTTTGCTGTCCTGATGCGCCCCGTCACGCGGGGTGAAGGGCGAGCGCACCTCGTTGCGTGCTCATATTGCTTGCGGAATGCTGTTTGAATCCCGTTTGCGCGTAGACCACGCAAGCCCGAAGCATGGGGCTTTCCAATGACTCGCTGCAGCGATTCAAACGCTTGATCGTTTGGTGAGCGTCCTCCAGAAATCTTGTCGGCAGCGAGCTGACAAAAAAAGACAATCGAGTCAAAGGCGCGCAACGGCGGGACGGTGTTTAAAGCCGACGTATGTGCGACGGACCATGCCGTGCCGGACGCGCGAAAGACGCGCCTCGGCTTCAGGAGGAGACAGCATGAAACAGACGGACGCATCGAGCGGAAAATCGGCTGACGACGTGCGGACTGAGCCCTTGCTTTGGCGGCGACCGCTTCTTCAAAGTATGTTGGCGTTCCGAATGGCGCGGGCACCGCTCGGGGAGACGTGGCGCGCGCGTGGTAGTGCGGGTGCTGCGCTGATGACGGCGGCGCTATTGATGTCCGCATGCGCCGATGCGAGTTCCACGACGGGTGATGCGGCTTCAGTACCGTCGACACGGACCAGTGCTGCCGCGCATGCCACGAGCAGCGACGATGGTCCGCTGACTGCGAAATCGCAACCGGATGGAGCGCTCCCCGCCGAGGCCAGGAACGGTGTCGTAAAAGCTGCGAACAGCACTAACGCCACTAACGCAACCAACGCAACCAACGCAACCAACGCCACCAACGCCACCAACGCCACCAACGCCACCAACGCCACCAACGCCACCAACGCCACCAACGCCACCGCGGGAGGCGACCAGCCAGCCTCTCAACCGCGTCCCTCGCTGGAAGTCGCTAAAGCCAAACAACTCGCTGCCGAACAGAGCGTCGCTTTACGTGTCCCCTCCGCGAGCGGCATGACCGAGACGCGCAGCCGTCCGCTGACGCTGCGCGACTCCGGCATCGACGGCTCGTTGATGTTCGCGCGCGATGTCGACTTTCGCGTGACCGGCGACATCGGCTTCATGATTCACGACATGGCGGCGACGCTGACGCCGGTGCGCGCCGGCCAGCCGATCGTGTTCGACGATCCAACCAGCGTGACGATCAACGTTCACCGCGGCGAGGTCACGCTCGACAGCGCCAAACTCACGGCGATTTTCAACCTCTATCTGTTCCAGTACCAGGGCTCGCCGCTGCGCAACATGCGTGTCGTGCCGCAAGACGGCGGCACGCTGCGCATTACGGGCGAGATGCATCGCGACACGTGGGTGCCGATCGTGCTGATTGGGTCGCTGTCGATGCGTAATGCCGACGACCTCGTATTCCACGCCGGGCACGTCGAGGTGGCCGGCGTCGGTGCCGACAAGCTGATGCAGGCCGCGCACGTGAAGATGGCCGACCTGTTGAAAGTGGACACGCCGATTGCGCGTCTGGACGGCGACGACGTCGTGATGCAGGTGGCCAGACTCACACCGCCGCCCGCGTTACGCATGACGATCACGCGGATCGACACCAGTGCGGCAGGCGTGCGCTTCACACTTGACGACCGCACGGTCCAGAAAATCGACTGGCCCGCGACGATGCCGCCGCGCGGCATGCTGGTGCAGGGCGGCGACGTGAAGTTCATGCGTTCGATGCCGATGAACATCGACATGGCGCTGACGCCGCTCGATACGAACGCGCCGTTCGTGCTCGATCTGTATCACTACCGCGACCAGATGGCGGCCGGCTACTTTACCTTCGACGAGGCCGGTGCACTGGACGTCCATCTACCGTCATACACGACGCTGGCCAGCGCTGCGAAAGATGCGCCGGTGCAGACGGGCAGTGCGAGCGCTCGCTTTAACGACAGCTTCATTCGCGCGCAGCAGGCTTCGCTCGCGCAGGCGCGTCTCGTGTGGCAACACGTGCCGCAGACGTTGCGCACTGCATCGGTTGCGCGCGCGATTCCGGTCGGCACACGCGCGGCGTTTTCCGGCCGGAGCATGGCGACACCGGGCTCCGCGATCGACGACGAGCGGCATTCGCTGGGATTTGCGCCGTTGATTCACGTTGAGAATGTCGACTTCTACGTAGCGGGCCGGATTGGTTTTCATGTGCGTTCGCTCGATGCCCAGATGGTGGCGAAGAAGCCGGGTCAACCGGTCGATCTCGACGATCCCGATCAGTACGACATTCGCATCATTGGCGGCGAGGTGATCGAGCCGTGGCCTGCGATGGCGGCGTTGTTCAATGATTATCTGCTCGATTACGCGCCGCGTTCGCTGAACGATTTGCAGTTGAAGCCAGTGGAGGGCAAGTTGGAAGTGACGGGTGGCATCAAGTTGTGGAATCACTTTCCAGGCGTATGGTTGCCGACGACGATGAGCGGCACGATCGTGGCGAAGGATGAGCGGCATCTTGTTTATGAACCGACCTCGGTGAAGGTGCTGGGTGTGCCGCAGGCGGGGTTGTTGCGGGCGCTGGATATTCCGTTGGCGTCGTTGACGCCGTTTACGCGCAAGGGTGTTGCGTTGAGGGGGAACGAACTGGTGTTCGATCAGTACACCGTGTTTCCGCCACCGGTTTTGCAGGGGCGGCTGGCGAGTGCCACTGTGACTGATGAAGGATTGGTGTTGAAGTTCAAGCGGGACAGTGCTGTTGCAGTTGTTAGGGCGCCTGCTGGCGCTGGGAAGAGTTTTGTCTGGATCGAGTCGGGTGATGTGAAGATGTTTAATTCGTTGGTCACGAATGCGAGGACTTTTATTAAGGATAGTTCCAATCCTGGGGTGATGAAGTTTGATCTTTATGGGTATCGGAAGGATGTTGCCAAAGGGACTGTGAGGATGGGGGAGGATGGGGGATTGGATGTGGATCTTGGGGTTAGGAGATAGTCTGGTTTTTTTGCCTGCGCGGCGCTTTGGTTGTTTGCCTACGGCGTTGGTCTTTGCTTGATCTTGTTGCCTGCGTGGCGCTTATTTGTCTGTGCTTTTTTGGTGTTGGCCTCTCCTTGTTTTCTTAGTGGTCTATTAGCGTCGCCCCTGTGCGGGGCGGCACTTACTTTCTTTGCCGCCGCAAAGAAAGATAAGCAAAGAAAGCGGCTCAACCCGCTAGCTCATAAGCGGGGCCCTCGCACAGTCGCGGTAGTGGTGCATCTGGAATCTGTGCCCTCGCACATTCAGCGTGAGTGACAAGGCCGTCATACTTCCCGTCTCGCACTACGTGCTCGCCGGAAAGGTTCATCGAGAACCTGCGGTTTCCTCGGCCGTGAGGGGGATCAGCGGCTTCGCTTGGATTCTGTCAGTCATCTGTTTCTCTTCGCAACGCCGTCATACTTCCGGCGGCGTTGCGTGTCGGCGCGCATTTCTTGAAACCGCCCGACGCGTTCTCGAACTCACAGCCGATGGCTCCCAACGAGCGCAAGCAAAGCCCAATGTTTCTGATGACCCTTCCGGCGAGCATGTAGTGCGAGGCGGGAAGTATGACTGCCTTGTCACTCACGCCGAATGTGCGAGGGCACAGATTCCAGATGCACCACTACCGTAACTGTGCGGGGGACCCGCTTATGAGCTCACGGTGTGAGCCGCTTTCTTTGCTTAGCTTTCTTTGCGGCGGCAAAGAAAGTAAGTGCCGCCCCGCACAGGGGCGACGCTAATAGACCACTAAGAAAACAAGGAGAGGCCAACGCCGTAGGCAACCAGACAAACCCACCGCCGCAGGCAACCAGCTCAAGCAAAGACCAACGCCGTAGGCAACCAGACAACAAGCGCCGCGCAGGCAACCAGCTCAAGGAAAGGCCACGCCACAAAAACACGAACAAACAAGCGCCACGCGGGCAACAAAAGGTCAGGCGAACGCCAACGCCATAGGCATCCAAAAACTCACCTGCTCCGCAGGAAAAACCATCAACTATCCTTATTAATAATCCACTCATGCGCAGGATCATTACGAAAATGCCACACGCGCTGAGCGCCCGCCATCACATTCAAATAATAAGACTCATACCCGTAGGGAACAACAACCGGATGATACCCACGCGGCACCATCACGACGTCGTGATTCTCAACCGCCATTGACTCATCGATATCACGCATATCCGTATACACACGCTGAAAAGCAAACCCCTGCGGCGGATCGAGCCGATGATAGTAAGTCTCTTCGAGAGAACTCTCATGAGGCACATTATCCGTATCGTGCTTATGAGGCGGATAGCTGGAAGCATGTCCACCCGGAGTCCGAACCTCAACCACCAGCAAAGACTCCGCAAGCTCAGTCTGCGGAAGAATATCGCATACGTATCGCGTATTCAGCCCCTTGCCGCGCGTGGAGCGCTTCATCGTGGAAGGTTCGATCAACCTCGCCGGATACGCGCCCTTGCCAGGCGCACTCGCCACGCCAACCTCCGCATCGCGGCAGGCGCGAACCGTCGCCCGCACCCCAGGCGGCAAATACACCGCATACGGCGCGGAATCCTCGAACACGCTATCGCGCGAACCCAGCGAACTCCATCTGGCAGCCGCCGTTTCAATATCCACCGCACCCATCAGCACCACGATACACACCTCGCGGGACGGCTCGAAAACATGCACGACTTCATCCACGCCCAGCCGGTATGCAGCAAACCCCACGTACCGCCAGCACGCCGACTCCGGCGTCACCCGCGCGATTGTCTGGCCCTCGCGCTGCGCCTTCACCAATAAACTCATGCCGCCTCCCGCTCAGTCTCGTCACCGGCGCCAAGCGGCGCATCGACCAGCGCCCGCAAGGTCCGAAAGCCTTTCTCCGCATACTCGTACGACGGCGCCACCACCGGATCCTGTTCCGCTTCCACCACCAGCCAGCCGTGGTAACCATGCCGCTTCAAGCGATCGATGAGCGCGGCAAAATTCACCGCGCCATCCCCTGGTACCGTGAATGCGCCATTGATCACGGCGTCGAGAAAACTCCAGTTCCGATTGCGTGCCAGCTTCATCACCGCCGGTCGAACATCCTTGCAGTGCACATGGCATACGCGGCCAATGTGCTTGTCGAGTACCGCGAGCGGATCGCCGCCGGCAAACGTGATGTGCCCCGCATCGAATAGCAGGCCGACGGCGTCGCTCGTGCGCGACATCAACTGGTCGACGTCAGCCGGCGTTTCGACATACGCGCCCATGTGATGGTGGTACGCGAGCCGTACGCCGCGGCTCAGCGTGTAGCGCGCGAATTCGTCGACGCGTGCCGCGTATGCAGCCCACTGCGCGTCGCTGAAAAAACGCGGACGTTGATACAGCGGCTGCGGCGCGCCCTGAATCGAATCGGCGACTTCGCCATAGACCATCACCGTCGCGCCGTTCTGCGCGAGCAGGTCGAGGTGCGGGCCGACCGAGGCGATTTCTTCCGCCACGCTGCGTCGCGCGAGCCGGCCGGAGTACCAGCCGGATACCAAGGCGAGTTCGTATTGGGCGAGCAACGTCTTCAACGCCTGTGGCTCTCGCGGAAACTTGTTGCCGAGCTCGAACCCCTGGTAGCCGATCTGGCGTCCTTCGGTCAGCGCGACGTCGAGCGGCGTTTCGCCGCCGAGCGAAGGCAGGTCGTCGTTCATCCACGATAAGGGATTGATGCCGATACGTACGTCGAAAGCAGTCATGCGGGCGTCCTCATTCGGTGTCGACGT
>NZ_JAXDPY010000390.1:0-3553 GCF_034668105.1 Paraburkholderia sp. | reverse complement strand
GCAGATGCTCACGTGCCTGACCATCCTGCTCTACAACGCGCCGACGGCGAAGGCGTGTCCGCATGACGAACATACGCGCCTGATCGATGCGCTTGAAGCGGGCAACCTGAAGCTGGCGCAAAAAGTGATGAGCGAGCATCTGGAACATATAGAAGCCACGCTCCGGTTGCACGAGCCCGAAGAAGAGCACGACGATCTGGAGGCGATCCTGTTCGATGGCCAGTGACGTCGGCGTGCTTCAGTGCGCGGTGAGCGTGTCGAGTACCTGCCGCAGGAAATGGTCGCATTCCGCGAGTTGCGACAACTCGACGGATTCGTCTGCCTTGTGGGCATCGTCGATGCTGCCAGGGCCGCAGATGACAGTTGGGATGCCAGCCTGCGAGAATAGGCCGGCCTCCGTACCGTAGGCCACCTTGCGTGTCTCGAAGTCGTTGCACAGGCTGCGCACGAGTCGCGTGACGGCGGCTTGTTCCGCGCTGTCGAGCGCCAGGGTCGTGCCGACCTTTTCAAACGAGATCGACGCCTCGCCGGCCACCGCGCGCATCTCCGGTTCCAGTTGCTCACGGGCATAGCGGGCGATCTGTTCGAAAAAGCGTTCTGGATCTTCTGACGGCAGGTTGCGATATTCGAAGGAGAACTCGCACTGCTCGGGAATCGTGTTGATCGCAATGCCGCCTGAGATCAGGCCGGTCTGCGCCGTCGAAAATGGCACGTCGAAGGCGCGATCGAACGGGCCGTTGCGGCGAAGTAGATCGGCGGCCTCGCGGATGCGGCAGATCAGCCGCGCCGCATATTCGATCGCGTTGACGCCGCTCGGCGTGCGGGACGAATGCGCGGCCAGACCCTTCACACAGCATCGGTAAGCATTGTTGCCTTTGTGCGCGACGACGGGCCGCATGCTGGTCGGTTCACCGACGATGCACCCAGCCGGGCGAATGCCGCGTTGCGCGAGTTCCGCCAGCAGCAACGGCGCGCCGAGACAGCCGACTTCCTCGTCGAAAGAAAATGCGAGATGAATCGGCTCGCGCAGTCGGCGCTTCTGGATGTCGGGTAACAAGCCGAGCGTCACGGCGATAAACCCTTTCATGTCGCACGAGCCGCGGCCGTAGATTCGATCGCCGCGGATGACCGGATCGAAGGGATCACTTGACCAGTTCTGGCCGGTTACGGGAACGACATCGGTGTGTCCGGACAGCACGACGCCGCCATTTGTCTCGCCGTGCATCGCGGGTAACGTCGCGAACAGATTCGCCTTTTGCCGGGGCCGATCATAGACGAGAAGCGCTTCGATGTCGTGGGCTCGAAGGCGATCCCGGATTGCTTCGATCAGGCCGAGATTCGAGCGGCTGCTGGTCGTGTCGTATCGAATGAGCTCCTCGACTAGCGCAAGGTAAGGCGCGCAATGGCTTGCGCTGGCTGTCGGCTGATCAGGCATGGCCAGTGACCTCTTTGTCTCGGTGTTAGATCGAGCAATTCTATGCCGACGAAATTCTTTGAGGTGTGAATGCATATCCGAGCCGCGGGGTGCGTTGATAGAGCGTTTTCGGCAGCTCCCAATGCCCGAATTCGGCCGGGGGTTATGCGTACTTTCCCGCGGCGCACACGGCGCCTGATGAGGTCGATTTCCATATCGCCGACGCGCAGCACAGTGTCGACCGATTGCGGGGGTCTGCGCACGAGTAACAAGGTAAAGGTCCCGCGTTCGCTTTGCCGTGGAATCACGATTCACTTTGCCCTGAAATGGCTGTTCTCTTTGGGGGGAATACGCACGTCACCGGCCGAATTCGAGCACGGTCTCCCCGTTGTAGTCGAGAAGACGGGCCTGAGGACTCTATGGCATGGAGGGTACAGACCGCCTTGGCGCGTTCTTTATGGCGCGGGGTCGGGGCTTTAGAAGCAGCCTATTGGATCGATATAAACTATCACACATAACATATCATAGTTCGGGAATATACTTACTGACTTACCCGCTGTTCGGCACTCAGCAAGCGCCGTTCGCTGCCAACACTGAAGGTTTCGCCATGCTCAGGTCACTCATTCCCGCCGTCGCTCTCGCTTCGACGTTAGCCGCGCCGGCCGTATCTTTCGCTCAATCGAACGGGTCTGTCACCCGCGCTCAGGCGCGCGCCGAGCTGGTCCAGCTTGAGAAGGCTGGCTATCACGTGGGCGACGGCGACCACGCTACCTATCCGGCTGGAATTCAGGTTGCCGAAGCCAGGGTGGCTGCGCAAAGTGAAGTGACAGGTAGCTATGGTGGCGTGGCCGGCGGTGTGTCGGCATCCGGTGCCCCAACAGGGACCCGCTCTGAAGCCACTGACATCACGAAGTCAATTTACTTCGGTCATTAAACCGTCAGGTTGGCGGGTGCAATCCGCCCTGGCACCATAAGGTTTGCCGGGCATCTGACTGACCGCAAGGCCACGCGTCAAACCAAAGGCAGAATATGAACGTTCGGAATGCGAGCCGCTGGGCGCCCGGGGGCCTTCGCGGCTGGTATTTCGCAGCGCTCGCGCTCATCGTCGCAAGCGGGGGCCGGCTGCTGCTGGGTCCGCTGCTCGGGCCCATCATGCCCGGAACGGCCTACTTCATTGCTGCGGCGCTAATCGGATATTTTTTTGGAATGGCGCCGGCGCTCGCCGTCATGGGGTTTGGCCTCGCGATAGCCGACTACCTGTTCGTACCGCCTTATCAGCAAATTGGCGTTCTCGACCAGTCCGACGTCGACCTGATCGTCTCGCTTCCGCTCGTCAGCATTTTGGTGATCTGCCTGATCGAGAGATTGCGCCGCTCGTGGTTCCGTAGTGAACTCATCGGCCTCGTGGCGCAATCCCGCTATGAAATGCTTTTACGTGCCGATAACGAGAGGCTGCTGGCCGGTCGTGCGGTCGATGAGACGCATCGGCTGCTGCGGCATCTTCCTCATTACCACGACGACATTATCCTGATCCAGGCACTTGATCACCGGGCGGCGCTCGACGACCGCGGCGGCGCCGGTGTTGCCATGTCGGAGAGGATTGCAGCGGCCACCGCGCCGGGGCTGCGCTACGAGCATGTTCATTCCGAAGACATCAGGCTTCTGTTGCCGACGCTCACGCCCGGCAACCATCGCGCGCGCGTGGACATGGGTGCCGGACAGTTCCAGCCAATGGACTGCGTCTGCGAACGCTTCAGGACGCACGCAGGTGACTTCCTGGTCTTAAGGCTTGGGGGCTGAATATGTCAGATACAAAGTCATTGTTCAACGAAGGCGGAGATCACGCGGTTCTCCTGATCCATGGCCTCTCCAGTACGCCGCTCGAGATGCGGTTCCTTGCCCGAGCTCTTGAGCGCAATGGCTTCGTGATCTACGCGCCCACGTTTGACGGCTATAGCGCGGGGTCCCCCGAACGCAAAATGGAAGCATGGCTCACGGCAGTGATTCTAAAATTCGACGAGCTGTCGGGCCGGTATGCACGTGTTTCCGTTTGCGGTCTTTCGATCGGGGCGACGTTGGCGCTGGCGCTTGTCAGGCATCGCCCGGCGGCTCAAGCCGTTGTTCTTCTGTCGGTCACGC
>NZ_JAXDPY010000389.1:0-13644 GCF_034668105.1 Paraburkholderia sp. | reverse complement strand
AGTTTTGCCTGACCACAGAGGGGTTCCATGGAATCCGCAAGCGAAATAGTCTATGTAGTCGACGACGACAGGCGAGTGCGAGAAGCACTCTCCGTCCTGCTGCGTGCAAACGGAAGAAACGTCCACGCATTCAACTCCGGCAGAGAGTTTCTGGACACATTGCGTCAAGATGTCGTGTCATGCCTGATCCTTGATTTGAGAATGCCCGGCATGAGTGGACTGGAAGTCCAGAAGCTCGTCGGCACTGACTCACGCATTCCTGTCATTTTCATTACCGGCATGGGCGATGTGCCATCCACGGTGCTTGCCATGAAGGGCGGGGCGGTTGACTTCCTCACCAAGCCCGTCGACGAAGACGCGCTGATGCGCGCGGTCGAAGCAGCCCTTGCGAGAGCACACGTTCTTCGCAAGGAGGCGGAAGACACGGCGGCGCTGCGGGCGCTCTACGAATCGCTGACGCCGCGCGAGCGGGAGCTTTTGCCGTTACTCGCGAGCGGCCTGCTCAACAAGCAGGCGGCATCGGTATTGGGGATCACTGAATACACCGTGCAGGTCCATCGCGGCCATATCATGAGAAAAATGCAGGCAGCTTCTTTCGCTACGCTTGTCAGGCAGGCAAGCAAGCTGCAGCTCGAAACCTTGCCTATGGCTACGTTCTCGGAAGGCTGAAGCTGAAAGTGACCCCTCGCGGCACATTGCGCACGGCCCAGATCCGGCCTTCATGTGCTTCGACGATGGTCCGGCAGATTGCCAGTCCCATCCCCATTCCTGTTTCCTTCGTGGTGAAGAACGGCTCGAAGATCTTCTCGAAGTCCATCTGTCCGGTGCCGTGATCTTCCACGTCGACCACGATGTTGTCGGCGTCGCGATACGAACGGATCACGAGTAGCCTGGGTCGTTCCTCCGTCGCCGCTAAGGCTTCGATTGCATTGCGCACGAGGTTCACAATCACCTGCTGAATCTG
This sequence comes from Paraburkholderia sp., assembly GCF_034668105.1. Lineage (GTDB taxonomy): Bacteria > Pseudomonadota > Gammaproteobacteria > Burkholderiales > Burkholderiaceae > Paraburkholderia. Next base: position 12,680 of record NZ_JAXDPY010000389.1, on the reverse strand, counting down.
AACCGGGTCCGCGCTGATCTTCGAGACGTCTTCGCCCAGGGTCGTCTTGAGCGAAACCGCGTTGCGCTGGATGTCGTCGGCCATCAGCGTGCAGACCTGAAGAATCAGCTTGTTGATGTCGAGTTCGACCTTTTGGGGCGCGGTGTGCCTGAACAGCGCCCGAATGCGGCTTACCACGTCCGCCGCGGAATTCGCATCGCGCAGAACCTGCTCCGCCGAGTATCTGGCTTCGTCGATCCTGGGCGGCGTTGCGGAGAGCCATCGCACGCATGCGCGCCCATGCGCGACGATGGCCTGGAGCGGCTGGTTGAGTTCGTGCGCAATAGAGGCGGACAGTTCGGCGACGGCCGCGAGCTTCGACGCCTGCGCCAGCCTCTCCTGCGCGTCGCGCAAGGCCTCCGGCAGTTGCGCACCGTCATCGAGATCGACGTCGAGGCCGAAGAACGTCAGCACTTGCGCGCCGGCCGCTTCCGTGGCGCGTTGCTCGCGAGCGTGGTCGAGTTCGAGTTCGAGCCTTGACAGCAGGTCCGGCTCGGCCGGTAACTGCTCGAGGAGCGCGACCAGATGGCGCCGCACGTTTTCGGACCGGCGCGCGTCTTCCTCGATGGCGAGCGCCAATCCCGCCCGGCGCGGCTGCCGATAGTGTTCAGTCAGATAGGCCGGGGCAATGATCTGCGCAATGAGATCGAAGTGGTCGAGGACATACAGCGACACGTCGGCCAGAAGTTCTTTGGCGATACGCTCGTCCAACTCGCCCCGTGCGATGCGGGTGCTCCAGACTTTTCGCAAACCGAGATGCAATGCCTGAAGGAGACTCTGCAGCGGTACACGTCGATGCTCACGTCTCTGACTGATTTCCGGAAGGGTGTCCATGTCCTGTGCCGATGGCGGTTCGCCCGACATCTATCTGTAACGGGCGCACGAATTCGAATAACAGGCATGGTCTCCCCGCGTGGCGCGACCTTCCATCCCCCGTACAGGGGAGAGGTTCTCCCTCCCCCAGAAGGGGGAGCCCTGTTGTGCACTACATGAATATGTAATGGCAGCGGCCAATGCGTAGGGGTAACTTGGGCTTTTTCGCCTCGGGATAAATCGGGTGGTATCGAATTCAGGCTTCGGAAACAGAGCGTCCGGAGCATCTGCGAGGGTCATGACATGGATAACGGCGCCAGGGAGGCGGTTCGCATGCGAATCCAGCCACACCAGGCCATGACCGAGTTTGCTCGGGTCCTGTGGCACTTGCGCGCCATTCTGGCGGTGCTGCTGATACTTTTTCTGGTTCTGTCGGTTGCCATGTATTACGTCGGCGGGGCTGTCGACGTCGCCACGCGCACGCCCTCGTCGCCAGGTCAGACTTTCTACTTTTGCGCGGTCACGGCGCTGACCATCGGTTACGGCGACGTGATACCCACCACCGCGCTCGGCCGGATCGTCGCGGTTTCGCTTGGACTACTCGGCGTGTTGATAACGGGCGTGATAACGGCTACCGCTGTGTATGCGATCCAGGTGGCTGCGCATCGGGCCGGGCTGGACCTGGCGGGTCACGATAGAGGTCGGGATTGACGGCGTGCTCCTTGCGCGTGCTCTGTCGTACCTTGCCGGACTGATTGCAGCTTCATGTAATAGCCGTCCTTCGCCCTGCCAACTAGCATCAGGAACCAGGTACTTTGGGCCGTGCAACCCGCTCGCTATGGCCTGGAAGCCCTGCATCCGACAGGACCTGATCACAAAGGGGTTCCATGGAATCTGCAATACACCGTGCAGGTGCATCGCGGCCACGGCATGAGAAAAATGCAGGCGGATTCATTTGCCGCTCTGGTCAGGCTGGCGGGCAAACTGCAACTCGAAACACCGGCGACGACCACGTTCGGTGCCTGACACTCACGCGCATTCTTTGCTGGACTCGATGAGTCGGAGAAAAAAATGTCCACGCCTGCGGTTCGAACCGTTGCCGTGATCGATGATGACAGACGCGTTCTGGCTTCGCTTGCTAACTTGCTGGCCTCTGGCGGGTACGAAACCCGGGTCTACGAATCCGCACTGGATTTTTTCTCCGAGGGCTACTCGGGTCTGATCTGCGTGATCACCGATTTGGGCATGCGGCCCATTGACGGCATTCAGGTGCTCGAAAGAACAGTTCAGTCGGGCGCGGCCACGCCTGTCATCATTATCACGGGCAAACCGGGTGAGCATACCGAAAGCTACTATCTGCAAAGAGGCGCATTGGGTTTTTTCAGAAAGCCCGTAGACGGGGACGCCTTACTGGACCTGCTGGATAGCATCGCCTGAACGGTTGAGGGGTTGAGACAGACACCGTGCGGCAACGGGTCCATCGCTCGATTCTACCGAGGTGTTTCGCGCGGCGGCATTGCATATTCATGTAATGCGGAATGCCTTTTTCGGCGTTATTGTGACGCTGGCGTCACATTTTTGGCGCGCAGACATGTGACCAAGATTCCGACCACAGAGACGACTTTGAAACGACACATGCCAGTTGCCGGACGCACAGGTTCGAAGCGCGCAACCGGCACGGCGGCGATTGCCGCGATTCCAATTTCGGGGTGCTCGCGTTCGCCCTCGATTGGCGTGCTCGGTGCGTACTTTCCGGACTGGCTGTTCTGTATCGTCGCGGGCGTTGTACTCACGGTGGTCGTGTATCTGATTCTCAAGCGTTTGCGGGCCGATCATCTTCTGGGACCCGCGGCCGTGGTCTATCCCACTCTCGTCACTTTGCTCGCACTCGTTGCGTGGTTGACGCTGTTCCAACATTGAATCGCTCTCAGGTGGATGAATGGCGACGACGGCCAGCAGCACATCAAGTAGAAAATGGCCTGCCATCGTGCTGGTCGTGGTGACATTGTTGTTGCTGCTTTTCGTCATCCGGCTCGTGGACCGTACGCCGCGCACCGACGACGCCTACGTCTACGCGGATACGATCGACGTCGTGCCCGAGGTCAACGGCCGTATCGTCGAACTGCCCGTGCGCGACAACCAGGCGGTGAAGCAGGGCGATCTGCTGTTCCGTATCGATCCGCGTCCGTATCAGGATGCACTGACGCGAGGCAAGGCGACGCTCGTCGCGCTCGACCGGCAAATCGAATTGACCCAGCGCACCGTCAACGCGCAGCAATACAACGCGCAGTCGGTGCGCGCGGCGGTCGATCGCGCGCGTGCCGCGGCAAGCCAGGCGGCCGATACGCTGCATCGCATGGAGCCGTTGCTGGCAAAAGGTTATGTGTCGGCGGAAGAGGTCGACCGTGCGCGCACCGCGCAACGCTCCACCCAGGCCGAACTCAGCGCCGCGCAACTGCAAGCGCAACAGGCGGCAGCGGCGGTGAGCGGTGTCGATGCGCTGGTGGCGCAACGTGCCGTTGTCATGGCGGAGATCGCGAGCGCCGAACTGAACCTCGAGTATGCAACCGTGCGCGCACCGTTCGATGGACGCATCGTGTCGTTGAAAACATCGACGGGCCAGTTCGCGTCGGTACTCAAACCCGTCTTCACGTTGATCGACACGCGCCACTGGTACGTGGTCGCGAACTTTCGCGAGACGGAACTCAAGGGCATTGGCGCGGGGACGCCCGCCACGGTCTACCTGATGAGCGACACGGGCCAGCGCTTCCGGGGCAGCGTGGATTCGATCGGTTACGGCGTCGCGTCCGATCAAGCGGGCCTCGCATTGCCGGGCGGCTTGCCGAACATTCAACGCACTCTCAACTGGGTCCATGTATCGCAGCGCTTTCCGGTGAAGATCCGGGTCGACAATCCGAATCCGGAACTGTTCCGGCTCGGCACCTCGGCGGTGGCCGTGCTGGAACCCGGACGCGGCAACGACAGCGAGCGTCATTGAGGAGCCCATGAGCGCCGCCGATTTCCTGCCCGTCACACTGCGCGACGCAGGCGCTTTCCTCGCCCGCGAGCTTGCGCCTTTTCCGGGGCGCCTCAACGTCATGTTGCGTTGCGTGCTGACGAGCGCCATCGTGATCGTCGTTTCGATGGCGCTGGAGGTGCCGTCGCTCGCGCTATCGCTGCTGGTGGTGTTCTATGTCACGCAGTCGAACGTGGTGGTGACGCGGCTGGTCGGCGTGCTGTTCATCGTCGGCTCGACGTTCGCCATTGGCCTGTCGATCCTGGTGCTGAAGCTTACGTTCGACTATCCGTTGCTGCGCATCGTCACCGCGAGTGTGCTGTTCTTCGTCAGCGTGTATCTGATGCGCGTTCTCAAGATCGGCGTGGTGTTCTTCATCGTCGCCATCGTCGTGATCTACGTGCAGAGTTTCGTGGACCAGACCGATCAGGCCGACCTGCTGATCCGCGCGGTGTTGTGGGTGTGGATCACCGTCAACTATCCGATCGCACTGACACTCGTGGTCAATACGCTGCTCTTGCCTGTCGAGCCGCAATTGCAGCTCAAGGCGGAAATCCACCGGCAACTCGCGGCGCTGGACACGCGTCTCGCACAGCTGATCGAGGGCGCCCCGAGCGCCGCGCCGGTCACGCTGGCGAGCGTCCAGCAAGGCGCGCTCACGCTGCAGAAGCTGCTGCGCTTCGCCACCATGCGTGATGCCCGCTATCGCGAGCACCAGGCGTTGCAGCTTGCCTGCATCGCAACGGTGTCGCGTCTTTATCGCGGTGCGAGTGAACTGCCGCTGAATTGGCGGGACGCGTCGGCCGCGCAGCGGGCGATGTTGCGCGAATTGCTCGCGAACTGCCGCGCGCTCGACGAATCGGTCATGACCGGCGAACCCTATCGCTATGTGAGCACCGCGACACCTGACGAGCGCGCGGCCGCCGATACGACGCCCGCGGCTGCCGAGTTGCAGCGCGCGCTGCGCGGCTACGCCGATCTTGCCGCAAGCGGCGCCGCCGCGCCGGCCACGCCGCCCGCGAGCGAGCCGATGGTCGCGCCCGACGCATGGACGAATCCCGCGTACGCGCGCTTTGCGCTGAAGACGCTGCTCGCTGTTCTCGGCTGCTACGTGTTTTACAACGCCGCCGACTGGCAGGGCGTCCACACGGTCATGCTGACTTGCCTGATCGTCGCGCTGCCGAGCCTTGGCGCCTCGACGCAGCGTGCGTTGCTGCGAGTCTGCGGGGCGGCCACCGGCAGCGCGCTGGCGCTGTTCATGGTCGTGTTCGTCGTTCCCCATATCGACGACATTGTCAGCCTGTTGTTGATTAGCTTGCCGGTGATCGCGCTCGGGGCGTGGATAACGGCCGGCTCGGAGCGGATCTCCTATGCCGGCATCCAGGTGATGTTCACTTTCGCGCTCGCCGTGCTCGAACAGTTCGGGCCCACCACGAACCTCACTGAAATCCGCGACCGGATGGTGGGCATCGTGCTGGGCGTAGGCGTGGCGACCTTCGTGCAGATGTCGTTCTGGCGGGAGGGCGAGGGCGACGTGCTGCGGCAGAAGCTCGCCGGCCTGTTGCGCGCGATTGCCGCACAGTTGCGCGTACCGCAGGCAGGCGCGCAGAAAGATGAGTTGGCCTATGCCCAGCGCGAGTTGCAGGCGTGGGCCGTGCTGGGCGATTGCGAGGCGACGCTTGCGCGTGTCGCACTCGAACCCAACTGGCAGGAAGGGGAGCAGGCGGAACTGACGCTGCGTGCGCAAACGGTGCTCGCGCAGGGGCGCGAGATCATGCTGGCGGGCAATGCGTTGCGCAATGCGCTGCTGGCGCAAGCGGGATCGGGCAGCCAGCAAGTGATCGATGCAGTGCGCTCGATCCAGCAACAGGCGTGCGTCGAACTCAACCGGTACGCGGATGATCTTGCGGCCAACCCACCCGACGCCCACGCGCCGCGACGCATCGGGATCATTGGGCAAGCCGCCGAATCGACGCAACCGACGGAAGCACCCCAACCAACCAAACCAGCGCAACCAATCCAACCAGTCGATCAGCCGCTCATCGCCGCAGCGGACGAACTATCGCGCCAGCTCGCGGGCTTACCGGATTGGCGCGTCGAGGCATCCGTCGCGGCGCCCTCATCACAGGCCATCCGCACATGAAGGCGCGCTCGGGCCGGCGGAACTGGCAATGGCGCCGATGCCTGTCATGCGTCGCGTGGATGTCGCTCGTGCTGCCCGGATGCGCGCTGATCCACGAAAACGGCACACCGTACGCGCAGATTCAGCCAGAGCAGATCCGTCTCGCCGACGATATCCATCTGGCGCGCGACGGCTGGCCGTCCGCGCGCTGGTGGACCGTCTATGGCGATCCGCAGCTCGATGCGTTGATCGAGAGCGCGCTCGCGGACGCACCGACCATCGTGATCGCCCGCACCCGGGTGGCGCAGGCCAAATCGGATGTCGAACGGGTGAAGGCCGGATCGAATCTTCAGGTGGTTGCGTTGGGCTCGATCGATCGCGAGCATGTCTCGGCGCACGGCTTTCTGGGGCCGTTCGCGCAGAACGAGCCGGCGGCCGGACTGGACGGCCCCTGGTACACGCAAGGTGTGGTCGGGCTCGGCGCGAGTCTCGACCTCGATATCTGGGGCAAGCAACGCGCGCAGGTGGCGGCGTCGCTGGGCGTGCACAACGCGCGCCTCGCCGAAACGTCGGCGGCCGAACTCGAAATCTCGACCGACGTCGCGCAGCTTTATTACGGCATCCAGACCACGTATCAGCTCATCGATCTGCTGGAGCAGTCCCAACAGGTCGCGGCGTTCGCGCTGGAAACGCACACGGCGCGCGCGGCACGCGGCCTCGAGCCGCAAACCCGGGTCGAAGAAGCGCGGGCGCAGCAACTGGCCGTGCAAGGGCAGATCGTCGCGGCACAAGGGCAGCTCAAGCAGTTTCGCGAGTCGTTGCGGGCGCTGACCGGTGCCGGGCCGGGCGGTCTGAAGGAGATCGAACCGGTGCCGTTGCCGCACGCCCAGGCCAGCTTGCCGGCCACCCTGTCGTACGAATTGCTGGCGCGGCGTCCGGACCTGCAGGCGATGCGCTGGTATGTCGAATCTTCGTTCGATCAGATCGACGCCGCGAAGGCCGCGTTCTATCCCAGCTTCGACATCAAGGCCTTCTTCGGTTTCGACTCGCTGCATCTGGCCGAGCTGTTCACCCACGCGAGCCAGCAGATCAATCTGATTCCCGGCCTGACCCTGCCGATCTTCGACGGCGGGCGCCTCAATGCGAATCTGGGTGGCGCGCGTACGGCGAGCAATCTGCTGATCGAGCAGTACAACCAGGCGGTGCTCAATGCCGTGCGCGATGTCGCGTCGACCGGCAGCCGCCTGCAGGACCTGGATGCGCAAACGCAACTGCAGACGCGCAAGGTGCAGGCCGTGGCGTTCGCGCGGGATAGCGCCGAGGCGCAGTACCAGCGCGGACTCGCGAGCCGCGTCACGGCGCTGGAGGCGCGCGAGCCGCTGATTGCCGAGCAGGTCGAGCTCGTCAATCTCGACGGACAGCGGCTCAGTGAGGAAATCGCGCTGGCGAAGGCGTTGGGCGGCGGCTATCGCGCCGATTCGCCCGTCGAACTCAAACCCCGCTGAGGGGCGCATGCTTCGAGCAGGCCCGCGCGGCCTATAGCTGCCCAACGAGCCCCAACGCCTGCGCGCGCGCCACCGCCTGAGCGCGCTTGTCGACCGCCAGTTTCACGAAGATGCTCTTCACATGAGACTTGACGGTTTCAGGCGTGATGCCGAGGGCGCGCGCGATTTCCTTGTTCGACTGCCCCTCGGCGATCAACTCGACGATGTTGCGCTCCCTTGGGCTCAGCGACTCGCGCTCGGGCTTGCTGGCGGGCTGGTACAGCGCGCGCCAGCCGTCGAGCAGATGATCGATGTACGCGCTCGCGTCCTTCGTTTGCGCCGTGGATCGTGTGTCGTCGCGGACGGCTTGCAGCAACGGACCGATTTCCGGTCCCTGATCGAGGATGGACCGATAGATGCCCGCGGCTGCGGCAACGCTCAGCACGTCACGAAAGATCTCGATGGCCCGGCTGCGTTCCTGCGCGCCCAGCCAGGCGAGCGCGAGCACGGTTCGCAGGCGTAACGCGAGGTAATCGCCATGCCGGCTTTCGACACTCTCAAGCGCCGCGCTCAACGACGCGATGGCATCCCGCGCGCGATTTTGCGCCATTGCCACACAGGCCGCCGCCAGTGCGCGGTAGGTGTCGATCTCGGGTGAGACGGACTGCGCGGGGGCGCCCACGGAGCCGGCGAGCCGATCGAGTTGCGCGACACACGCGGCGGCCTCCGTGATTCTTCCTTCCGTCAGATACAGGCGGCTGCGCTCGACGAGCGCGGCGGCGCTCAGCCGGTCCCAGCGGCGCGCATAAGCCAGGGTCTGGGCCTGGTCGAGCAGGGTATGGGCCTGGGCGGTGTCCGCGCGCGCGATCGCGATCCGCACGAGCAGACGATAGGCGATCAAGACGCTATCGAGCATCACGGCGGCGTCGACAACCGGCATCAAGTCGATCACCAGTGCTTCGGCCTCGTCCAGCCGGCCCTGTTCGTAGCGAATATGTCCGATCATCGGCGCGCACAGCGCGACACACACGGACTGCGGGCCGGCATGATGTTCGGCGAGCCGCGCCGACTCCGTGAAATACCGCTCGGCCAGCGCGAAGTGCATCTGCTGCATTTCCGCGTGGCCCAGCAGACATAGCCGGTAAACAGACGAGAACACGTTGCGCTTGTCTTCCTCGATCGAATAGGGAATCCAGGGCGTTGCATACAGCGCCTGGAGGTCGCCCGCTTTCCAGTGCGCAAAGCGCACGACATTGGAGACCACGTTGGTGGTCCAGATATCGGCCGACGGCTGATCGAGGCAGGCCTGGGCCAGCACGAGCGCGCGTTGCGGATCGTCCTGCAGTGCTGTCACGACCGAGCGGATCGCCTTGGATTCCCAACGGATGGCTTCAGCGTTGGCGTTCGTGTCGGATGTGGCGGAGGTGTCGCGTTCGATTGAATCCAGCATGGCGAGCGCGTCGTGAAAGCGCATTGCCAGCGCCATTCCCCACGCGATCGCCAGCGTCACCGTCACTTGCGCCCGCATCAGGTGGGCCGGGAACTGGCGTTGCCAGCCTAGCAGCGTCAGCAGGTCGCCTTTGGTGACGAGCGCCATCGCGCAACGGCCCATCAAGGAGACGGCGTCTTCCGTGGCGCCGGCGGCGATGGCGTGCCTGACGGCGTCGGTCCACCGCTCCTGCCCGGCGTACCACTGGCAGGCACGCAGATGCAAGCCCGGCACGTCGTCGCGATACTGCGTTTCCAGCCGCAGGCGCAGGTACTCGCCCATCAGGTGGTGATACCGGAACCAGTGTCCTTCCACGTCCATCGGTTCGAGCAGCAACTGGCGTGCGGCGATTGCCTCGAGCAGGCTCTGGCTCGTCTCGATGCCGGTGACCGCCTCGCACAGCGGCGCCGTCAGCCGGTCGAGGATCGACGTGCGCAGCATGAACTCGACCATCTCGACGGGCAAGCGCCTCAGCATGTCTTCCAGATAAGCGGCGAACGGCCGGGAAGCGCCGGAAGGCGCGGTCAATTCCCAACCCGGTTTGGCCTGCTCGCGCGCGAGCACCGAGGTGGAAATGCGCAGCGCCGCGGCCCAGCCTTCGGTGCCCGCGAACAGCGATTTGACGCCGGCAGCGCGCAGTTTGCCGGGGCATTCGTGTTCGACGAAGCAGCATGTTTCGTCGAAGTTGAAGCGCAGCGCCGCTGCGTCGATTTCCAGCAGTTCGTTGCGGGCTCGCAGCCGGGCGAGCGGCAGCGCAGGATCGGTGCGGGTGCAGAGCACCGCGTGCACATGGGAAGGTGCGTTCGCAACGAAAAACGCCATGGCGTCGTGAATCGCCGGAAGGCTGATCAGGTGATAGTCGTCGAGGAAGAGATAGACCTCCTCGTCGACGTCGACCAGTTCGTTGATGAGGGTCGACACGACGGCATGCGCGGGAACCAGCGAGGCCTCGGCCGTCAAACCGATCGCGGAAGCGCCGACGTTGCCGCAGGCATGCCGCAGCGACTGTGCCACGTGATGGAGAAAGCGCGCAGGTTCGTCATCCTCAGTATCGAGAGACAGCCACGCCAGATGAGCGCCACCCGCCCGCAGCCGCGCGAGCCAGGTGAGCGCGAGCGAAGTCTTGCCGAAGCCGGCGGGCGCCTTGATCACGGTGAGCCGTTTGCTCTCGGCCTGCTCGGCAAGACCATTCAGCCGGGGACGATCGATCAGGCCGGTAGGCAGCCGTGGCGGAAAAACCTTCGTGGTGAGAAGGAAAGGCGGCTTCTGTTGCGGCATCGCTTCAATGACATGCATCAGCTGCTCCGGGCATTCGGGTTGACCCTGGCTGTGATCCCCCGTCCACGCAATCGCGCTCCCCTGTACGGGGGATGTTGCATGGCGCCGCGCCGGGACACCATGGATTCCATCCAGGAGATCGAAGTTCAGTCAGCCGGACAACGGTGAAACGCACCCCGCTGGACCACTCGCCGGGGCCGGCCATGACCGGTGCGTCGCTCACGAAATGATACGCCCAACCACCTCGAAGGTCGCACCGGCCACCACCACCGCGAAGCACGTGATGCCGCGCGTGGCCGCGCTGCTCGACGTGGCGCAAATCTCCGACATCGCTGCCGTCGAATCGGCGGATACGTTCGTGCGTCCCATCTACGCGGGCAATGTGCTGGCGACGGTGCGAAGCGCCGACCCTGTCAAGGTCGTGACCGTTCGCACGACGGCCTTCGTGGCGGCATCCGCGGAAGGGGGCAACGCCGCGATCGACGCGCTGGAGCGCGCCGCCGAAGTGGCTGGCTCGCGCTTCGTGAGCCAGCAGCTCACCCGCTCCGAGCGCCCCGAGCTGACGGCCGCGCAACGCGTGATCTCCGGTGGCCGGGGTATGGGGGCCGGCGAGAACTTCGCGCTGCTCGACGGGCGTGCAGGTGCACGGCGGGATGGGTTACATCGAAGAGACGGGCGCCTGCCGGTTTCTGCGCGACGCACGGATCGCGCCGATCTACGAGGGCACCACAGGTATTCAGGCTGCTGACCTTGCCGGTCGCAAGCTCGCGTCAGACCAGGGCGCGGGGATGGCTGAACTTGTTGCGGAGATACGTGAGGCCGCGCTGGAGCTGGAACGCAGCACGGATACGCGAGTGGCCTCCATAGGCAGGGCGCTCGCGGCCGGTGTGCAGGCGCTTGAAGATGCCACCGCCGGGATGCTGCAAGCATTGGCGAGTCAGCCCGACGCGGCGCTTGCCAGTTCCGTCGACTACCTGATGCTCACCGGCTACGTATGCGGCGGCTGGCAGATGGGGCGCGCGGCGCTCGTTGCGGCAGCATCGTTGGGGGCGCGTCTTACAACATCAGCAACAACTGGTACGCGACTGTGTCGGTGACCTATCTGTCTCTCAAGACAAATGCGACGGTCAATGCCGGGGCTGCCAACGGCCAGACGGTGTTGTCCAACAAGACGCGCATCACGGCCGACCCGGTGAACGTCTTTCTTGAACTGGGATACCGGTTTTAGCGGGCGGATGTTTTGGTTGCGGCTGCCCTGCGGGGCTCTCGCGATGAGCGCGGACAGGCGCGTTTTGCAGCGCCGGTTTCGTGCCCGGTTTCGTTCCCGGTTGAGCCGGCGCCGGAGATGATTTGACGGCATGGAAGAGGGCGCTGCGGCGCCTTTTTTTCGTGTGCCGGGGGTGCTCAACCTCGCGGGCATTTCGCTGCGTGGGCCAGTGCTTCCTGCGTTTTGAGCGATTCCACGTTGTCATCGATACTGTATGAATGTACAGTATCGTGCATGGACGGCCAGTGAGTGCAAGTTCATTGGGCCCGAACGGGCGCGGGATACGGGGGTGGGCCAAATCTCGCCTCGCCCCACCGAGTCGTGAAAATTTTCAGATGCGTGGGCATGCCCACGTCGATGCGAGGAGATTCTTCGAAATGTCTGCGTCACCCATTCAGGCGCGCCATGCCTGAGCAACTCTGGCTGCCCGGACTCGAGGCGCCACCTGTGCCGACCGACGGGCTGTTCTTCGCCGTCTTTCCAGATACGCATACGGCGGCGAGCATCTCGAAGCTGGCGCAGCAGCTTTGCTTGGAGACGCGCTCGAAGAGCAAACCTCTCGCGGCCAACCGTTTGCACGTCACATTGCTACACCTCGGGAATTTCGCGGGCGGCTTGCCGCCTGCGCGGGTGGAAGCGGCGATGAACGCGGCCGCGTCGATCCGGATGGAGCCTTTTAGCGTCGAGTTCGACAGCGCTCGCAGTTTTGCGCTGAAGCCGCGGCCGGGGCCCCTGGTGTTGGGTGGAGGCGAGGGTGTCGCCGGACTTCACGCGCTTCATGACGCGCTGGGGCCGGCATTGCAGAACGCTGGATTCGGAGGTCGCGCGGACTTGGCCAATACACCGTTCACGCCGCACGTGACCCTTGCTTACGGCATGCCCTGGATCGCACCACGTCCTGTTGAAGCGGTCAGTTGGAACGTGCGCGAGTTTGCCCTGGTGCACAGCCTGCTCGGGCGGACCCGGCATGTCGTTCTGGCGCGCTGGCCGTTGGCGGCGGGGTGAAGATACCGGTTCACGAGGGCCGTCGCGAAACTGATGCGTTGAGGCACGCCGGACTAGAACCGCACGCCGGTTGCGCAACCGCCGGCAAAGCCACCACCGCTTCCACCCGCGCCGCCGCAGAACACACCGCAGCCTGACAACGCGGTGGAGATCGTAACGGCCACCAC
>NZ_JAXDPY010000388.1:0-6657 GCF_034668105.1 Paraburkholderia sp. | reverse complement strand
CGCAAGCGACAACACTCCGCCGTCGCGGCCGACCCGGTAGTGCCCGTCACTGGCGGCACGAAACACCCGCCCGCCGCTATCGACAAAACGCTCGGCCAACGCGTCGCGCGCCGTCGCGCCGTTGTTCGCCTGAAGCGCGACATCCGCGCCCGTGGCCACCGCACCCCGTGCACACGGCCCCCCTCGGGCAGCAATTAAGGAGACACCCGGCCCGTGCTAACATTCACCTTTCGATTGCGCCGATCAAGCTTTCTTTCCGGCGCTCACCCAAACTTCTTTCTCTCTGCCGGCTACCCCGATGCGCTTTCCGATCTCCCGTGCCTTTAATCGCTTGCGCCCCCGCCGCGCCACCGGTTGCGCGCGCACGGACGTGTCGATGCCGCATCCCAGCCAGCCGTTCCGAACGCTCCCGCTTCTCGCCGCCCGGCGCCCGATCTGACGTTGCTCCCTCCATCACCGGGGCCACGTCGTCGGGCTCCGGGCTGATCTCATCCGCACGTCATTCCCTTATATGCAGATCAATTGGAGAACCCGTCATGAAAAAGGCGAAAACCTGTTACCTCACCGAACTCGACGTCGCCCGGCTTGAAAAGCACGCGGCCGCGCCCGGTGCCGACGCAAGATTGCAGGACATGCTCGACGACGTCCTGGAACGTGCCGTGATCGTCGAATCGCGCGACATCCCCGCGAACATCGTTACGATGAATTCACAAGCCACGCTGGTCGACGAAACCAGCGGCGAGCAGATGACCTGGACGGTCGTCTATCCGCCCGATGCGGACTTCGCGCAAGGGCGCCTGAACGTGTTTTCGCCGGTCGGTCTCGCGCTACTCGGCGCCAAGCGCGGCGAACGCATCCGCTTCACGCCGCCGAGCGGCACGGAGAAAGTGCTGAAGCTCGATAAGATCCTGTTTCAGCCCGAAGCCGCCGACGATTTCACGCTGTAACGCAAGCCCGCTCGCACTTCAGATTTCCGCACCGCATCGCACCCGGCAGCCCTCTCACAACAAGAATACTGCGCGGCTGACCGGCGTTACTCCGACATCTGACTTTTTCAAGACGGGTTGCCAAGCAGCGCCCGAGCGGTGTATCGTGTGCGCTGCTAACGCGGGGGTCCTGCGTCGCACGGAGGTTGGAGGTCCGTGTTGCGTGGGTGAGAAATACCCTTTGAACCTGATCTGGATAATGCCAGCGCAGGGAAGCGTACGGATTTCGCACTCCAGCTTTATCGCCTCACTTCTCGCGATTTCCGACAACTTCCGTCTCGTCTCCTGCTTAGCGGCCCCGAATGGGACTGGAGTCGGTGCCTGGCACCCACTCTCGTCGACCGCAACAAGTTGCATGGGACCGGAGTAAGGCGCTAAAGCGCCAGCTCCGGTCGACCGAGGAGATCCGCATGAACGCCAATCCGAAATTCCTTTCCGCCGACGCCCACGTCGACGCCGCCGCTGTCGCCCCGCTGCCGAATTCCCGCAAGGTCTACGTGACCGGCTCCCGAGCCGATATCCGCGTGCCGATGCGCGCAGTCTCCCAAGCCGACACGCCGGATAGCTTCGGCGGCGAGAAGAATCCGCCGGTCTTCGTCTACGATACGTCGGGCCCGTACTCCGATCCGGAAGCCAAGATCGACATCCGCGCCGGCCTGCCCGCGCTGCGTCAAGCCTGGATCGAAGAGCGCGGCGACACCGAAGCGCTGACGGGTCTGTCGAGCGACTTCAGCCGCGAACGCGCCGCCGATACCGCGACCGCCGAGCTGCGCTTCCAGGGCCTGCACCGCACGCCGCGCCGCGCAGTCGCCGGCAAGAACGTCTCGCAGATGCACTACGCGCGTAAAGGCATCATCACGCCGGAAATGGAATACATCGCGATTCGCGAGAACCAGCAGCGCGCCGCGTACCTGGAAAGCCTGAAGACGAGCGGTCCGAACGGCGAAAAGCTCGCCGCGATGATGGGCCGCCAGCACCCGGGCCAGGCGTTCGGCGCGAGCGCATTCGGTCCCGACGGGCTGAAGGAAATCACGGCGGAATTCGTGCGTGAAGAAGTGGCCCGCGGCCGCGCGATCATCCCGAACAACATCAACCATCCGGAAAGCGAGCCGATGATCATCGGCCGTAACTTCCTCGTGAAGGTGAATGCGAACATCGGCAACTCGGCGGTGACCTCCTCGATCGGCGAGGAAGTCGACAAGATGACGTGGGCGATCCGCTGGGGCGGCGACACGGTGATGGATCTCTCCACCGGCAAGCACATCCACGAAACGCGCGAATGGATCATCCGCAATAGCCCGGTGCCGATCGGCACGGTGCCGATCTATCAGGCGCTGGAAAAGGTCAACGGCAAGGCCGAAGACCTGACGTGGGAAATCTTCCGCGACACGCTGATCGAACAGGCCGAGCAAGGCGTCGACTATTTCACGATCCACGCGGGCGTGCGGCTGCAATACGTGCCGCTGACGGCGAAGCGCATGACCGGTATCGTCTCGCGGGGCGGCTCGATCATGGCGAAGTGGTGCCTGGCTCACCACAAGGAAAGCTTCCTGTACGAGCACTTCGAAGACATCTGCGAAATCATGAAGGCGTATGACGTGGCCTTCTCGCTCGGCGACGGCCTGCGTCCCGGCTCGATCTACGATGCGAACGACGAAGCGCAACTCGGCGAACTGAAGACCTTGGGCGAGCTGACGCAAATCGCGTGGAAGCACGACGTGCAGACCATGATCGAAGGCCCCGGCCACGTGCCGATGCAACTGATCAAGGAAAACATGGACCTGCAACTGGAATGGTGTGACGAAGCGCCCTTCTACACGCTCGGACCGTTGACCACCGACATCGCGCCTGGCTACGACCACATCACCTCGGGCATCGGCGCCGCCATGATCGGCTGGTTCGGCACGGCGATGCTCTGCTACGTGACGCCGAAGGAACACCTCGGGCTTCCGAACAAGGACGACGTCAAGACGGGCATCATCACCTACAAGCTCGCCGCGCACGCCGCCGACCTGGCAAAGGGTCATCCGGGCGCGCAGGTGCGTGACAATGCGTTGTCGAAGGCGCGCTTTGAATTCCGTTGGGAAGATCAGTTCAATCTCGGTCTCGACCCGGACAAGGCGCGCGAATTCCACGACGAAACGCTGCCGAAGGATTCGGCCAAGGTCGCGCACTTCTGTTCGATGTGCGGCCCGCACTTCTGCTCGATGAAAATCACCCAGGACGTGCGCGAATTCGCCGCGCAACAAGGCGTCACCGACGACGAAGCGCTGAAGAAAGGCATGGAAGTGAAGTCGATCGAGTTCATGAAGAAAGGCGCCGAGATTTACCAGCGGCAGTAAGGGGCGGGTTGCGGGCGCAGCAGCCTGGGACGCCTATCAGTGACGGGCGTGTGGCCGGGGGACGAAAGCAATCCCGGCCACACCGGTTGCTTCGCAAAACAGTCTGCAATGAGGTGAAATAAGCCGTTACGGTTTTGCAATCCTGTTGGCGCTGGGGCGGCGTAAGCTCAAGCCATGACGCCCCGAATGGCGGCGTCCGATTAAAACAGGAGCGCGTCATGAAGTCCCGTCTCTTCAACACGGCTAGCGCGATCGGTACGCGCCTGCCGCGTCGATTCTCACGTTTCCCACGTATTTCACAAACGAGCCTGGCGCTCGCCGGCGCGGTCTGTATGCTGACGTTGTCCGGCTGCTATTACCCTTACGGTTACTATCCGGCCGGCTACTACCCGTATTACGCCACTGTCCCGGCAGGCGCGGCACAACAGGACGTGCAGGTCGGGCCACCCGATGCGCAGGCGGCGCAGCAAGGGCAGCAGGGGCAGCAACAGTCTCAGGCGCAGCAGGCGCAGTATGCCCAGCAGAGCCCGCCGCCCACGTATGCGGTTGCGGCCCCGCCACCCGCCTATGTGGCGCCGGCTTATCCCGTCTACTATCCGCCGGTGTATCCCGCTTACTACGGGTATCCTGGCTGGTACGGGCCGTCGGTCTCCATCGGCTTCGGTTTCGGCGGCTATTGCTGCGGCCACGGCGGGTGGGGCGGACATGGCGGATGGGGTGGTGGCCACGGCCACTATCACTGAGTGTCGCAGCCGGAACTCGCTGACGGGCTTCGGCGTCGAGCGTCCCATGCCCGTATTGGCCAGGCACGGAACCGGTCTATGCCGCATAACGCACGCGTTCCGCGTTGCCCCAGCGGTGGCCAGCCCGCCAGCATGGTCCTTGCCGCGCCGAGTCGGCCTCGCGCGCCTCGTGGCGCGAGCAACGCGGGCCGCTCGCGTCAGCGATTCACCGGCGCCCTTTCTCCTCGCGCCCGTAGTTTCCCTTCTTGACGCCTGACGCCCGGGCTCTATGCTTTGGGAAGCCACACGCATGCAGTACCTGTTTAGATAAGCGCCCCGGCACGTCTTCGACGCGCCGACAGCGCCCATCCGTCCTACCAGACCGACGCGCCCGCAGTGCATAGTCCCGCGTCGAGTTCGAACAACAACGAAGGAGACGTGGATGTTTCACCAGCTACTCACTCCCGTCGGCAATTCACTCTTGCCGTCATTCCTGGTCGCCGCGCTACCGATCATCGTCGTCCTGCTGCTGCTCGGCTGGGCGCGCCGGCCCGCCTGGCAGGCTTCGCTCGCGGGGCTGATCGTCGGCCTGATCGTGGCCATCTTCGTGTGGCAGTTTCCGGTCGGGCTCGCGGTCAATTCCGTGGTCGCCGGCGCGGTCTTCGCCTGCTGGCCGGTCATGTGGATCGTGTTCGCGGCGATCCTGCTCTACAACATCTCGCAGCGCTCGGGCCGCTTCGCGGCCTTTCGCATGTGGATGATCGACAACCTGCCGAACGACCGGCGCGTCGTGCTGGTCGTGATCGGCTTTTCGTTCGGCGCGTTGCTCGAAGGGATTTCCGGCTTCGGCACACCGATCGCGATCACCAGTTCGCTGCTGATCCTGCTCGGCTTTCCCACCCTCGAAGCACTCACCTTCACGCTGATCTTCAATACCGCGCCGGTTGCGTTCGGCGCGCTCGGTGTGCCGATCACCGTGCTCGGCGCCGTCACGCACCTGCCGGCCGATTCGCTCGCCAAGATGGTAGGCCGGCAGTTGCCGTTCTTCGCCTTCCTGCTGCCGTTTTACGTGATCGGGGTGTATGCGGGTTTTCGCAACATGCTGCGCGTATGGCCGGTGCTGCTGGTGTCCGGCGCGAGTTTCGCGCTGACGCAGTTCGTCTCCTCGAACTACGTGAACTACAGCTTGACCGACGTGTTGTCGTCGATGGTGTCGCTGGTCCTCACGATTGCGTTTCTACGCGTCTGGAAACCCGCCGTCGATCCGAAATTCGCGATCAATATCGACCGTGTCGCCGAGGTGCGCGGCAAGATCGGCGGCGCCCAGGGCTGGTATCCGTGGATCATCGTCTCGGTAGTGGTGATCGTGTGGACCATCGCAAAGGTTTTCCTGATCGGCGATGTCAAGGTGCTGTGGCCGGGGCTCGACAAGGCCGTGTTCATCACGCTGTACAACACGCCGTACGGCGCGGTGTGGGACTTCCAGCCGCTTGCGACCGGCACGGCGATTCTGGTCGCCGCGATCATCACGGCGCTGATGGTAAAACTGAGCGCGCGTGAATTCGGCGCGGCCATCGTCGACACGTGGGTTCAGACGCGCATCGCCATTCTGACGGTGGCGACCATCGTCGGCCTCGCGTATCTGATGAACTACTCGGGGCTCACCTACACGCTGGGGTTGGGTGCGGCGTCGGTCGGAGCGTTCTTTCCGCTGGTGTCGGCGTTCCTCGGCTGGGTCGCGGTGTTCCTGTCCGGCAGTGACACGTCGGGCAACGCGCTGTTCGGTAACCTGCAGGTGGTGGCGGCCAATCAGTTGAACCTGAACCCGATCCTGATGGCGGCGACCAATTCGTCGGGCGGCGTGATGGGCAAGATGATCTCGCCACAAAACATCTCGACCGGCGTGGCGACCACCGAACTCAAAGGCAAGGAAGGCGTCGTGTTCGCCAAGACCTTCAAGCACTCGATTCTGTTGACGGTGATTCTCGGCATACTGGTCTGGGTGCAGCAGAACTTCCTGCAGGGGATGATTCCGCATTGAGGGCTGGCTGAGCTGGGGTGCGCCGGGTTCGTCGGCGTAACGACAGGCGCATGGCCCACCTTGAAGCAATGGCTTGGGCGGGCGGTCCGATCCAGCTAGCTGGCATCGGCATGAATGAAGCGGCGGGCGTGCTCTTTCGAAGGCACGCCCGTTTCTATTGAGAGCCTGCATTCGACTCGCCTAAGCCAGCGCGGGCACACTGCATTCGACCGGCCTGAGCCAGTGTGGAGGGGCCGGCTGTACTCGCGCCAGCGGCGCTGCCGTCAACGTCCCCGTGCGCCTGTTTTTCGCAAAATAACTCACATTCTTTCGTACGCCCCTCTCACGGGCCTTTTATCTTGCCTTCCAACGCGTCAATCTCATCGTAATTTTTCTCACATCAGCGTGAGAATTGCTCGTTTTGCGACCCACCCGCCTGCGCTTACGATGACGACTGGCAGACGTCCTTCATCTCCGGAATCTTGCCGTTTCATTCCAGCCTGAAACGTTTCGCGCAATCGCGCTGCTACGATGCGCACACGTCCCGACTCAACCGCGCGCGGCGCCACGACAATGAATGCCAAAAA
>NZ_JAXDPY010000387.1:0-9437 GCF_034668105.1 Paraburkholderia sp. | reverse complement strand
CACCTTCGGCTCGCGAATGACATAGAACATAATCAGACCGAGTATCAGTCCGGGGAGCGCTACGAGAGCAAACACCCACCGCCATGTGACGAAGCTCAGCAGTTGCGTCGCGATGATGGGCGCTTGTGGTGGCGGGGCACTTGAACGTGGGATTTTCTTGATTTCGAGCGCGGCATGATTAAACCCCCTACGCCTCTTCTAGCCTGCACGCGTCGTGGCCAAAGCGGGCGCGCGCCACAGCTTAAGAAAGCGAACTCAATTTCACAGTGCCCGTGCCGACAACCGGTACGTGATTGTCCGCGGCGCGCTTGCCCGGAAAACCAATCCGAAACGGTCGGCGAGCGGGTGACTGGCAGGAGGAATCACCACCCGACCCAGGTCAAAAAAGCTGTTGGCTGACTCGACACCCACAGCGAAATGTCGTCCCGACCAGGGTTCGTGAGTTCGCCCACCGTTGCTAATCCACAGCAAGGCATCGGGCAGCTCGCTGGCATTCCAGTTGAGGCTCACCTGCGCACGCTCCTCCGGATACCGCAAGATAAAAGGTGGTTGACATCCGGAAATCTGCATCAGCTCTTCGGTGCTTTCCGCCAATGGCAGTCGAGAAGCGTTCATCGAACCTTTCGTCGTCGGGATTTCTGCCAGAGACGCGAACGCACGGTTCGGCAGAATCTGCGAGATGCCGGGTTCCTGCGGGACCGGATAGCTATAGATGGACTGGCTGGAGCAGGCAATAACCTCCACGCCTCCGTCGGGGATGGCGAAAGTCGGATGCAGAGCGAACGGCATCACGACGTCGCCCCGGGCATGCACGGTAAGCGAAACCAGCAAGGCGGGCGTATTCGGGTCCGCTTCGACCTTACGCTCAAGTTTTTCAATTGCACTGTCGGCCGGATACGCGATTTGAAGCAAGAGCATGTGGGCGGTCTGTTTCACCAGTGTCCACATGTGATTTGCACCGTACCCGTGGACCCAGCCGTCACTGGCCTCGCGATGACCAAACTCAGCGGGAAGGCCCGCAGGCGCTTCAACCATCCCAAACGGCAGACAGGGCCATTCACCGCGCAGCGCACGCATAAGTCCATGCTGGCGGCCGTCATCGGTCCAGGCGGCCACCTGCATGGGAGAGACAGAGCGTCCTTCGCCGATGTCAAAACGCACAGGTGCGAGCATGCCACCCAGTGATTGGACCTCCGCCTCGCCGTAGTCCCAGCCAAGCTTCCAGCGCTCGATTGTGTCCATCATGTCGTCTCGTTAGTTTCGCCAGAAATCCGCATCAGAACCGGCCGCGCAGCGCAATAACTTCTGCGCGTCGGTCCGGACTGGCCCGCCTTACGACGACCAGTGGAACTGGACATCCGCCCGGTCTCGCGTGGCATCAATCAACCGCGCGTTCACCTCGTCGGTCTGCTCAACCCATTGCTTTGCTGCGCCCTCGTCACGACCGAAGCTCATGTGACGGCCGACGAGCCGTTGCTGGCGCAGAGCCGAGTCGACGTTGACGTACCAGATTTCGTCGAGCAGGGGCCGGACACCCTTCCAGTGGCCGTGCTCGAACAGAAGGTAGTTGCCTTCGGTGATGACGAGCGGTGTATCGGGCGCGACCGGAATTGCGTTGGCGATGGGCTCTTCTATCTCGCGGCGGAAAGAAGGTGCGTAGACCGTTTCGTCATCACGCTGCTCGCGCAGCCGACGCACCAGCGCGACATAGCCTGCGCTGTCGAATGTATCTTCGGCACCTTTACGAGATGCCCGACCGAGGCGTACAAGCTCCGCGTTCGCCAGATGAAACCCGTCCATCGGGACAATCACAACTTTGCCAGGGAAGGCATCGAGGATTGCCTGGGAAAGGGTCGACTTGCCGGCTCCCGGCGCGCCGACCAGTCCGAGAATGTGGCGACGTCCGCCAGTGGTCAACTGGCGCAGCCGGCTCAAATAACGGTCTTCAATCATGGACATCATCCAGATATTTTTTCAGGCGTCGGGAGCGCGTGCATTGCGCTCGCCGACGCCACGTTGCAGCCCGTGTTTCAGAATCCCGACACGTCTGATGCCGCGCTACGTGCACGACGCGTTCAGTGATGCGCCTTCGCCATTGCCGCGGCGTTGATTCCGCCAGCCATGAACTCTCGCGCATGCTTTGCCAGGTCCATGCCGTCGTCCCACAGGTTGCGCCAGATAGCCAGAGCGTTGGACAGTTGTTCGTTGACGACCGTCGACGAGAAGCTCTCGAACGTGACAACACCTCTGTAGTTAACCATCGCGAGCGCGTGGAAGAACTGCGAGAAATCGATGGTCCCCGAGCCGAGGTATCCGCGATTGCTCTCGCCGATATGGACGTAAGCAAGGCGGTCGCCGCACCGGAGAACCGGCTGCATGAAGTCGGATTCCTCGATGTTCATGTGATACGTATCGAGGTGAACACCGACGTTTGGCGCGCCGACTTCGTCAATCAATGCCAATGCCTGAGATGCTGTGTTGAGCAGGTTGCTTTCGTAGCGATTGACGACTTCGAGGCCTAGCTTCACGTCCTTCCTGAGCGCAAAATCTGCGATGCGCTTGATGGAGTCGATTGCGTTTTGACGGCCTTTTTTGGTGACCGGCGCGCTGTATTTCGCCATCGCGCCGTACAGGATGCCGCCGAAATATTTGCCGCCGATTTCCGAGGTGATAGTGATTGCCTCCTCAAGCATCGCCACCCCGCGAGCGACCGTTGCAGCATCTTCACTCGACACGTCTGCTTCGAACGTCAGGCCGCGGGAGCAACCAACTTCAAGCCCGAACTCTTGCAGCAGGTCTCGCGTGAGGGCGAAGTCCATAACTTTCGGACCATGCAGCGACAGTTCCGCAAGGTCGAAGCCAGCTTCCTTCGTCGAACTCAAAACCTTGCGCGTCGACTCCGGCGTGAGGTCGCCAGCCCAAACCAGTGCGTGTACGCCGAGCTTGTTCATTGTGTAACTCCTTCAGTTGTGGTCACGCGCTTGCGGACCAAAGTTTTCGAAATGCCGTTCGCCCACGCCCAACGGAAGAGCATCACAGCAAGCAGGAAGACACCCCACAACGCAGTCGCCAGATGCTGATTGGCGCCCAGCAGATTGAGGCCAGAAGCAATGACCTGGAGAATCACGAGAGCGATGACGACCGGTACCACGCGGCCGAAGCCACCAAACGGGTCAACGCGTCCCAGGAAACAGGCCAGCACGGAGATGAGGAGAAATGCTTCGCCATGGCCCACGCGAACCGAATTGAACTGGGCGGCCATCACCACGCCCGCAATGCCGCACATCAACCCCGATAGCATGTAGATTCGGGTAACCGCACGCGTTGTCTGGATGCCGGAGTATCGCGTCGCCTCGAGATTCGACCCAATCATGCGTGTGGCGAAGCCCAGCCGCGACTTCGTCATCACAACGTGCCAAAGTAATGCGCAGCCGAGAAAAATCAGCAAGGGAATGGGTACGCCGAGGAAGACACCGTTGCCCATTTCGCGCACAAACGGCGGGAACCCGGAGATGTCACCTCCACGTGTGAGGAATTCGCCCAGTCCGCGCAAGAAAATCATCATTGACAAAGAGACGAGGATTGGGCTTGCTCCTGTGCGGGCAATGACAGCTCCCATCACCCAACCGGCAGCGGCGCCCGTAGCCAGTGCGGCAGCAATGCCGAGGATGATGGCCATGGCGCCGGCATCCGCTCCACCGTATGTACGAAGCACCCACGCCATCGCCAGGCCGGAAATGTTCGCAGTGAAAGTCACCGAGAGATTGAAGCCACCGGAAATCAGGGGCATCAACATGGCCAGCGTAAAGAAGCCAAGTTCCGGCAACTGGAACGCCACCGAGACGAAAGTGCTCACCGAGAAAAATCGGTCTGATGCGAAACTCAGGACTGCGATAACCAGGACGAGGAATCCAAGCAACCCGGCGACGTCCGCTGGCACAAGCGGCGCGGCCGAACGATGAGATGTAGACGTGTTCATGACGAGGCCTTTACGCCTGGTGACGTGAATCGCGCACCCACGAGCTTGGCGAAGCCGCCACTCGACAAGGTAATGGCGATGAGAATGATGGCTCCGATAATCATCTTGAACGCATACGGCGAGATGCCAAGCAGGTTCAAGCCGTTGGCGGTGATGGCCGTCAGGAGGATGCCGAGGATTGCGCCGAGAATCGTGCCGCGCCCGCCGCCTAACCTTGCACCACCGAGCACTACGGCAGCGAGCACATCCAGCTCACGTCCGTAAAACGCGTTCGGAACTACTTCCTGCACGTAGTGAGCTTGCATCAGCCCGGCAATGCCAGCCATCATGCCGAGCCAGCCGAAGGCGATGTAATGCATTGCGCCTATGTTGACTCCCACGCGACGCGCTGCCTCCGGGTTGTCGCCCATTGCGTAGAGCTGTCGGCCGGTTGTCGTGCGTCGCAGCAGAAACCAGGTTGCGATGACCATAACGACCATCACGGCCACAGGCAGTGCGAGGTTCGCATTGCCACTCGCGGTGGTGAAATGGATGAGGGAGACTCTGTCCGTCCACCAGTCTGGCAAGTCGTAGATAGATACCCCGCCCGTGAGAAACATCAATCCACCGAAGAACACGTTGAACGTGGCAATCGTCACCACAATGGAGACGATGCGAAACCTGTAGATAATCGTGGCGTTGATGGCGCCAAGCAGAAATCCGAAGAATGCAGACACGATGAAACCGAGTGCCCAATTGCCACCGCCGAGTCGCATCACGGTCAATGCAGTGAGGTACTGAACCACCGATGCACCGACGGCGAATGAAATATCGATGCCGCCCGCAATTAGCACGACCAGCAGCCCGACTGCAAAAAGGATGTTGACGGAACTCTGGTTGAGCAGGTCGAACAGGTTCGGCGCGGTAAGGAATGTCGAGGTTGAAAGGCTGAGGCCAATCACCATGATGGCGATAACGAGAATCAGCAGGGCCTCGATCGAACCGATTCCGAGTTTGCGAAAATCAGGCATGGACGTCTCGCTCGATTTGTTCCATCGTTGTCGTTCCCGGCACGTACTCTTTGACAATGCGTCCGTCGCGCATGTGCAGAATCCGGTCGGAGTTGAAGTAGACCTCCGGAATCTCGTCCGAGATAAGCAAGATGGCCATTCCCTCAGAAGCGAGCTTGTGAATGATGGCGAATATGCCAGCCCGGGCGCCGACGTCGACGCCTACGGTGGGTGAATCCAGAATCAGAAGCTTCGGGTTTGTTGCCAGCCACTTGGCGAGCACGATGCGCTGCTGGTTGCCGCCCGACAGTGTGGAGACCGCATCGTCCGGCTTCCCGATTTTCACGGCCAGTTGTTGAATCCAGTCTTGAATCAATGCGTTTCGTTTTTTGGCGGCGATGAGATGGGTACCGTCCAGAAGGTCGTCGAGTACCGCCGCCACCGTGTTGTCGCCAATTGATTGCGGTTGTACGAGTCCGAGTTGGAGACGGTCTTCAGAGACATAGGCTATGCCTGCGCGGATAGCATCACGATTTGTGCGTACCGAGAGGGCTTTGCCGTCTAGCAGGATGGAGCCCGCACCTGGGCGTGTCATTCCGAAGAGCGACAATGCAACTTCCGTTCTTCCTGCGCCAAGGCGTCCCGTGACACCAAGAATCTCGCCCCGTCGCACTTTGAAGGACACGTCATGGTATTGACGGGCGCGTGACAGCCCCTGTACCTCGAGCACAACGGGCGCGTCTGTCAGGTCTGTGGTGCGTACTTCGTAGTCGAAAGTGCGGCCTGTCATCAATTCCGTGAGGCGGGTTTGTGTCATCCCTTCGGTGGGAAACGTGCCGACATACTGCCCATCACGGAAAACGGTCACGCGAGTGCAGACATCCAGCACTTCAGCGAGCCGATGGCTGACGAAAACCACGGCAATGCCATCCGCGGAAAGTCGCCGGACAATTTTCAGCAAAGCTTCAGTCTCAGCGTGGCTGAGGGAGGCAGTCGGCTCGTCCATGAAGACAAGTCGCGCGTCACGAACAAGCGCTCTGGCGATTGCCACCACCTGCCGCTGTGCGATGGACAGCGAGCGAACCGAACGGTTGAGGTCGATGGAAACGCCGAGCCGCTCAAGAATTCGACGTGCCGCCTCCTTCATCTTCCCGTAGCTAACGATGCGCGGACGAGCCCCCAGGTTCTGCTCGAAAGCGATGTTTTCCGCAACGGTCATCTCGGGGAAAAGCGCCAGGTCTTGCCAGATAACCTGAATACCGAGGTCACGGGCTCTCGCCGGGTCCAGACCTTCGATTGACTCACCATCCATGAGCATCACCGCGCCTGGTTCCGGCTGATAGACCCCACTGATAATCTTGATGATGGTGCTCTTGCCGCAGCCATTCTCGCCGGCGAGGCAGAGGACCTCGCCGGGCATGACGTCGAACTTCACGGCCCGCAGCGCCTTAACGCCACCGAAGATTTTGGAGATGTTCTCGAGCTTGAGCAGTGGCGCACGGTCCGCGTCGAGCGCGGCCGATGCCGTGTTCGCAACCCCTCGCTGAGAACCAAGGGTATTGGTGGAAGCTGGATGACTCATGGAAACGCTCCGATGGTACTTGCACGCGACCGGCTGGAGACCAGATGAGTCGTCGTAGCGGTAACTTCCAGGTGAGCGGCGTTACAGCCGCGCTCACCCGTTCGACCAAAGGATTGTCGTCAGAGGCCCAACTTTGCGAGGTCGTCGACGGTTTTGGCGTTGAGGTCCACCAGGTTGTCGACAATCAGGTTGTGTCCATCGGGATGAACAACGCCCAGACCCGGGATATTCGTGCCGTCTTTAATCGGCTGACCCTTTACGAGCATCACACCCAGCGTTACAAACACTTCGCCAGCGACTTCCGGATTCCACATGTATCCGCCGCTCAGCACGCCATCGTGAACGAGCTTTCGGCCTTGTCCTGGCGAGAACGGCCCGAGAACCAGAACCTTTCCTTTCGCCTGCTGCTCGGCAACGGCGCGAGCTGCTCCAATTGGGCCCTGGCTGCCGAACGCAAGGATGCCTTTCAGGTTGGGATGGGCGCGCATCAGGTCGAGCGCAGTTTTGCGCGACGCGTCCACGTCTTCAGCGACACCGTAACGGTCCCCAACGAGGGTCATCCCGGGATAGTTGGCTTTGATATAGGCGTTTGCCGCGTCCGCCCACGCGTTATGCAGCGGTACAGTCAGCGACCCGACGAACACTGCATATTCGCCTTTTCCGCCCAGCGCCTCACCGAGGCGTTTTCCGTAAGCATCGCCAAACCCCTTGACCGAGGCCAGTTCAAAATCCCAATCAGCGTTCTGCTGCTTCGGGGACTCGTGCGTGATGACCTTGATACCCGCTGCCCGGGCGCGCTGAAGAACAGGTTCCAGCACCTGTGCGTCGTTTGGTACGACGCCGATGACGTCTACATGCTGCGCAATCAGGTCCTCGATGGCACGCACCTGAAGCGCAGGGTCAGCGCTCGTCGGCCCGACCATGAACGCCTTGACGCCGAGCTGGTCAGCGCGCTTCTTGATACCCGCTTCCATGGCGTTGAACCATGGAATTCCGCCAATCTTCACGACCACGCCGATTACCGGTTTGTCGGGTGAGGCCGACGCAAAACTTGTCGTCAAAGCGAGCGCGATTGCGCTTGCGCCCAAGGTACGGATGATGTTCTTGAACATGTCTCCTCCGTTGGACGCCCGACCTACCCGGCAGACGGCCGATGAGTGTTAGGAAAGCCCGCTCGTACGTTTTGCAGTGTTGCTGAATCCATTCAGCAAGGCGGGTAGGTGTATGCTGAATCTATTCAGCAAGGCGGTCGACCCGGAGTTACCCGGGTATGGCACCTTTTACGAAAACGGTTACCTTTAGAGCACATGAACGGCGGAAATGCCTCGGAGCAACGTTGATGGCAAGCAGCAACCCAGGACGCAAGTCCACGATTTACGACATCGCAGAGAAGACCGGTTCTTCAACTTCAACAGTGAGCATGGTCCTGAACGGCAATTGGGCCCGCTACCGCATCAAGGAGGAGACAGCGAATCGAATTCTCGAATGTGCCCGTGAGTTCGGGTACAACGTCAACATGAAAGCGCGAGGGCTTCGGCTGTCACGCTCGGGGCTCGCAGGGATGGTTCTTCCGCACTACCGAAACCGCTTTTTTGCAGGGCTCGCTCAGACCTTTGAAGACCTGGCTCGTAGCCGAGGTCTCTGTCCGATAGTCGTAGGTACCCAGCGTGACCCTGCCGTCGAAGTGAATGTCACAAAAACACTTCTGTCGCAACGCGTCGAGTTGCTCTTCATCGCCGGTGTGCGAAACCCGACGCCGTTGAACGCCCTCTGTTCGGCAGCGGGTGTGCCTTCCATCAATCTCGACCTGCCAGGCGACGGAGCGCCGTCCGTTGTTACAGACCATCGCAAAGGAGCGGCGGAGATAACCGGGGTGTTGATTGAGAAATTGCTGGCGCGTGGCCATTCACCGGATGAGCTGGTCCTGTTCGGTGGGGTCGCCAATGAATATGCGACTGAGATGCGTATCACCGGTTTCCGGGACGCTTTCAAAGCTCGCGGTATAGCGCCTGCAAAAGATGCCGTCGAGTGCTGCGGGTATAACGCGGCAGCTGCCAACCGCGCGCTGGCCATTCGCTGCCAGAAGCTCGGGCGCCCCCCATTTGGCCTGCTGATGAATTCGATTACCGCGCTTGAGGGGTTGGTTCAGTTTATGGCGACGTTATCTCACGACGCCTGGAATACCGTGGTCGTTGGCTGCTTCGATTGGGACCCTTTCGCGGCATACCTACCGTTCGATGTAACAATGTTGCGGCAGGACGTGCAAAAAATCATCTCAGAAGCGTTCACGTTGCTTGAAAAGCACGACCCGACCGACAGGTCTCTCATTCTTGTGCCCACGGGATTTGGCAAAAAGTTCGAAGAGGCGGAGCAGACGAAGGAGTTTGACCGCTAAGGGGCGAAGCTGCTCCAACTCTCACTGAACGGACTCACGGCGCCCAACCGCCTGGTCGAGTAGCTTGAGCGGTATTCAACTCGTCAGCTTGATACGACGCCTATCAGGGCTACCGCCCATCCGGCTAATCGCGCTCAGTGGATACGGCCGGGACACGGACGTCGAGGAAGCAAAAGCGGCCGGCTTCGATGATTACCTGATGAAGCCCGTTGAAATCTCGAGTTTGATTGCGGCGATTGAACGGGTTGAGCGGACCGCGATGGCTGCTGACAGCGGTCCGCTCCAATTGGAAGTCGTCACCCGATGAGTCTGCGATAAGCGTTCAGATGCCTAAGGAGCCAGTTCGACCGTTTTCCGATAAGCGGGCTCCGCACCCACAGGGTCGGTATCCGTCAATTGCTCGGCGAGGGCAAACCACTCGTCGGCCTGCTGCTCGCGGCTTTTCACGTCTCGTGGTGCCGTGTCCGCGCATCCCGGCTCGCGGAATACGGC
>NZ_JAXDPY010000386.1:0-3666 GCF_034668105.1 Paraburkholderia sp. | reverse complement strand
CTCGACATCGGGCCGGAAACCGCCAAGGTGCTCGCGGCACAACTGGAAAAGGCCGGCACGATCGTATGGAACGGCCCGGTCGGCGTGTTCGAGTTCGACCAGTTCGGCAACGGCACCCGGACGCTGGCTGACGCGATCGCCAACTCATCGGCGTTCTCGATTGCCGGCGGCGGCGACACGCTCGCGGCGATCGCCAAGTACGGCATCCACGACAAGGTTAGCTACATCTCGACGGGCGGCGGCGCCTTCCTCGAGTTCCTCGAGGGCAAGAAACTGCCTGCGGTCGAAGTTCTGGAATCGCGGGCTTAACGTGGCAACGCGCTCCCCCTCAGCGAAGTCTGCAAAAGCGCGCGGTGGCCAACACGGCGATCAGCACGGTGGCCAACGCGGCGGCAAGCCTGGCAATACCGCAGCAGTACCGGCAGGGGAGCGCGAAGCGCGCTCTGCGGCCAATCCGGCAGCGGCCGAGTCCGCGGTGGAGTCCGCGGCCGGGTCAGCTAGCCAGCAACATGAAGAATCCGGGTCGCCCCTCACGCTCGCGGAGTTGACCACTGCCGGCGAGACAGCGGCATTGTCCAGCGCAGACGCTGCACAAGCCGCCCACTCGCCCGCAGAACTCCCGGACGAAGAGGTCGCGCTCGCCCCTCCACCGGCACCCCCCGTGCTGGTGTCGAACACCGCTTCACCCCATAAAGCGACGCTGGTTTCAACCGGCGCGCAACCCCTGGCAGCATCCTTCGGTGCGCAGCCTCCGCATCCGACTCGCAGCGCTCTTTCCAGCGATCCCATCCAGACGAGGAGACTCATGCATCGCGCCACCAAGATTGTCGCTACCATCGGACCGGCTTCCAGTACGCCGGAAATCCTGCTCAAAATGATTCAGGCAGGTCTAGACGTGGTGCGGCTCAATTTCTCGCACGGCACTGCCGACGATCACCGCCAGCGCGCCGAATTCGTGCGCGAGGCGGCCCGCCAGGCCGGCCGTGAAGTTGCCATCATGGCTGACCTGCAAGGCCCGAAGATTCGGGTCGGCAAATTCGAAAACGGCAAGATCACGCTGGTCGCCGGCGAGTCGTTCATTCTTGACGCCGAGTGCGAACTCGGTAATGAACAACGCGCCGGTCTCGACTACAAAGATCTGCCGCGCGACCTGAAACCGGCCGACGTCCTGTTGCTCAACGACGGCCTGATCGTGCTCGACGTCGTGCGCGTGCTCGGCAGTGAGATTCACACCACCGTGAAGGTCGGCGGCGAACTATCGAACAACAAGGGGATCAACCGCCAGGGTGGCGGCCTCACCGCGCCGGCGCTGACGGCCAAAGACATGGAAGACATCCGCACGGCCATGTCGCTCGGCGTGGATTACGTCGCGGTCTCGTTCCCCAAGAACTCGACCGACATGGAAATGGCCCGTCAGCTCGCGAACATCGCCGGTGCGCCCTACGGCATCAAGCCGAAGATGATCGCGAAGATCGAGCGCGCGGAAGCGATTCCGGCGCTGCAAGGCATCCTCGACGCCTCGGACGGCATCATGGTCGCGCGTGGCGATCTGGCCGTGGAAGTGGGGAATGCCGCAGTTCCGGCGCTGCAAAAGCGCATGATTCGGATGGCGCGCGAATCGAACAAGTTCGTGATCACCGCCACGCAGATGATGGAGTCGATGATCTACGCGCCGGTGCCGACCCGCGCCGAAGTGTCGGACGTCGCCAACGCGGTGCTGGACGGCACCGACGCGGTGATGCTGTCGGCCGAATCGGCAGCGGGCAAGTACCCGGTGCAGACCATCGAAACGATGGCGGCGATCTGCGTGGAAGCGGAGAAGTCGGAGCAGTCGGAACTGGACAAGGATTTCCTCGACCGCACGTTCACGCGTATCGACCAGTCCATCGCGATGGGTGCGCTGTTCACGGCGTTCCATCTGGGCGCGAAGGCGATCGTCGCGTTGACCGAATCGGGTTCGACCGCGCTGTGGATGTCGCGTCATTGGACCCATGTGCCGATTTTCGCGCTCACGCCGCGCGTGGGCAGCGAACGGGCCATGGCGATCTACCGCAACGTCACGTCGCTGCATCTGGACACCAGCACCGATCGCGACACGGCGTTGCAGCAGGCGCTGGAAACCGTGGTCGGCAAGGGCTATGCGTCGCGTGGCGACATGGTGGTGCTGACCGTCGGCGAGCCGATGGGCCAGGCGGGCGGTACGAACACGCTGAAAATCGTGCGCGTCGGCGAGCCTTATTGATTTGGCTGGATAAGTAGCAGACTGCTCGATCGGCGCGCGATGCATGGGATCCGAGTAAGCGCTAAAGCGCCAACTCGGGTCGACAGCGTTGCATGGGACCCGGGTAAGCGCTAAAGCGCCAACTCGGGTCGACAGCGATGCATGGGACCCGAGTAAGCGCTCAAGCGCTAACTCGGGTCGACACAGCCTGGATTGAGCGAAGCAGGTTGTCATGCCCCGCGAGAGGCGGCGCACAGACTCCAATCGCGCATGAAGGAAAATGCGCTTTAGGGAATGGGTGACGGGTATGCAGCTTGCTTCGCGATAAAATCGCCCAAAAAGATGCCGACGGCACAGAATTCGTTTCAATCTAAGGAGTTACAGCATGCCTCTCGTATCAATGCGTCAATTGCTGGACCATGCCGCGGAAAACGGTTATGGCATTCCGGCATTCAACGTGAACAACCTGGAGCAGGTGCAGGCGATCATGGCGGCGGCCGACAAGGTCAACGCCCCGGTCATCATGCAGGCATCGGCCGGCGCGCGTAAGTACGCGGGCGAGCCGTTCCTGCGCCACCTGATCGAAGCAGCGGTCGAGTCCTACCCGCACATTCCGGTCGTGATGCACCAGGACCACGGCCAGTCGCCGGCGGTATGTATGGCGGCGATCCGCAGCGGTTTCACGAGCGTGATGATGGACGGTTCGCTCGAAGCCGACGGCAAGACGGTCGCCTCGTACGAGTACAACGTCGAGGTCTCGCGTAAGGTGGTTGAAGCGGCGCACTCGATCGGCATCACGGTGGAAGCCGAACTGGGCGTGCTCGGTTCGCTGGAAACCATGAAGGGCGACAAGGAAGACGGCCACGGCGCGGAAGGCACGATGACCCGCGAGCAGTTGCTGACCGACCCGGAGCAGGCAGCCGACTTCGTCAAGCTGACGCAATGCGACGCATTGGCGATCGCGATCGGTACGTCGCACGGCGCGTACAAGTTCAGCAAGAAGCCCACGGGCGACATCCTGTCGATTCAGCGCATCAAGGAAATTCATCAACGCATTCCGAATACGCACCTGGTGATGCATGGTTCGTCGTCGGTGCCGCAGGAGCTGCTCGCGGAAATCCGCGAATTCGGCGGCGATATGAAGGAAACCTACGGCGTGCCGGTCGAGGAAATCCAGGAAGGCATCAAGAACGGCGTGCGCAAGGTCAACATCGACACCGACCTGCGTCTGGCGATCACCGGCGCGATCCGCCGCTACATGGCGACCAATCCGGGCAAGTTCGATCCGCGCGACTACCTGAAGCCGGCGCGCGAAGCTGCGATGAAAATCTGCCTCGAGCGCTTCACGCAATTCGGCTGCGAAGGCCAGGCCGGCAAGATCAAGCCGGTTTCGCTTGATAAAATCGCGGAAAAGTACAAGTCGGGCGAGCTCGCACAGGTTGTCC